>CANHRM010000050.1 GCA_947463725.1 Actinomycetota bacterium | reverse complement strand
GCTTTATCGGCTAAATCAAAGCGCTTCAGCAGCACCATAGCTTGCTCACGAGCTTGATCGGGCGCAATTCCGTGCACTTTGATTGGTGACAGCGTGATGTTTTCGAGCACGGTTTTATGTGGAAATAAGTTAAATGATTGAAAAACCATGCCTAGCTTGCGTCTTACTTCATCAACGCTGATTAGTGGGTCAGAGATTTCTTGGCCATCGAGAAAGATCTGGCCATCATCGATAGTTTCTAGCAAGTTAATGCAGCGCAGAAGTGTTGATTTTCCTGAACCAGATGCACCAATTAAAACAGTGGCAGTATGTTCTTTAACAGTTAGCGATAAGTCATTTAAAACAAGTTCACTATCAAATGATTTGCGCACATTAACTAGCTCTAGAACGTTACTCATTAGATTGCACCTTCAGAATTCTGCTTGGCGCTACTACGGCGAATTACGCGATCTATGTATCTAGTTAATGGAATTGTGATTAGCAAGAACAAGATGGCAGAGACCACATATGGGGTGTAGTTGAAAGTACGGCTAGCGTTAATTTGGGCAGCTCGTACTGCATCGGTTACGCCGAGAATTGAAACTAAACCAGTATCTTTCAAAAGTGATACAAAATCATTTAGTAGCGGCGGAATTACTCGTTTAATAGCTTGGGGCAGGACCACAAAGCGCATAGTTTGTTCCGAAGTTAAGCCGAGTGATCTGGCTGCAGCTCGCTGGCTTGGATGAATCGACATGATGCCCGAGCGAATAACTTCAGCAACATAGGCCGAATAAGTAAGAACAACAGCAACAGTTCCGAGCACAATTACATTGCTAGTTAATCCAGCTAAACGAAGAGCTGGAACTCCAAAACCAACTAACAAAATAATCAGCAAGAGGGGAGCGCCGCGGAAAATATCAACGTAGGCAGTTGCTAAGAATCTAAACGGCGTTAGTGCCGGTGATTTAGTAGTGCGAATTAAGGCAAGTGAGAGTGCAATAACTGCGATAAAGAAGCCACCAATAAATGAAAGCTGAATGTTTACGACTAAACCACGTAACACTGTGGGCAGAACTTCACGGCCGTAATCAAGATCGAAGAAAGTAGCTTTAACAACCTGCCAACCAGGGGAAGTAATAATCAAGGCATATAAGGCGCCCAGGACTAAAACACTAGAGATGCCGGCAATCGTGAATTGCTTACGAGAAATCTGGCGCCTGGCATTCCGACGCTCAAGTTCACGAGAGCTTGGCGACCATGCTTGCTGGTCTGGACCGTTCAACATGGTCGCCAAACTACTCGTAAATGGACTGAACTTATGGCTTTAGAACTGCTGCGCCTGTCTCAGTTGCAAGCCACTTTTCAGTGATTGCAGCGAGGGTTCCGTCAGCAGTAATTGCATCAACTGCTGCAGTTACGCAAGCAGTCAGTTTGCTGTCCTTTGAAAGCAAGAGACCGAATTGATCGCCAGATCCAGTTGATGGAAGCTGACCAACAATGATGCCCTTATCGATTTCAACACCAGATAGGTAGAACGCGGTTGGCAGATCTACTACCAAGCCATCGATCTGACCATTCTTAAGAGCTGATACACCAGCGGCATTGTCATTAAATACCTGAGGCTTAATACCGATTTGGTTTTCAATTGCATCAAGTGAAGTTGTGCCAACTGCAGCGCCAAGCTTTGCGTTCTTTAGCTCTGCGATCGAAGTTTTTCCGGCAATCTTGCTGCCTTCGTAAGAAACGATTGCTTGTGGAGCGGTGTAGTAAGGAGATGAGAAGTCAACAACTTTCTGACGATCTGGAGTGATCGAGAATTGCTGCAAGTTGAAGTCAAAGTTCTTTTCGCCAGGTGTTACAGCGCCATCAAATGTGGTGCGAACCCAAGTTACTTCGTCATTGCTAAAACCAAGTTGCTTTGCAACTGCATATGCGACTGCACCTTCGAAACCAGTTCCGGTTTCTGGCTTGTCATCAAGAATCCATGGATAGTAAGCAGGTTCACCTGTTGCAATTGTTAACTTGCCAGATGCAACTGTTGCTAAATCAGCTTTCGCGCATGATGCTGAAGTTGCGCTATCCGTAGTTTCTGACTTTGATCCACATCCGGTAATCGCAAGCGAGCTTGCAACTACAAGTGCTAAAAATAAACTGGTCTGCTTCTTCACATTAGCTCCATTTCGTGGGTTTACCTTATGAATCTGTGCTGAAGCGTAATCAGGCCTAAGCAATGGTGTCTAGTTGCAAATGGCAGGCATTCGCAGACTGATTGCGACTGGGTTAGGCTCAGCACATGACTTCAGTAACGCCATTTCTTTGGTTTGATAAAGATGCACTTACGGCAGCGGAGTTTTATACCTCGCTGATTCCAAACTCTGAGATTAAAGATGTTAATCGCAGCCCAGTAAGTGGCGATGTTTTCTCGCTAACTTTTACAGTAGCCGGCCGCGAATTTTTCGCACTAAATGGCGGACCACACTTTGAATTCACGCCAGCTATTTCACTTTTTGTCGAGTGCGCAGATCAAGCTGAAGTCGATATGTATTGGAATGCACTAACGGCTGATGGCGGCGAAGAAAGTCGCTGCGGTTGGTTAAAAGATAAATGGGGGCTGTCATGGCAGATAGTGCCAAAGCGACTTGGCGAAGTTCTCTCAAACCCAGATCCAATAAAAGCAAAGGCGGCGATGGAAGCAATGTTGCAGATGAATAAAATTATAGTTGCCGAACTAGATGCTGCGGTAGGGGGAGTAATTAAATGAAAGCTATTCAGATTACAAAATTTGGCGGCCCAGAGGTCATGGAATATCTCGATTTAGCTGATCCAATTGCAAAAGGTAGCGAAGAGTTGATTACCGTTACCGCGATCGGAATCAATTATGCCGATACTCATCAAACTGAAAATAGTTATTTATCAAAACAAGAGTTGCCGTTAGTTCCGGGCATCGAAGTGGTAGGAACAACTGCCGATGGTCGCCGCGTGTTAGCGCCAGTAGGTGCTGGGGGATATGCGCAATTAGCAGCAGTGCATCCACGCGCCATGATTGAAGTTCCAACTGGTGTTTCTGATCAACAAGCACTTTGCATGTTGGTACAAGGAAGTACTGCTTGGCATATTTTAAAAACAGTTGGTCATGTTAAAGCTGGCGAGACTGTAGTTGTTCATGCTGCGGCTGGTGGCGTTGGCACTATCGCAATTCAATTAGCTAAACTTTGGGGCGCGAAAGTAATAGCAGTTACTTCGTCCTCAGAAAAAGCAGCCCTAGCTAAAAAACTTGGTGCTGATGTAACTATCGATGCTAATGTCGAAGATTTAGCTGCAGCTATGTTGGCGGCAAATGAAGGCAAGCCAGTTGATTTGATTCTCGAAATGGTCGGCGGAAAAACTTTCGATGCCAGCTTGGCTGTTTTAGCTCCATTTGGTCGATTAATTACCTATGGCATGGCTTCACGTACGCCGCCTACTTCAATTAACCCAGCGGTATTAATGGGTGGTAGTAAAACGATCACTGGTTTTTGGCTCTCACATTGCTTCGGCAAAAAAGAGATGATGAATGATGTAATTAACGAACTTTTCCAATTGGTAATTGCCGGAAAATTGCACCCAGTAATCGGTGCCACGTTCCCGCTATCTAAAGCAGCCGATGCTCACCGAGCAATGCTGGCTCGCCAAACAACGGGTAAGATTGCGCTAGATCCCGCCTTATAAATAGGTATGGATTCGCCCAATAACGAACCATTTTTCGATTTACCGTTTGAGCCTGTACGCTCAGGGACTGATCAACGCCCCCCTAGCTCAGTCGGTAGAGCGTTTCCATGGTAAGGAAAAGGTCACCGGTTCGATTCCGGTGGGGGGCTCGAAAGTGTTTTACCGT
>CANHRM010000049.1 GCA_947463725.1 Actinomycetota bacterium | reverse complement strand
TTACTGCGTTAAGTGCAAAGAGAAGCGTGATTTTGAAGGAACTGTAAAGGTTTCCGACTCTGGTCGTCGCATGGCACAGGGCATTTGCCCAGTCTGTGGCACCAAGGTCAATCGCATCCTTGGCAAAGCTCAGTAATTTTTCATCAATAAAAGTTTTACCGAACGACCCGCAGCGAGAACATCGTTGCGGGTCGTTTGCTTTGCTTAGCCGATTCACTAAATTCGCGGCACCTGACTCTGCGAGCCATTCGCACTAACTTCCAGTAAGAAATCTGAGAGTTCTGCGCAGAATTTCACTTAGCCCGAATAGCCGAATTCAAATACGCGCACTCTGCGCCAATGACAACTAATTCAGCAATT
Organism: Actinomycetota bacterium; assembly: GCA_947463725.1. Lineage (GTDB taxonomy): Bacteria > Actinomycetota > Actinomycetes > Nanopelagicales > Nanopelagicaceae > Planktophila. The sequence goes on along the minus strand of CANHRM010000049.1, from coordinate 3,510 downwards.
GAAATCTCTGAAATCAAGCCTCGTCTGAAAACTGGGGCAATCGTTACCGCGATCAATAACACCGAGCCGCAATCACATTTCATCGGGCACGCTAGCTCAGGTATTCAAATCAGTCACCCAGGGGCTGCTGCCATCTTGGCCAATTTCGTGGGCTCGCTAACTTGCTTTGAAATCAGCATCAAGACCGGGGCACCTTTTGAAGTCGTGACCAAAATCTGTGATGAGTTAGTCGCTGCCAACTTGATCGACCAAATTGCCAAGCCAGTCGTTTTGGCCGATCGCTTTCATTCCGAAAAAACTAATCGCAAAACATTTTCGCAAGACCAGAGCCAAGATGTTGCCTACCTGCAATTGCAAGAACGCATCGCACCCGAGCTCGGTCAGATAACTTGGCAATCCGGAATCATCGATGCTGGCGTTACCACCTTAAGTCAGAGACAAAATGTAGCTATTGATATTTGTGGTGATGACCGATTAGCGACTTCACTCTTAACAATTTTGTTGGCCAGCGGAGTTTCCCAAACAACTTTGGCGCTAAGTAATCTGCAACGAGACATCACTGCCCGCGACTTGGGAACCGGTGTTTTCACAATTAGTGATCTGGGCATGAATTTAAATAATCGTATCTGCGAACTCGCTCGCAACTTATCGCTCTTTCCTATTTCAAAGAATGTAGAGATTGAAAGTTACTTAACAATTATTTTTGGTGCACCAGACCCAGCCAAAATCAGTACTTTGCTGAGTTCTAACTTGCCGCACTTATTTATTAGCGCACTTGATGCAACCACAATACGAATTGGGCCGCTAGTGATTCCGGGCAAAAGCCCGTGCAATAGGTGCATTGAATTAGACCAACTAGAACATTTACCACTTCTAAATCAGATCAATCAAGCTAGATCATTTGCCCCTGTTCAACAATTAAATATCGCAGCCACTGCCCAAATCGCAGGCCTGATTGCTCAATCAGTTCTGAACTTTCTGGATACTGGATTTAGCGAATTAATCGGCACCCAAATCTTGCTCGATACTGCGCGGCCATGTAATCCCCAACACATCGCATATGCAATCAACCCTGCCTGCGGGTGTACCTGGTAATTTCGATGTGCGCTAGTCAATTTCGAAGTGCATTTATTTGATTCATTAGCCAGAATTACCCAGTGAGCAACTTCGAAACTGAGATCCCGAAATCAACAACGGCGCGTACCGCCAAGATGATTTCTATTCCAGTTGGGATTGCCGGTCGTAGTGCACTTGGTTTTGGTCGCCAGCTTGTTGGGCAATCGGGAAGCATGGTCTTTAGTGAGATCCAAGAGAAAACTGCCGAACAAGTATTTAAAGTTTTAGGTGAACTAAAAGGTGGCGCGATGAAATTCGGCCAAGCGCTCTCTGTTTTCGAAGCTGCCCTTCCTGAAGAAATTGCTAAGCCATATCGCGAAACTCTTACTAAGTTACAAGAGTCAGCTCCACCACTACCAACACGTGTAGTGCACAAAGTTTTAGCTAAAGAGTTAGGTGAAGATTGGCGCGATAACTTCGCTAACTTCGAAGATAAACCAACTGCATCAGCATCGATCGGCCAAGTTCATAAAGCAACTTGGAAAGATGGTCGAGCCGTTGCGGTAAAGATTCAATACCCAGGTGCTGCTGAAGCTTTGATCTCAGATCTAAATCAGATTCAACGTTTTGCAAAAATTTTCCAACTTGTAATGCCCGGTTTAGATATGAAACCGTTGCTCGAAGAACTTCGTGCGCGCATTATTGAAGAAGTTGATTACCGTTATGAAGCAGAAGCACAACAAAAATATTCTGAAGTTTATGAAAATGATCCAGATATTGCGATTCCAAAAGTTGTGATGGCATCTGATCGCGTATTAGTTAGTGAATGGCTTGAGGGCACCCCGCTTTCAAAGATCATCGCTAGTGGCACCCAAGAGCAACGCAACAATGCCGGCATGAAGTTGGCTCGTTTCCACTTCACCTCCCCTGATCGCGCTGGCCTACTGCACGCTGATCCACACCCCGGCAACTTCCGTTTACTCGCCGATGGTCGTTTAGGCGTGCTCGACTTCGGTGCCTGCAACCGATTACCTGGTGGTTTTCCAGAACCAATGAAGAATTTGCTCAAGCACGCGCTCGATGACGACGCAGTCGCACTTTATGAAGGCTTTAAAAAAGATGGTTTCATCTTGGCCGATGTCGATGTTGACCCAAATCTGGTGCTCGAATACCTAGTGCCACTAGTTGAGCCGCTTAGAACTGAAGTATTTAAGTACTCCCGTGAATGGCTCCGCGATCAAAGCGCTCGCGTTGGCGACCCTCGTAATCCAACTGCCAAGATCGGTTTCCAATTAAATCTGCCAGCTGAATATGTTTTGATCCATCGCGTAACCCTCGGCACTACTGGCATTTTCTGCCAATTAGAAGCCGAGGGCAAATTCCGCGATGAAGCGCTCTCTTGGTTCCCCGAGATCGCACCCGCAAATATTTAAGCAAAAGTTTTTATAAATTTATTATTTTCTTCAAGATCTTCCATGCAATAAGGGCGAATGTGCCGCCAAATAGAAAACAGGTAGTGGTTACAAGTAGGTTTCCATCGGGCTCGGTTTTGATAGCTATTACTGCGATTGCCGCGCCGACTAAAAAGACGACTGACTCACTTTTATCAAGATTTTTTGACCAACTCATTTGATAAGGGTATGCCAAAAGATTTACGTATGGGGTTACTCCAGAGAATTACTTAGGGTTATAAAAGCAAAGTGGACCCACGCGACGAAGCGCTCTCTTGGTTCCCCGAGATCGCACCCGCTAGCCCTTAATAAGATACTCTTTTGATTCGTCGGAAAGCCGCAATAAATTGAGCTATAAAAAAGACCCCGCCAAAAATGGCGGGGTCTTTTTCTATTAGTGACTAATTAAGCAGCACTCGTCAAATATTTAAGCAGCGATTCTTGGTCGCCCAGCTTTGCGCTTTGCTTGGATAACCACACCATCTTCGAATAGTTCGCCGCCCCAAACACCCACTGGCTCCTGACGTGAGAGCGCGCCAGATAAACACTTGGCTCGCACTGGACACTCACCACATAACGCTTTAGCAGCTTTGATATCTGCTTCGGCATCAGAGAAGAAGGTTTCAGGTTCTGCACCGTGGCATGGCAAAGCATTAGCGATCGGATTGCCATATGTTCCGGTGATATCACCGAGACCAATCTTTTCGCCGCTTTCGGCCCAACCTGGTACTAGTAGTTCGCTGAAGAGAACGCTCATGGTTCTCACCTTCTTTCCTTTGTTTGTCTTTCTCTTGTATGGGTAGTTGTCGGGATAAAGAAAAAGGACCCTTAATCCTTTTGGATTAGGGCCCTTGTTTGGCTTATTCGATGTTATTCGAATGAACCTCCAGCAGACCCGGATCCGGCATAAAAATTGGCATAAGCTGCAAAATTAGTTGCAGTAGGCCAATTAGATGTCGCGCGCTTAGCTGATACGGGTTTCATTGCAGCACCCATAACAGCG
>CANHRM010000048.1 GCA_947463725.1 Actinomycetota bacterium | reverse complement strand
TGGCGGATTTGACCGTCGCCAGTGACGATCCAGGTGGTTGTAGTCATAGCTTCTAGACCCATTGGGCCACGGGCATGAAGTTTCTGATTGCTAATTCCGATTTCGGCGCCAAAGCCCATCTGTTCGCCATCGGTAAAACGAGTACTGGTATTGATCATGACTGCGGCGCAATCTGAGAGTGCGATAAAACGCTGCACTGCTGCATCTGATTCCGAAACGATTGATTCGGTGTGCTGAGTGCCGTATTTCGTAATGTGATCAGCAGCAGTATCAACACTGGCCACTACCCCGACATTCATCTCGAGGATTCCGTATTCAGTTGACCAATTTTCTTCAGTGGCCAACGTAGCTGGAATCTTTAACTCATTAGCTATGGCCAATGTTTGCGCATCCACATTTAATTTAACACCGGCATCGTGAAGCCCTTGCAGAGCGGTTGGCAAAAATTGTGTGGCAATTGCCTCATGAACCAAAAGTGTCTCAGCGGCATTACAAACACTTGGGCGATGACATTTTGAGTTAATCAAAATTGGAAGCGCTTTTGCAAGATCGGCAAATTCGTCGACATAAACATGGCAAACACCAGCGCCAGTTTCAATAGTTGGCACACTAGATTCATCGACCACCATGCGAATAAGTGCAGCACTTCCGCGTGGAATTACTAGATCAACTTTGCCCCTGGCGTTTAATAGCGCTTTCACAGTATCGCGGTCATCAGATGGCACTAACTGCAGCACATCTGGCGAAATCTTGGTTTTAGTTAACGCGCTACGCATAACTTCAAGCAAAATCGCATTGCTACTGGCTGCAGTTGATGAACCACGTAACAACGCAGCATTACCTGACATCAATAAAATAACTGCCGCATCTACGGTCACATTTGGGCGAGCTTCATAAACCATCCCGATTACGCCGAATGGAACTGAAATCTGCTTTAGATGCAGACCATTGGGCAGAGTGCGCTCACGCAATACATTTCCAAGTGGATCTTCTAGCGCTGCAACTTGGCGCGCACCATTGGCAATACCTTTAACGCGTTCGGCGGTAAGCAGCAAACGATCTTGCAATTGTGGATGCATGCCTTCGGCAATGCCACGATCAATATCTACTTTGTTTGCAGCCAGAATCTCAGCACTACGAGCTTCAATCTCATCAGCAATGTTGTTAAGGGCTGCTGCTCGCTCGGCACCAGTTGCCGTTGTTAACGTGCGCGCAGCAGTGCGCGCGAGATCAGCTAATGCAGCGACAGTTGTTGTGGCACTCATAGCTAAAGCCTACAGAAGTACCAGGTCGTCGCGATGTACTAATTCGCGTTCGTACTCTGGCCCTAACGCCGCAGCTAATTCTTTAGTTGAGCGGCCAAGCATTACCGGTAATTCGACTGCATCAAATGCAACTAAACCACGTGCAAATACTTTGCTATCTGGCCCAACTAATTCAACGGTATCCCCTGCGATGAAGGTTCCTTCAACTGCAGTTACGCCGGCTGGCAACAGAGAAGTGCCGCGTTCGCAAATTGCTTTAACTGCTCCGGCATCGAGAATTAACTTGCCTTGTGGCGTTGCGGCATGAGCTAACCAAAGTAAACGCGAAGTTGTTTTGCGCTCATGGCCATGAAAATAAGTGCCGAGTTCAGCGCCGGCAATAGATTGTGAGGCTTGTTCAAGTGAAGTTAGTAGCATCGAAATACCCGCACCAGTTGCAATGCGGGCAGCTTCAATCTTGGTAACCATTCCTCCGCTACCAACACCGGCTGAACCTGCGCCACCAACTTCAATGGCTGCGATATCAGCAAAGTCAGTAACTTGAAGAATTGCTTTTGCGCCAGCCTGTGTTGGAGGTGCGTCATATAGCGCGTCAATATCAGAAACTAGAACTAATAAATCTGCATCGATCAACAGTGCAACAAGTGCGGCCAGACGATCGTTATCGCCAAAACGAATTTCTTGCGTGCCGACAGAGTCGTTCTCATTGATAATTGGCACAACACCTAACTGCAGCAACTTAAAAAGTGTACGTTGAACATTCTGATAATGAACGCGTCGCACAATATCTTCAGTTGTAATCAAAACTTGTGAAGCAGTAATTGAGTGCTTGGCAAAACTTTCGGAATAACGATGAATTAGTAGCCCTTGGCCAACAGAGGCTGCTGCTTGTTGTGTAGCTAAGTCTTTTGGACGAGCAGTTAAACCAAGTGGAGCTAAGCCAGCTGCGATTGCACCAGAAGAAACAACTAGAACTTCAGCACCGCGAGCTTTTGCGGCAGCGACAATTTCAACAATTTTTTCTACGGCAGCTGGATCTAGAGCCGACCCGGCGTTACCGGTTAGAGATGAAGAGCCAATCTTGATAACAATGCGCTTGGCGCTGGCGATTGAGTTTCGGGCCATCACTCATCATCTCCATCCAATTGAGCTAGTTCAATATCTACGACATCTGCAATTTTAGGGTTGTGCGGGTCAGAAACGTTGTACTCCCACTGCTTGGCGATTTCATCTTCGCTGAGCACATCATCGATTCGATTAACTGGTTTCCATGTGGTTTCCAGGCGGGAATCCTCGCCACGGCGATGCAAATGACCAGCAAGTTGTTCAGCGCCAGCTTCAATCGTTGGCTCCCAATCAAATACCACTTCGTTTTCGCCAGAACCAATACGGACTTCACTGCCGGCAACTGCGCCTTTTTTGTAAAGTTCTTTTTCAACGCCTAGTTGTGCCAAACGATCAGCTAAGTAACCGATTGCTTCGGCGTTCTTAAAGTTTGTTTGACGAACCCAACGAACAACTTTGGCACCGCGCACAGTGAACGAACCATCTTCATTAGCTTTAACTGTGAATCCAGAATCATCAACTGCAGTTGGGCGCAAAATAATTCGAGTGCGCTCTTCTTTCGCCATTGATGCACGAGAAGCTTGAATCAATCGAGCCATGGCATAAGTTAAATTCGTTAGACCTTCACGACTTGCCGCTGAAACTGGATAAACCTCGTAACCTTTTTCGCGCAAAGTATCGGCAACCATGTCAGCCATTGCAGCGCCATCTGGAATATCAATTTTATTTAGCGCAATAATGCGTGGGCGATCTTCAAGACCACCATATTCGGCAAGTTCAGCTTCGATAACTTCGAGATCTTGAATCGGATTACGATCTGTTTCAAGAGTGCCGCAATCGAGAACGTGAACAAGTGCAACGCAGCGTTCAACGTGACGTAAGAATTCAAGACCTAAACCTTTACCTTGGCTGGCTCCTGGAATTAAACCTGGTACATCTGCAACAGTGAAACGAGTGTCTCCTGCATTGACTACGCCAAGGTTTGGAACCAAAGTTGTAAATGGATACTCGGCAATCTTTGGCCGAGCCGCAGAAATAGCTGCAATCAATGAAGATTTACCAGCACTTGGATAACCAACTAGTGCGATATCAGCAACGCTTTTAAGTTCTAGCTGAAGTGTGCGTTCTTCGCCTGGTTCGCCAAGGAGTGCGAAACCTGGTGCACGACGCTTAGAAGATGAGAGTGCCAGGTTGCCTAGACCACCAAAGCCACCTTGAGCTGCAATAAATGTAGTACCGGTACCAACTAAGTCAGCTAACTGATTTCCGCGATCATCATAGATAACGGTGCCATTTGGTACGCCGAGAATTAAATCGGTTCCGTAAACACCATCTTTACGATCGCCATAACCTTGATGTCCAGAAGTTGCGCGACGATGTGGTGAGTGGTGAAAATCAAGCAGCGTAGTTACATCTGGATCAACGACCAGAATTACATCGCCACCGCGTCCACCATTACCGCCATCTGGACCACCGAGTGGCTTAAATTTTTCGCGCTTAACAGATACACAACCATCGCCTCCTTTTCCGGCAGCGGCATAAAGAGTTACACGATCAACGAATGTTGTCATTGCTACTCCTTACTCTGGTAAAACTATCTTGAAATACTTAATGGAATTAAAAAAGCGAGCCACGCATACGTGCGGCTCGCTCTTTTATGAGAACCGAAAATTAAGCTACAGGAACCACGTTTACAACGCGACGACCACGAGCCTTACCGAACTCAACTGCACCAGCAGCTAGAGCGAACAGGGTGTCATCTTTACCGCGGCCAACGTTCTTGCCTGGGTGAAAGTGAGTACCGCGTTGACGAACAAGAATTTCACCACTGTTTACTAGCTGACCACCAAAACGCTTGATGCCTAAGTACTGTGGATTTGAATCGCGACCGTTACGTGTCGAGGAGACACCCTTCTTACTTGCCATTTCTGCGCTCCCTTACTTCACGCCGTTGATGGCGGTAATTTTTACTTTAGTTA
>CANHRM010000047.1 GCA_947463725.1 Actinomycetota bacterium | reverse complement strand
GCTACATCTACCGCTTTGGGAGTGGTTAAAAGATAAAAAATATACCCTAGTGATTCCTGCCGGAGATGTCCTAACGCTGGCAAAAGGTTATAGGTCTTTGACTCCTAAAATCTGCTCAATTAAACAATCTGTCAATGAACCTGAAATCCTGAACTTGCGAGGTTTAGTGGCCGGAAAGTGTCTAATCGAGCTAGAAGTTCCACAGCAGAACTACTCTGGTGATAAATATGAAAAGTATTCGATCTCAACCACTATTTCAGATTACAGCAGACGCACCTTCACCTTTAACATAACAAAGCCAAAGGTAAGTAGTAAAGATGTATTAACTCGATACGCGTGCATAGTCTCCGATCCCACCACGAACTTGTACACCGTATTTAATTTGAAGACCAAGAGCGTGGCACCAAAGAAATGCCAGGCTAAGTAAGGATTAGTCTCGGCTCAACAAGCCTGAATATTTGAAGTCGTAAGTACCACTTCCGGAAACTCTTAACTAAGCGTCGATGCTGTCGCGATCTATCTCGGCGTTAGCAATGAAATCTTTACGTGGTGCAACATCGCTACCCATTAGCAGTTCAAACATTGCCTCAGCTGCTGCGCCATCGGTCACAGTGATGCGACGTAATGTGCGGGCATCTGGATCCATTGTGGTTTCGCGAAGCTGATCAGCGTCCATTTCGCCAAGGCCCTTATAGCGCTGAATCGGCTCTTTCCATTTCCTGCCAGCCTTAATTAGTTCAGCTGTTACCTTCTTCATTTCATCGTCTGAATAGGTATAAATGTATTCACCTTTTTTACCGCCGCCACCCATAGTTTCAATGCGGTGTAGTGGTGGGATCGCGGCAAATACCCGGCCAGCATCGATTAGCGGGCGCATGTAGCGATATAGCAGAGTAAGAAGTAAGCAACGAATGTGCGCACCGTCAACATCAGCATCTGACATCAAGATAATGCGGCCGTAGCGAGCATCAACTAGTTCGAAGGAACGACCAGAGCCGGCGCCAATTACCTGAATGATTGAGCCGCATTCCTTGTCATCGAGCATCTGCGAAAGTGATGCTTTCTGAACGTTCAGAATCTTTCCGCGAATCGGCAAAATTGCTTGGAATTCTGAGTTACGCGCAGCCTTTGTGGTTCCGAGTGCGGAATCGCCCTCAACGATAAATAGTTCGGTGCGATTTACATCTTCCGAACGACAATCAGAAAGCTTGGTTGGAAGCGAAGATGATTCAAGTGCGTTCTTGCGACGCTGCAGATCCTTATGTGCTCGAGCTGAAATACGAGTACGTGATGCGCCAGCAACTTTTTCAAGGATCAAACGGCCATTGGCCTTATCGATGCGCTTAGTTGTGGAAAAGAATTTCTTTAGCTCTTCGGCAACAACTTCACCAACAATTCGGGCAGCAGCTGATGTGCCGAGAACTTCTTTAGTCTGTCCTTCGAACTGTGGTTCTGACATACGAACTGTCACAACCGATGTCAGACCTTCGAGGATGTCATCTTTAATTACATCGGCTTCGTTCTTCTTAAGCGTTCCAGTGCTGCGCAGGGTCTCGTTAAAGGCTTTGGTCAGCGCCTTCTCGAAGCCAGTCATGTGCGTTCCACCCTTTGGCGTTGCAATGATGTTTACGAATGAGCGATTGGTATTGGCAAACTCATTGCCCCACTTAAGGGCGATATCAACCAACATATCGCGCTCAACTTCGGTTGAAACCATATGGCCTTGATCATCTAGAACTGGCACAGTTTCTTGATAGTGGCCCGAACCAGTTAAGCGAATTACTTCGCCAATGCCCTGGTCTGGTTGCAAGAATTCGCAGTATTCCGAAATTCCGCCTTTATGATAAAAAGTTTCAGTTGTCTTTGTCTTCGTGCGATTGTCATTAACAATTAGCGTTAAACCAGGCACCAAATAAGAAGTTTGGCGCGCACGAGCATAAATTTCTTCAATATCTAGTTCGGCATCCTTGAGGAAAATCTGGCGATCACTCCACCACTTAATGCGAGTGCCAGTTACCTTTGCCGAAACTTTACCAATTGTGCGCAAACCTGATGCTGGTGTAAATGTTGCCTTTGGGCCTTCGCCTTCGAAGATGCCGGCAACGCCGCGCTTAAATGACATCCAGTAAATCTTGCCATTGCGATCTACTTCGGCATCAAGACGTTCAGCTAAAGCATTAACAACTGATGCACCAACACCGTGCAGACCACCGGAGGCCGCATATGAACCGCCACCGAATTTTCCGCCAGCATGTAATTTTGTTAGAACAACTTCAACACCAGTTAGGCCAGTCTTTGGTTCTTTATCAACTGGAATACCGCGACCATCGTCGTGAACTTCTACCGAACCATCGGCTTCAAGGTTGATATCAATTTTCTTGCAATAACCAGCGAGTGATTCATCAACTGCGTTATCGATAATTTCCCAGAGACAGTGCATTAAACCGCGGGAATCAGTTGAACCGATATACATACCTGGGCGCTTGCGAACGGCGTCGAGGCCCTCTAATACGGCTAGATCTTTGGCGGTATAGGAATCTTGCACGCCTTCTTCATTAGTAGCCACGGGGGTGAAGATTATCTGCGACCTGGGATTTCGACCGTTAAGCGCGCCGAGAGGGTCTCAAATAGTGAATTTATCGCTCAATATTCAGAGAATTAACAGGTAATTAACGAATAAATATTTATTTTAACGAGCGGGGAATAACCAAGGTGTGGTTTGCTGTTCCCCTAGATGAAGTAGTCACCGAGAACGACTAGTCGTTTAACGAATGGAGAGAACATGACCGATCAGCTAATCCTCGAAACAACCCCTCTTAATGCGGTTGATCGTTGCGATCGCTGTGGTGCCCAGGCTTATGTGCGCGCGGTTTTGTTATCTGGTGGAGAACTCTTGTTCTGTGGTCACCACGGCAAGGAATATGCTGAAAAGCTAAAGCAAGTTTCAGCGAAGATTCAAGATGAGACCGACAAATTAGTCGACGTCTCTTCTAACTAAATAGCTTTTAGTTCTACTCGCCCTAAACCTTTTATATCAACTGCGTAGTTGTTCCCTGCTGCTAAATGAACACCTTTAGTTGCTGATCCGCTAAATACAATTGAACCTGCTGGCAACTTAACGTCGTTTTCGACTAAAACTTTTGAGAGCAAAACAATTGCTAACCAAGGATTTCCGCGGATTGCAGTTAATGGCGCAGTTTCTACTTCAATATCATTTGCAAAAACTTGCGCAGTTAAATTCTCTAAGTTTTCTTCATGCGCCGGAACCCAGTGGCTGTGTACAAATGCGGCAGCTCCGGCGTTATCGGCAACTGCATCATTGGCATAAATCTGAGCCTGGCCATAGCGATAATCAAAGATCTCAATGCCAGTTGCTACATGGCTGACATAATCCAAAACTTCGGATGGATGAATTTCAGTAGAAATCTCTTTGCTGATTTTAAATGCCACTTCAGCTTCAGCCCGTGGATAGATGTAATTTGCGGTTTTAATCGAATCAGTTAGCTGCATTGCATCAGTTAAATAACCAAAGATCATTACTGATGTTGGTTCTGCGCTATTAGGAGAATCAAGTGCTCCCCCAACCTTAACGCCCACTACCGTTTCACCCGCTGCTAAGCGGTATTGCAGCTCGTTCTCGCGAATAGCGTGGGCCCTCTTTGGCATTGGTGAAAACGACATACAGGGCTTAACTAGTTCGCGAGCGTTACGTAATTGTTCAGCAAATAGTTTTACATATTCCTTATGTGAGCCATCGCAGAAAGGTTTGCCTTTTGATAATCCGCAACCACAGAACTTTGGCGCATCGATGCTCTCAATGACTTTGCCTTCGGCGTCGACCAAATCGACATCACCGGTAAGCCTGATCGAACCACTAGCTGGATTAATAAATGCTTGCGGTTTTTCGCTCACGAAGTCGCTACTTTTTAATCTAGGTAATCGCGCAGAACTTGGCTACGTGATGGGTGGCGCAACTTAGACATCGTCTTTGATTCGATCTGACGGATACGTTCACGAGTTACCCCGTAAACCTTGCCGATCTCATCAAGTGTCTTTGGTTGGCCATCTGTTAGACCGAAGCGCATTGCAACAACGCCAGCTTCACGCTCTGACAAAGTGTCTAGAACTGAGTGCAGTTGTTCTTGCAGCAATGTGAATGAGACCGCATCAGCTGGAACTACTGCCTCAGAGTCTTCAATCAAATCACCGAATTCAGAATCGCCTTCTTCACCAAGAGGTGTGTGAAGTGAAATTGGTTCGCGACCATACTTCTGAACTTCGACTACCTTTTCAGGTGTCATATCTAATTCTTTAGCTAGCTCTTCAGGGGTAGGTTCGCGGCCCAGGTCTTGCAACATCTGACGCTGGACACGAGCCAACTTATTAATAACTTCAACCATGTGAACCGGAATACGGATCGTACGAGCTTGGTCAGCCATCGCGCGAG
>CANHRM010000046.1 GCA_947463725.1 Actinomycetota bacterium | reverse complement strand
TTTGCGGATGATTCGCAGTGGTTTTCATTTTTTGCGCTTTCGACTTTAAGACGATCTCAAAGCCCCTAGCGCCTTACTCCCAACAAATTTTGTTACTTGGGAAGTTTAGCCGTTTATAACTTTTAAGCAACGGGGTGGCCGGTTCATGCGTGGTTTATCGCGTGTTTTCAAGAATTTAACATGATTTATATATGATCGCGACATGAATACAACCCTTAAAACACGCAAGAAACTGAGCTTCGGCGCTTTTGCCGTTGCGGCTTCGTTAGCGGTAACCATGGTTACCCCCGCATTTAATTCAACGGCACAAGCTGATGTTGTTTATTCAACTCCGAGTGCACCTACAAATGTAACTTCTTACTTATCAACACGAGGAATCATGGTTAAGTGGACTGCGTCTGCTACTGCGAATCCAGCAATTACACATTATGTGGTCTCAGCTGGCTCAGGTTCATGTCCAATTATTGTTCCAGTAACTGGTCACACAAATGTGACGATGCCAGTTGTCGCTGGTCAACCTGGCGGAACACCAGTTGTGCAAGCAGTTAATGCATACGGTTTCTCAGCAGCTGCTAAGTCAAACAAGTCTTACACAACTGAACAGCTAGCAACAGTTGCATCAGCATCAAACATCAAGTCTGTTCAAGTTCTGCAACTGAGCGACTTACACGGTGCGATTGAAGGATCTCCAGCCAGCTCAATTGGATCTGCAGTATTAACAACTGCGTTTGCAAATGATCGCAAGAACGCAGCTGCTACCGTCACAGTTTCATCAGGTGACAATATTGGTGCAGCGCCACCAATTTCTACCGAGTTTGAAGAAATGCCAACTATTGAATCAATGAACTTGATGAAGTTCGATGCTTCAACATTTGGAAATCACGAACATGATCGCAGCTTGGCCCACGTGCAAAAAGTTATTGGTGCATCTGATTTCCAATGGGTGGCATCAAACTACGGCGACGCATCACTTGCTGTACTGAAGTCAGGTACTAAGGCTGCTAAGAGCTTCACCATCATCGATCGCGGTGGCGTGAAGATCGGTATCGTTGGTTCAAATACTGATACAACTATCGAGCAAGTATTCCCAGGTAACTTGGATTACACAGATGCCTCAGGCGTAAAGCGCACCATTGAGATTCAAGCTGGCGTAACCGGAATCAATGCAGCAATTGTTGCAGCTAAGAGCGCTGGCGCAGATGTTGTTATTGCGATAATTCACCAAGGTTGGTCTGAAAACGCTGGCGGCGTAGCTTCCGGTGTACTAAATGACATGGCTAAGCAAATCAAGGGTGCCGCCGCTGTTTACGGCGGACACAGCCACCAATCCTTCTCAACTCTAGTTCCAGGAACTCAAAAAGTTTACGGAACTCTAGTTGGTCAGGTTCTAAACTCTGGCGTTGAATACACTCGATCACAAATCTGCGTTAACACAGATACAAATAAGGTACTTGGCGCATCAATTGAAACCATCAAGAAAGCAGCAATTTCAACAGTTGCGGCAGATGTAACTACAGCAGCGTTGGTTAAGAAATATAAAGATCAACTATCTGCAAAACTTGATGTGAAGATTGGTAGCGTTTCTTCACTATTCGCAAATGGTGGTTCCCCACAAATACAAAGAACAGGTGAAACCCCACTCGGTGACTTCGTTCTAGATGCACTGCGAGCAAAGTTCAAGACTGATTTTGCGCTTACCAATGGCGGCGGCTTCCGCGATACTTTCCCTGCGAAGACCTATATCCCAGCCGATACCAAGTTGGTACGAACTGGTGCTGGTCCACTTGATGTAACACTCGGCGATGCAGTAACTGTGTTTCCATTCGGCAACCAGGTGGCAACAACAATCGTTACGGGTGAAAATCTATGGAAAGCCCTTGAAAATGGCTTGAGCGGAAATTATCCAGGTGAAGGCCGCTTCCCACAGATTTCCGGATTCAAGTTCAGCTTCGATAGCTCCAAGCCAGTTGGAAGCCGAATCGTTTCGGTAACCAAGCCTGACGGAACTGCGATTGCGAAGGACAGCACTGTTTACACCTTAACCACACTTGATTACATCATTTATGGTGGCGATGGATATGTAAATGTCTTCTCTCCAACTAAAGCAAAGGTTTTTGGAGCGCTACTAGATGTATTTGTAGATGCAATCAAGTCTGACTTTGCTGCTGGAAAAGTTACTCAGGTTCCAGTTGTAGATGGTCGTATCAAGAAAGTTAATTAACTCGAAATAACTGCTTAGAGATCAGGGGCACATCCAAACGGGTGTGCCTCTGATCTTTTTTACGCGGTAAACTCTCCTTCTATGAGTCCGCAAGCGGAAAAACCCACGATTATTCTGGCTACCAGCAATGGGGTCGGAATGGGTCACCTTGCTCGTGCCAGCGCAATTGCCCTTGAATTAAAAGATATAGCCAACCCAATTATTGTTTCTATGGCCGGCGGCGTTGCAGAAGTTCCTAATTTCGTTGGGGTTCGTTGTGAATATATTCCAGGTCGCGATCGTGGCTGGATGCCCCGCAAACTTTGGGATGCTTACTTGCGAGATCGTTTACTCGCACTTATTGAAGAGACCGATGCTCAAGTTTTATCTTTTGATGGCGTAGTTCCTTACCCAGGTGTAATCGGTGCTAAGTTGAGAAAAAATGATTTAGCCCTAGTTTGGGTTCGTCGTGGTTTGTGGCAGAAAAAACCACAAGGTTTAGCACTAGGACTGCAATCAATGATGATGGATGCAATTATCGAACCAGGTGATTTTGCTCGAGTTTATGATCATGGTCCAACCAAGGATCGCAAGGACGCAGTTGTAACCTCTGCGGTTTCACTTTACCAAGAAGCCACCGCTCTTGATCGTGATGAAGCTCGAAAAGCTCTGGGTATTGATTTAGATCGCCCGGCTGTTTTGGTTCAATTAGGAACTGGCGATAGTGATGTGAACGAGAAAATGACAGCAGCACTAAAAGGTTTAATTGGTTGGAAAGATTTACAAGTAGTTTTAACTAAAAAACCAATCGATGCTAATGGAAATTCACTTGTCCCAGAAGGACTAGAAATTAAACAAGTTCGATACTTCCCATTAGCCAAAGTCCTACATGCCTTTGATGCAGCTATTTGCGCAACTGGTTACAACGGTGTTCACGAATTATTGCCAGCTCTAGTTCCTACTGTGTTTGTCTCGAATATTCGCGGTACCGACGATCAAGAAGCCCGCGCTCAGTGGTGTCATGACTTGGGTTATGCGCTACGTGCCGATCAAGCAGATTTAGCAAACATCACCGAAACCGTGAAGTTATTACAAGACCCCGAAGAGCGAGCGCGTCTACACCGCATGTGTAAGAAGTTACCTGAGGCAAACGGTGCTAAGGAAGCAGCCCAGATTCTCTATGAAATGGCCACAGTTAAACATGGTGCGCAGCCCGCATTTATCGTCAGAATGCGCTTAAAAGCGCGCAATTTTGGCTTATCCAGCTTTCGCCAATTCGCCAATGCGATTTATCGCCAATTAGCTCTGGTGTATCGCAAATTTAATCCCCATATTGTGGTTCAGATCGTAAAGATTGATGCACCTCACTTCGGCGATGAGACTGACCCAAAGACAATGCGTCAGTTGATCAATGGCGATGTTCGATACGAACATTTAATAAGTGGCGCTTCGGAAAACTATCGTCGCCGCCGAGATGAGATAGCATCTGCTGCATATGGCACGCTACGTCGCGTTGTTAATACTCAGAAAGAATCACTATGAAGTTAAGAAGATTCATTAAACGGACTAAAGCCGGCCAGCTTATCTGGCGGATCTTTATTGGTGTTCTCGGTGGAACAATCACCGTACTTGGCGCAATTGCTTTAGTTGCGCCTGGCCCTGGGGTATTGATATTACTTGCCGGACTAGGAATTTTAGCTAGTGAATTTGCCTGGGCTAGTAGGGCAATGAATAAGACCAAGAGCATGGCGCAAACTGCTGCCGATAAAGTTGGAATCCCAACCTGGGTCAAGTATTTAATCTTTGCCGGAGCTGCGATATTTTCAATTTTTGCAATAATTTATTATCAGATGCATAAATAGTTACCATAAATTTTTCAAAGAGAAATTTCTGACTTACTAATCTATCCTTTGCTAAATGAGCGCAATTACTTCAACTCCGATTCACCCGGTACTAACAAATCGTCGTAGCCCAAGATCCTTCGATGCCAACGCCATTATTTCAAATGATGATCTCTTAGCGATCTTAGAAGCAGCTCGCTGGGCGCCATCTGCAAATAATTTTCAACCTTGGCGTTTTCATGTCGGCGTGCGCGGAGACGAAGTCTTTAATTCAATACTTGCCGCCTTGGTACCGTTTAATCAAAGTTGGGCTAATCGCGCATCAGCTTTAGTTTTGGTCTCTGTGGTTAATCAGAATGAGGACGGAACTACTCGGGCAATTTCTGGCTTTGATGCAGGTTTATCAGTAAGCCAATTAACTTTTGAAGCTCACAGTCGAGGCCAAGTGGCCCATCAAATGGCTGGTTTTGATGCGACAAAAGCCGCACAAACCTTTGACTTAGCGGAAGCTATTTCACCCATTGTCGTAATTGCGATTGGTACCCAGGGCCCAGCAGAACAACTCGAAGGAGTGCTACTTGAGCGCGAAAATGCCCCTCGCCAGCGCAAAGAGTTAACTGAAATTGTCTTAGCTGGGTTGCCGAACTAGTTAGAAGCGAGAACGGATCTCCCAGAGATCAACAAATACCGGATTAAACAAGGTACTCGCTAAATATTTAACACCAGCTGAACCACCGGTACCCATTTTGGCGCCGATAGTTCGTTCAACCATTTTCACATGACGGTAGCGCCATTCTTGTAAACCTTCATCGATATCAAGTAAGCGCTCGCAAACACCAGCACTTTCCGGATCGTTGCGATGTACTTCAAGTAAGACATCTTGTACTGCTGGATTTGCGACGTAAG
>CANHRM010000045.1 GCA_947463725.1 Actinomycetota bacterium | reverse complement strand
CATATCCGCCAGGGGGAGAAGTTCCTGGTACTAAACGTCTACCAACTGGTGGCGAATACCAATGGCGTCGCGATGGCGAACCGCACTTATTTGATCCAGAAACTGTATTTGCACTGCAACACTCAACTCGCAATAAGCGCTTTGATATTTTCCAGCGCTACACCAGTCGCGTTGATGAACAGAGCAACCGCTTGATGACTTTGCGTGGACTCTTCAAATTTGCAGATGGCATTCGCCAACCTATTTCAATTGATGAAGTTGAACCGGTTTCAGAAATCGTAAAACGTTTCTCAACAGGCGCTATGTCATACGGTTCGATCTCACAAGAAGCGCATGAGAATTTAGCTATTGCAATGAACCGGTTAGGCGCTAAATCAAATACTGGTGAAGGTGGCGAAGATCCTGCTCGCTATACCAAAGAAACAAATGGCGATTCAAAGCGATCTGCAATTAAACAGGTTGCATCTGGTCGATTTGGCGTAACTTCTGATTACTTAGTCAACGCCGATGATATTCAAATCAAGATCGCACAAGGTGCTAAGCCAGGTGAAGGTGGTCAGTTGCCTGGCAACAAGGTTTATCCGTGGATTGCCAAGGTTCGATATTCAACCCCTGGCGTTGGCCTAATTTCACCACCACCACATCATGATATTTATTCAATTGAAGATTTAGCGCAGCTAATTCACGATCTAAAGAATGCGAATAAAGATGCTCGTGTTCACGTGAAACTAGTTGCCGAGGTAGGCGTTGGCACAGTTGCGGCTGGCGTTTCTAAGGCACATGCAGACGTTGTTCTGATCTCAGGTCATGATGGCGGAACTGGTGCTTCACCGCTTACCTCGCTTAAGCATGCTGGTGCGCCTTGGGAACTTGGTTTAGCTGAAACTCAACAGACGCTGCTGCTTAATAATCTGCGTGATCGCATCGTTGTTCAAGCTGATGGTCAGTTAAAGACTGGACGCGATGTCGTTATTGCAGCCCTTCTCGGCGCTGAAGAATTTGGTTTTGCAACAGCACCGCTAGTTGTTTCAGGTTGCATCATGATGCGCGTTTGTCATCTTGATACTTGCCCAGTTGGCGTTGCTACCCAGAATCCAGAATTGCGCAAGAACTTCAGCGGCAAGCCAGAATTCGTAGAAACTTTCTTTGAATATATTGCCGAAGAAGTTCGTGCCCTGTTAGCCCAACTTGGATTCCGCACATTGCTTGAAGCAGTTGGCCATGTGGAGTCTCTCGATACCCGTGATGCAGTCAATCATTGGAAAGCGGCCGGGCTAGATTTAGCGCCATTGCTAGTTCGACCAGATGTTGATAGCCCATTGCACAACACCACAACTCAAGACCATGGTTTAGCTGCAGCCCTAGATAACAAATTAATTGAATTAGCTGAAGTCGCACTTACTAAAGGTGAGTCAGTAAAGATTGATCTGCCAGTTCGAAATGTTAACCGTACTGTTGGCACAATGCTTGGCGCCGAAATCACACGACGTCACGGAGCAAATGGTTTGCCTGCTGGCACTATCGATGTCACTCTTCATGGTTCAGCTGGTCAATCACTTGGTGCATTTATTCCAAGTGGTCTCAAGATTCGCCTTTACGGTGACTCCAATGACTATGTAGCAAAGGGAATTTCAGGTGGAACTGTTGTGGTTCGCCCAGATGAGAAAGCTTCATTTAAATCAGAAGAAAATGTAATTGCCGGAAACGTAATTGGCTACGGCGCTACCTCAGGCAAGATCTATGTTCGCGGCAAGGTAGGCGAGCGGTTCTGCGTTCGTAACTCTGGTGCAATTGCAATTGTTGAAGGCATTGGCGATCACGGTTGTGAATACATGACTGGTGGCACCGTGGTGGTTCTTGGCACAACCGGCCGTAACTTTGCAGCCGGCATGTCTGGTGGTCGCGCATTTATGCTCGATATCGATAGCGCCAATGTAAATACCGAAATGGTTGATTTAATGGCTGTGCCTGAAGATCAGAAAGAGATTCTTAAATCAATGGTCTCAGATTTCCAAGTGGAGACTGGTTCCGAAATTGCAGCAGGGCTATTAGCAAGTTGGCCAGCAGCTTTAACTCGCTTCACTTTAGTTATGCCACGTGATTACGCGAGAGTGCTCGCTGCAATTGAACGGGCTACTCGTGAAGGTTTACCAGTTGATCAAGTTGTAATGGAGGTAGCAGCTAATGGCTGATCCAAAGGGATTTTTAACTACTGATCGCGCTCTACCAACTCGTCGTCCAGTCGATGTGCGCATTAAGGACTGGAAAGAAGTTTACGAAGAGCAAGCCTTCCCTGATTTGCAGAAGCAAGCTGGTCGTTGCATGGATTGCGGAATTCCGTTCTGCCATTCCGGTTGCCCACTAGGTAATTTAATTCCAGAGTGGAATGACTTAATTTGGCGCGGCGATAAGAACGAGGCAATCGATCGTTTGCACGCTACTAATAATTTCCCTGAATTTACTGGGCGTTTATGCCCAGCACCTTGCGAAACCGCTTGTGTGGTTGCAATTAACACTACTGCCGTAACTATCAAGCAAATTGAATTGCGCACGATTGAAGAAGCTTTTAAAGATGGCAACGTCGAACCCTTAATTGCTGATCGCCTGTCCGGCAAAACTGTGGCTGTCATTGGTTCTGGCCCAGCTGGGTTAGCTGCTGCGCAACAGTTAACTAGAGCAGGGCACACGGTTGCGGTTTATGATCGCGCCGACAAAATAGGTGGCTTGCTTCGTTACGGTATTCCAGAGTTCAAAATGGAGAAAGCAATTCTCGATCGTCGGCTAGATCAGATGACCAAAGAAGGCACTCGTTTTCGTCCAGGTGTTAACGTTGGTGTAGAGCTCACGGGTTCACAATTGCGCACTAAGTACGATGCAATCGTCTTAGCGGTTGGTGCAACGCAATGGCGTGATATCAATGTTCCTGGACGTGAGCTAAAAGGTATTTACCAAGCAATGGAATTTTTACCTTGGGGTAATCGCCAAGGCTTAGGCGAAATAGATAATCCGGAAATTAATGTGGCTGGCAAGCAAGTAGTAATTCTTGGTGGCGGCGATACTGGTGCTGACTGCTTAGGTACTTCGATTCGCCAAGGTGCGGCAAATGTTACGCAGCTCGAAATCATGCCTCGTCCAACTGAAGAACGTCCAGCTGGTCAACCTTGGCCAACTTATCCAATGATTTACCGGGTATCTAGCGCACATGAAGAATTAGATAATCGTATGTTCTCAGTTAGCACCGAAGAATTCTTAGGTGATGGAAATGGAAACTTGCGGGCAATAAAACTTGTCGAAACTAAATTTGAAAATGGTAAGTTCGAACCAGTTCCGGGAACTGAACAAGAGTTACCTGCGGATTTTGTTTTCTTGGCAATGGGTTTTACTGGTCCCGAAAAAACTGTGCTAATCGAGCAACTAGAAGTTGAACTTGATGAACGTGGAAACATAAAGCGTGGTTTAGATTACCAAAGCACTCAAGAAGGAATTTTCGTGGCTGGCGATGCTGGTCGTGGACAATCGCTCATTGTTTGGGCGATCGCAGAAGGTCGCAGCGCGGCGGCTGAGGTAGATAAGTACTTAACTGGCGATACTCAATTGCCGGCAC
Source organism: Actinomycetota bacterium (assembly GCA_947463725.1). GTDB lineage: Bacteria > Actinomycetota > Actinomycetes > Nanopelagicales > Nanopelagicaceae > Planktophila. The sequence goes on along the minus strand of CANHRM010000045.1, from coordinate 2,143 downwards.
CAATACTTCCTACTGCTCGCCCGATGATGGTCTAGTTAAAGCGTTAACTTGACATTAAATTGAAACTAACTAGATAGGCTATATATATGCGCCGCGCCAAAATTGTATGCACGATGGGTCCAGCTGTTGAATCTTCCGAGAAGGTTCATGAGCTAATTGCAGCTGGTATGAACATGGCTCGGCTAAACCTGTCACACGGGGGATACGACGAACATCAAAGCCGACTTGATTTAGTGCGCTCAGTTGCTGCCGAGACAAATCAGCCAGTTGCTATTTTGGTCGACTTACAAGGTCCCAAGATTCGCTTGGCTCGTTTCGCAAATGGACCACATGATTTAGCTCGCGGAGATATTTTTACAATCACAGTTGATGAAGTTGAAGGCACAAAAGAGCGCGTTGGTACCACATACAAAGGCCTGCCTGGAGATTGCAAGCCCGGGGATCGAATTTTGATTGATGATGGAAAAGTAACGGTTGAAGTCGTTGAAGTTAAAGGCAACGATGTTGTAACTAAAGTAATTGAGCCAGGTGCGGTCAGCAATAACAAAGGCATTAACTTGCCAGGTGTTGCAGTTTCGGTTCCGGCATTATCTGAAAAAGATAAAGAAGATCTTCGCTGGGGCTTAGCAGCTGGTGCAGATTTTATTGCGCTCTCATTTGTGCGCAGTGCTGCTGACATAAAAGATGTTCATGCGATCATGGATGAAGTTGGTATCCGCCGCCCAGTTATTGCCAAAATTGAAAAACCGCAAGCCGTTGAAAACCTTCAAGAAATCGTTGATGCTTTCGATGGCATCATGGTTGCTCGTGGCGATCTCGGAGTAGAACTACCGATTGAAGATGTTCCACTAGTACAAAAGCGTTGTATCGAACTTGCTCGCGAAGCAGCTAAACCTGTAATCGTGGCAACACAGATGCTTGATTCAATGATTACTAACTCAACACCAACTCGCGCCGAAGCAACTGACTGCGCAAACGCAGTTCTAGATGGCGCAGATGCACTCATGCTCTCTGGCGAAACAAGTGTTGGCGCTTTTGCTATCCAAGCCGTGCAAGTTATGGCTCGCATCATTGTTAAAACTGAGCAAGACATGATGGACCGAATTCGCCCAATGCGCACTCAACCTAAAACTAAAGGTGGAGCTATTACCAAGGCAGCTGTTGAAGTAGGCAAGATTGTCGATGCTAAATTCTTAGTTGCATTCACCAAGAGCGGTGACTCAGCACGACGTATGTCACGTCTTCGCTCACCAATTCCAATCTTGGCGCTAACGCCAGATCCTGCGACCTATAACCAATTAGCTCTTTCTTGGGGCGTTGAGTCGATGATCATGCCGATGGTTAGCCACACTGATGAGATGGTTAAGCAAGTAGATACTTTGCTAGTTGAAAGCGGTCGTGGGGTAGTGGGCGAGAATGTAATGATCGTCGCTGGCTCACCTCCCGGAATTCCCGGATCAACAAATGCAATGCGCGTTCACCGAATTGGCGACGCGATCTCAGGCGCTGCGCCTGCGTATCGCTAACTAACTGCGTTTCGTAGCCAATTTTCTTACCGCTACAATTGCCGTTCCAGCCTCGGTACTCCAACGGTAGAGAGGGCAGTCTCAAACACTGCATAGTGTCGGTTCGAATCCGACTCGAGGCACATGAATTCATCGAGTAGTAGCAAGAGCTCAACTTCACCTGCCACTCGCATTTTGGTAGCCGAAGATGAAACTTTAATCCGTATGGATTTAGTTGAGATGCTTACCGAAGCTGGATACGAAGTTATTGCCCAAGCCACTAATGGTGAAGAAGCTATTGCATTAGCAAATGAATTTAAACCTGATCTAGCAATCTTAGATGTCCAAATGCCAGTACTAGATGGCATTTCCGCCGCCGAAAAAATTATCACCATCGCACCAGTTTTAATGTTGACTGCATTTAGTCAGCGAGAATTAGTTGATCGCGCACGTGATGCAGGTGTTATGGCGTATGTAGTTAAGCCTTTTACAATTTCAGATTTGGTTCCGGCAATTGAGATTGCGATTAGTCGTCATACTCAAATGCGTTCACTTGCAGATGAAGTGGCTGATTTACATGATCGTTTAGAGACTCGAAAAATTATTGATCGCGCTAAAGGTATTTTGATGAAGGCACT
>CANHRM010000044.1 GCA_947463725.1 Actinomycetota bacterium | reverse complement strand
AGTGGCTCTTATGTCACCTTCAAAGCCGTTGTTACTTGTGTTGCGTGCCCCCAACGGGATTCGAACCCGTGTTACCGCCGTGAAAGGGCGATGTCCTAGGCCCCTAGACGATGGGGACGTTTGAGGCTCGCAAATCGTACCCTTTAACGGGTCACGATCAAAACTCGATTAATTTGCCCTCAAATGCCTTCAATAATCTTGATCTAAAGAGCAAAAAGCCGAGAAAAGATCGCAATTTCTGCATTCTTTGCCTCGGCTATCTGCCTAGCTAATCTTTCAAACTATTTGGAGCTTGTATTCAATTGCGATTTAGAGAAGTGCCCAACGAACTGTGACGCTAACTGTTACATCTTGCTGACCTAAATCAACAACAGTTGACATGGCATCTTCTGCTTTACCGAGCGCGCTTTGAACTGGGTATGAAGCTGGTGCGTAGTTCTCAACAATGTAAGTAACTTTGCCTAATTTAACGCCAAGTAACTTGCCGTAAGAAACAGCTTTTGCCTTTGCGTTTTTAACTGCAACTGCGCGAGCAGATTCTGCTGCCTTAGTTGAATCAAGGACAAATGGTGTTACGCCATTGATCTGTAGATTATCGCCACCTGCAGCAATTACTGAATCAACAATGTCGCCAGCATTTGCAGCGTTACGAATAATGATTGCAAATGATTGTGATGAGCGATAACCAATTAACTTTGAACCCAATTCTTGGGTGTAGTTATATTCTGGGTAAACAGTGATGCTCTGAGTTGCAATATCTTTCTTATCAATCTTGGCAGCTGTCAAAGCAGCACGCACTGCAGCTGATGATGTCGAAACTTGACCTTGCGCTTCTTTGCTAGTGCCTGCAATAACTGTGACAGTTGCGTTCATACGAACCGCATCAGGCACAACTTTTACCGAGCCATCAGCTGTAATAGTGATGTATCGGCTTGGGGCAGAGGCCGCAGTTGCCGCTGGCATAGTTGCCAAGCCGCCTGTCAAAGCCAAGGCAATAGAGAGAACTGCAATATTTCGTTTAGTTGTAAGTTTCATGGCTTAATTATGACCGATTTAATTAGCCAAAGGTTAGTCAGCACTGCGAATTTGGTGTGAATAAGAGATCACTTAGGTAGGATCAACCCATGAAAAAAATAGCGGTCACAGGTGGGGCTGGCTTTATTGGCTCAAACCTAGTTGAGCGTCTTTTGTCGCATGGCCACGAGGTAACAGTCGTCGATGATCTATCTACCGGCCTTGAGAGCAACCTTGATTTAGACAAAGTCATTTTTCATGAACTTTCACTAACTGATCGCGAAGGCTTAGCCAAAGCAGTCAAAGGTGCTGATGCAATCGTGCACCTGGGTGCGCGTGGCTCGGTTCCAAGATCACTTAAAAACCCAATTGCAACTCACGATGTGAATGCCACCGGTACCTTAAATGTTCTAGAAGCCGCCCGTACAAATGGCGCGCATGTGATTTTTAGTTCATCATCTTCAGTCTATGGTCGAAACGGCCAACTACCTAAAGATGAAAGCATGTGGTTAAGCCCGCTTACACCATACGCTGCCAGCAAGTTAGCTGCTGAAGGTTATGTGCAGGCATATGGTGCTGCTTATGAAGTACCAGTAACACTTTTGCGTTTCTTTAATGTATTTGGCCCAAAGCAACGCCCAGATCATGAGTACGCAGCTGTGTTACCTAAGTGGATCTGGAAAGCAATGAACAACGAAGCAATCGATGTTTACGGTGATGGTAGCCAAACACGAGACTTCACTTATGTGCGCACAGTTTTAGACGTGATTGAAGATGCCCTTGATCGCAGCGTTCGCACCGAAGGCGCCGTGAACCTTGCCTACGGTAATCGCATCTCACTATTAACCACAATTGATTTACTGGAAGGTCATTTCCCAGATCTTAAAGTTAATTTTGTTGACATTCGCCCAGGTGATGTTAAAGATTCTCAGAACGACCCAGTACTACTTAAGAAACTGTTTCCAAATGTCACACCAACTGAATTCCCAATTGCACTAAGTGAAACCGTTAATTGGCTAAAGGAATTCGGCCAGAGCGTTGCCAATGGCCCAGCAACTGTTGACTAATGAAAATTTCTAAAATTAGAAATATTTAGTTAGTGGGATTTCTACTTCTCACCTAGCAAATGCAGATACAAATCTTGATGGTCTTTAACTAAGCGTTCAACCCCATAGCGAGCCAGGGTGTATTCCTGACCCGCAGCCCCCATTTGAGCCCGTAAATCGCTGTTTTCAGCCAGTTTCGTGACTGCGTCAGCCAATTCACCCACAGACAAATCCGCGAGAAAACCTGTCTGACCATCAACCACAATCTCATTGGTCGAGCCAACATTTGTGGCAGCTACCGGAATACCAACCATGCCTGCCTGAATCAAACTAAGTGGCGTTCCTTCATTATCACTTGTCAAAATTACAAAATCAGCTGCAGCAAGGACAACTTCGATGTCTTCGCGCCAACCGAGAAAAGTTACAGGTAGGTTTTCAGCAGCTACCCGATCTTGGCAATACTGCAGTTTTTCGCCTGCTCCTGCAACTATGAACTTTACTTTGACGCCGCCTGCTTTTAATTTAGCTGTGACATCTAGAAAACGATCAGGTCTTTTGATTTGAGTAATACGCCCAATGAATGCACAATAAATTTCATTTTGATCTAGACCAAGTTCAATCCTTGCATCATGCTTGCTTGGCACTTTAGCTAACTGCAATCCTGGTGGCATTACCGCAAATTTATTTGAATTACCAATACCAACTGCAATCAAGTCATCTTGAACTTGCTTACCCACTGCTAATAGTTGGTTAGTAAAAAGTGCCAAAAACTTCTCGACCAAAATTACCAACTTAGTTTTGCCAGGGCCAAAGTAACCATTGAGCAAGTGGCCATGGAATGTGTGAACCCGAATCGATTTTTTACCGCTAATAATTGAGGCAATCCGCCCAATTACTCCAGCTTTAGCGGTGTGCGTATGAATTACATCTGGCTTGAAACGTCTAATCTCTTTTACTGTTGCGAAAAGTGCTGTTAAGTCAGCACGAGGTTTGATTGATCTACCAAGACCATCAATGCGAATTGCTTTAACGTCAGTAGCAACTTTTTCTAGGTAATCTGCTTCATCAGCTGCGCAGAATCCAGTTAACAGTTCTTGTTCAAAGAGTTCTTGGTCGAAGCCCCGCATTAAGCCAGATACTTGTACGGCAGGACCACCCACATTCATGCGGGCAATAATGCGTAAAACCCGCACTTTTTGGGTATTGGCTGCTGAGTCCTTAGCCATCTGATTCACGTGGTTATCTTCTCGCAGAAACCGTAGATAATTGTGCCCATGGGCCTGTTTCTTTCAAATTGCAGCGCTGGCTCATTGGCAACGGCGGGACTATCTCTAAAAGGTGGCCTCCATGTAGTTTCCCGAATTGAGTCTGCGCCACCGACCATAGCAATCTTAGAATTATCAAGGTTTCAATACCCAAATAAGGAAGAGGTCGTGATTTTCTTCAAGTAATTGACTCAAATGTTGAATTCTTGCGCGATAGAATCCCTGTATGGGGACATGGAAGACTGTTTGTAGCGATTTTACATTAGAAATGCGGAGATTTTTCAAAAATTGTGTCTCTTTCAAATACTTGTCCAAGGTCTTAATTCATCTAGCCCTTTTTTCTTTTTTTCGGTTCCCGAAGTGGCACATCTTTGCGACGGATCAAAATCGAAACTATAAGAAGTCGGTCACAAACACAGCGCTTGAAACCAAAGTTGATTTTTATTGTGAAATTGGTTGTGGACTTGCCGAGATTATCGGAAGTCTAAATAAAAGTGGTAGCCAACTTTTTGGAGTTGATACAGACATTAGTGTTTTGAAAGGAGCAAGACTATTAAACAACAGTATTGAGTTCTTTAATTTAAACGTTTTTTTAAGTAATAATCGCGAGAAATTATTTTCAATGTTAGATAACTCAAACGCGAATTCTGGAATGTTTATTCTTGTGAATTGGGCAAACTCAAGTCAAATTGAGGAATTTATTGGTTTGATCAAGGGATTTAAATGGCGCGATCTGAATACGGTTCATCTCATCTTTGATGTGCGAACATCAAACTCAGAAGATCAAAAAGAGTTCGCGTACATACCGTCTCGTCAACTTATAGAAAAATTCGGGGGTACAGAGATTAATACTGGCGATTTTGAACGGAACATTTGCCGGGTTTCCTTTTTCCTCTAGGTTAGGCGATTTTTGACAGATATTTAATGTGAAGTTTCGATTAAGTCTTATCTGATTTTTAGAGTCGCTAATTCTAGGCTGATGTAAGATAATTCTGTTCATGGGCCAGTTTCTTTCAAATTGCAGCATTGATTCCTTAAATGTTGCCGCCCAGGTACTTAAAGATGGATCTCTTGTGGCATTTCCAACCGAAACTGTTTATGGCCTCGGTGCCGACGCAAATAATGAATTAGCGGTTGCGCGAATTTATGAAGTTAAGGGCCGCCCGGCGGACCACCCTTTAATTGTTCATATTGCAGATATCAAATACCTTGAGCAGTGGATTTCAGAAATACCGGAGTACGCAATTGAATTAGCTCGTGCATTTTGGCCAGGACCAATGACTTTGATTCTAAAGCGAAGCGCAATGGCTAAAGATTTCATCACAGGCAATCAAGACACGGTTGGTATACGAATTCCAAATAACTCATTAGCTTTGGGCTTGCTTGAAGCTTTTCATAAGATCGGCGGCGCAGGTATTGCAGCCCCTAGCGCAAATAGATTTGGGCAAGTCTCACCAACAACTGCTGCAGCCGTAAGTGAAGAAATTGGTGACTATTTAGCTGAAACAGATTTTGTTTTAGATGGCGGACAATCAGAAGTTGGCCTGGAATCAACAATTATTGACTGCACATCTGTTGCCCCGAGCATTCTTCGCCCAGGAGCAATTACTGATCTAATGATTGAAGATGTCACTAAATTTAAGGTCTCTGAAAACATAGACAAAGATTTATCCGGTTTGGAAATTCGCGTAAGCGGCTCACTTGAAAATCACTATGCCCCAAAAGCAAAAGTGATTCTTGATCAGATTCCGATCGCTGGTTCGGGATTTATCGCTTTAGAAAATATCCCAACGCCCACAGGCGTTATCCGTTTAGCAGCACCAAAATCAGTTGAAGAATTTGCCCGAGTACTTTATGAATCAATGCGCGAAGGTGACCATCAAAACTTGGCGACCATATTTATAGAACAACCAATGGGCGAAGGCCTAGCGGTTGCTATTAGAGACCGGTTATCGCGTTCAGCAAGAGGCAGATAATCCGCTACTATTTTGCTCTTGCTTGGCACCAGCGCAAATCTGGAGCTTGATCAAGAGATCTAAGCAAGTGGGGCCTATAGCTCAGTCGGTAGAGCAACGGACTTTTAATCCGTGGGTCGACGGTTCGAGCCCGTCTGGGCCCACTTTTTTCTTTTAAAATGCTCGAAATCCCAACATTCGTCCCCCAAACCCTTATCCTTTACTTGAGCCTTTCGAGGCTTCATGCTCGACCCTGCATTCATTAGCCTGGTTTTAAGCTCAATTAAGAGTTCCAGGCCTTCGGCGAAAGCCCTTCCCCTCACACCCCTTCAAAGGCAATTCTCAGGCTGGTCATTTATGCTGGCCCTTGAGCGTGGCCTGTGATATTTGGTAAAAAAAGTTTCTGATTGGGCACAACATTTGGCCCCCTCAGGTGTCTTAACTAGTAGAGGCAAGACGTTGTCTCTAGATAAGCGGGATTAAAAATGGCAATTCTTAAGTCGAAGGCAGCGAAAGCAGCTGCAACGACCCTTGCCGATACCGCAACCAGCGTGACCCCAGCACTTCCAGTCGTACCCCGCACAGCTACATCTGACTGGTCAATTGCTGATCTAAGCGCGATCTACACCGAATACCGCACCTCACTGGTCTCACAAGCTCGCCGCATGCTTCGCGATGAAACTGATGCCAATGAAGTTGTCCAGGAAGCCTTCTTAAAGTTCATGTTGGCTGCCCCAGATCTAGATACAACAGAGCGCGCTGTTGCATACCTTCGCGCTTCAGTTAACAACTTAGCTCTTAACGTAATCCGTGCTCGTGGCGATCGCCCTAACTTGGTGGCCCTCGATGCTGATACAACTCAAGAGCGTCTTGCCGAGATTGCTAATGAGAATCACGTTGATATTGATACCACCATTACAGCTGCCGAAGATGCCGCGATTATCCGCGAAGCACTTTCACGTTTAACTTCAGATCAGCGCACAGCGCTAGTCATGTGGGAAATGGAAGGCCGCTCAACAGAGGAAATCGCAGCAGCCCTTAACACAACACCTGCAAATGTTCGCCACGTTGTGGCTCGCGCTCGTCAATCAATGGTTCGCGTTCTATCTGAGTGGATTGTCGATGAGACCACCGGTGCCACAGCACTTGATTCACTTTCAAATACCTATAAGAAGGCTGCCGAACTTGCGCAGAAATCTTCCAAGGTTGCACTCTCTTTAATTTTAGTTGTTACCGCTTTCCTTGGTTTCAACTCAATGACCGGTCGCGAAGGCGCACTAACACCAGTTGCAACTCAGCAAGATGTTGTTGCAACAGCCCCACAAGTTTCAACACCAAGCACTGTTCCTTCAGCTGCTGCTAGTGCATCAGCTTCTGCGACTCCCGCCCTTGAATCTCAAGCCAAGAAGTCATTCGGAATGGTTGCCGGCGTTGATATCAAGACTGGCAAATTATCTTTTGCTGGCCTAGATAAAGATGGCATCCCAACTGGTTTCACAGTGACCGATGCAAGCAAGTCAGTTGGCAAGTTATTCCTTAATAAGAACGCTGTTCCAACTATGACTGAAGGCGGAATGCTTCTTAGTGTTCCTGCAATCACAGCTAATAATGCAACTGGCCCAAATATCTTGTTGTCACAAACAATCAAGGTCGATGGCACCGGCACTACTTACGAACCAGCACCTTCAGTAGGCATTGCAGGCAGCTGGACCCCACTAACTCTTAGCTCTACTAATACAGTTATCGATCGCTTAAGCAACGGTAATTATTTAGTAACTTCAACCATGACTGTTGATTCAGTTATTGATATCGATTTTGTAATCGCAACTGGCGTGCGTGGTTATGACCTGCTAGCTGCGCCAAAGACAATTACAACTCGCTTGGTATTAAACCCAGGCAAAACTCAAATCTTGGCTCAAGCAATTTATATCTCTGAGCCAATCACAGCGAAGGCGGCAAAATAATGAGCCGCCACGCAATTAAGTTTCCCTTCCGCGTCCGGATACACGGTGGGGAATTTGATGAATCAGCACGTGCGATTCATCGAGAGGATGGCCTAAAAACTATCCAAGCCGAATCGGGGATCGTCCTCGAATCGACTATCGAAAGGAAACAAATGTCT
>CANHRM010000043.1 GCA_947463725.1 Actinomycetota bacterium | reverse complement strand
TTCTGGGGGTGTCATAATCGGTTGCCATTGCTCTCACCTTCTTTCCAAACTAAGTCGAAGCCAAATTAATGGCAAACGCTGCTGGAAATACCCAGCGGGCGCATAGTGGCGCATTACTGCCTGGTTTAACTAATTGAACCCTCGGCGTGTCGGAAATATTCCCGTCACATGAGTGCTGTCTGAGTAGTTACCGAACGATTTCTTCGATCTCTTTGGCTAAGCCCCCATCAACGCGTGCATGTAGCGAGGTTCCTTCAGGTAAATACTCTTCACGCAATATTTCACCACGTTCGTGAATCGCACTCACTAGATCGCCACGGTCATAAGGAATTACTGTGTTAATTTCGATCTTAGGTCTCGGCAATGAGCTTTCAATTGCGTGAACTAACCCTTCAATTCCAAAACCTGTGCGAACTGAGAAGGCGTAGCTATTTGGTTCAGTACGCAGAATTTGCATGATCATATCTGGGTCAGCGATATCGACTTTATTAATCGCAATAATTTCAGGAATCTCAGCGCCACCAATTTCGGTGATCACTTCACGCACTGCTCTAATCTGTTCAAACGGATCAGAATGCGAACCATCGACAACGTGAACAATCAAATCTGAACCAGATACTTCTTCAAGCGTTGACTTGAAAGCGTCGATTAGCTGATGCGGCAAATGGCGAACAAAACCAACTGTGTCAGACAATGTATAGATGCGGCCATCTGAGGTGTGTGATTGGCGAACCGTCGGATCAAGAGTTGCAAATAGCGCGTTCTCAACTAAGACGCCAGCATCGGTTAATTTGTTTAAGAGTGAAGATTTGCCAGCATTGGTATAGCCAGCAATTGCAACTGATGGAATGTTATTGCGGCGACGTTCCTGTCGCTTAGTGTCACGTGAAACTTTCATCTCGGCGATCTCACGACGTAACTTCGCCATCTTGTCGCGAATACGGCGGCGATCTGTTTCAATCTTAGTTTCACCTGGGCCACGGCCACCAATACCAGCACCACCAGCTGCGCGACCACCAACTTGGCGCGAGAGTGATTCACCCCAACCACGCAAACGTGGCAAAAGATAAGAAATTTGGGCAAGCTCTACTTGCGCCTTACCTTCTTTGCTTTTCGCATGCTGAGCGAAAATATCAAGAATCAAAGCGGTTCGATCAATTACCTTAACTTTAACTTTTTCTTCCAACTGTCGAAGTTGTGAAGGTGAAAGCTCACCATCGCAAATTACGGTATCTGCTCCGGTTGCAACAACTACTTGTCGAAGTTCAACCACTTTTCCAGAACCGATATATGTCGCTGGGTCTGGTTTATCTCTGCGCTGAATTAAACCTTCCATAACTTCTGAACCGGCTGTTTCGGCAAGTGCTTTTAACTCGGCGAGGGAGTTTTCAGCCATCGTCGAATTACCTTCAGTCCAGACACCGACTAAGACAACTTTTTCTAGTTGTAACTCGCGATATTCAGCTTCGGAAATATCTTGTAGCTGGGTTGAAAAACCTTTAACACGACGTAGCGCATTACGTTCTACTAAATCGGGTTGAATACTTTCGGCGTAATCATCACTATCAGCTGAATCAAATTCGGCAGCCACGCGCGCACTTTCGGCAAGCAGAGCTTCAAACTCATCGAACTTATCGAATTCGTCGCCTGTTTTACTCACAATTTAACAATAGAGCAAATGTGATCAAACTGCCTATTTTGTGGGCTGATCAACCTGAATAGTGACTTATTAACTTAATCAGCGACTAAATACTTACTGATGTCATGATCGGCGATTAAAACTGCTGGCCCAATTAGCGTTGCGTTGCTATGTCCGTCGATATCAACTTCCAAACGACCACCTGGTGGGTTAACGATCCACTTAGCAGGTAGCTTCGCTTTAGTATGCAAAGTTGCTGCGAGTGCAACAGCGCAGACGCCAGTGCCGCAAGATCTAGTTTCACGACTTCCGCGTTCAAAGACACGCATTTTCACTTCGCGCTCACCGGTGATCTCAACAAATTCAACGTTTACTCCTTCAGGGTAAGCATCCTTAGGGCGAACAACTGGAGCGTCAGCAAGTGCGCCAACCTCGCTCAAATCATCAACAAAAACAACGGCATGCGGATTACCGACACTGATGTGATAACCGTTCCAGACTTTGCCGTTTGTGGCTGCTGAAATCTCTTCATCTTCATCGGTTACTTGGCCCATGTTGACCGAGATATCACCGGTAGCGGGAACTCGTAGATGCTTAACGCCATCGCGAGTATCAATTGCAAAAATACCTTCAGGTTGATGACCGCGTTCAACTAAATACTTTGCCGTAACACGAATGCCATTTCCACACATCTCTGCAAGCGAGCCATCGGCATTTCGATAATCCATAAACCAACGCTCGTTCTTTTTGCCGATTCGAATCAAGCCATCGGCGCCTATTCCAGTCTCACGATTACAAATTGCAGCTGTCTGAGCAGTCGTAATTGAAAAAATATTTTCAGGGTCGAAAACAATGACGAAGTCATTCTCAGTGCCGTGGCCATAGGTTGCAATCATGATTTAACTATTCTATTTCCTGCAAGATTATTTCCAGTCGAGGCTGGATCGGCGAAATCCATTTAATTCGAGCATCTCTAGAGAACCAAGTTTCTTGACGTCTGGCGTACTGCCTAGTTGCCCGCTTGGTTTCTTCAATCGCAGCTTCAAGCGTTAGATCGCCACGACGCATCGCAATTACTTGGGCGTAACCAAGTGCTAACTGGGCCGTGCGCGCCGAAGTTATACCGGCCGCAATACATCGATCTACTTCTTCAACTAAGCCTGCGGCATACATTCGATCTACGCGATCACTAATTCGCTCACCGAGTGCCTCGCGATCCATGACAAGTCCAAACTGCCGAGCAGCTGGATAAAGTTCAGAATCTTTGCGAGGCAAGTTCGCGGTGAATGGCTTGCCGGTAATTTCGATAACTTCAAGTGCCCGAACTATGCGGCGGGTATTTGCGCGATCAATTGCCAGGGCTGCGGCTGGATCAAGTTTTTCTAGTCGTTCAAATAAGACATGCGCGCCGAGTTCCGCTACTTCGCGTTCAAGTGCTTCACGAACTGCCGGGTTGGTATCTGGAAAATTAAGTTCATCTAAAATTGCTTTGATGTAAAGACCAGTTCCACCGACTATCACGACAGATTTTCCACGACTCTGGATCTCTGAAATCTTCGCTCGTGCCTGACTTTGATACCAAGCGACATTGGCATCTTCGGTTACTTCAAGAACATCAAGCAGATGATGCGGTATCCCCTGACGTTCCGCAACACTTAACTTGGCAGTGCCAATATCCATGCCTTTGTAAAGTTGCATCGAGTCAGCATTGATTATCTCGGCATCAATTTTCTGAGCTACTGAAATTGCAAGATCGCTTTTGCCAGTGGCAGTTGCACCACAGATAACAATTAACTTCATGCGCGAATAACCGGGATACCTAACATGGTGCCCTTTACTTCGCGTTTAGCTCGACGCTCAACCTTGCCACCAGTGCCAATTAAATAATGTGATGAACTCTCGGTGATATCTACCGTAATCAAGTCACCAGGTAGTGGTTGCTCAACAACTGAGTTGAAGTGGACTAATCTGAAATCTTCGCTGCGCCCAGTCATGCGATCGTTCTCACCATTACGGCGACCAGAAACTTCAGCAACTAGAACTTTCATGGTACGACCGATTGCTTCGGCATTAACCGAAGCTGAAATCGCTTCTTGATGTGCGTGTAAGCGCGTGTATCGCTCCCCCACAACTTCAGCCGGTACTTGATTTGGCATTACGGCAGCAGGTGTTCCGGGACGAATTGAATATTGATAGGTATAGGCAGCTGAGAATCGCGCTTGCGTACAGAGATCTAACGTGGCTTGGAAATCTTCTTCAGTCTCACCGGGAAAACCTACGATGATGTCAGTTGTTACTTGTGAATGCGGCATTGCTGTACAAACCCGATCGAGAATTCCTAAGTAGCGGTCTGTGCGATATGAACGGCGCATCTCTTGTAGAATCCGATTAGAACCAGATTGCAACGGCATATGAAGATGTGGCATCACATTTGGCGTACTGGCCATTGCCTCGATTACATCATCCGTGAAGTCTCGTGGGTGCGGTGACATGAAGCGCACTCGCTCAAGCCCAGCAATTTTGCCGCATTCCCGCAATAAGTTAGCGAAAGCGCCGCGATCACCGAAATCAACTCCGTAGGCATTTACATTTTGTCCAAGCAAGGTAATTTCGATAACACCCGAATCAACTAAGGTATTAATCTCACGCAAAATTTCGCTAGCTGGACGATCTTTTTCAATTCCGCGCAACGTAGGCACAATGCAGAAGGTGCAAGTGTTGTTGCAGCCCACTGATACAGATACCCACGCCGTAAAATCACTAAAGCGCTTAGCTGGCAGAGTTGATGGAAAATGCTCTAGCGCTTCGAGAATTTCGATTTGAGACTCTTCTTCAATTCGGGCGCGCTCTAGCAATACTGGCAGCGAACCAACGTTATGAGTTCCGAAAACCACATCAACATAAGGTGCTTTCTTAAGGATTGTGGCTTGATCTTTTTGAGCTAAACAACCGCCGACAGCAATCTGCATTGAGGGGTTAAGTTTTTTAACTGGAGCTAAGAAACTCAAATTTCCGTAAAGTTTGTTATCAGCGTTTTCGCGAACAGCGCAGGTATTGAAAACGACTAAGTCTGCTTGTTTGCCAGCTTCAACTGGAACGTAACCATCGGCTTCAAGTAAGCCCGCAATCCGTTCGGAGTCATGAACGTTCATCTGGCAGCCGTAAGTCTCGACCAGATATGTGCGCGTCATGCCCCTAAGCGTAATGGCAGCGGCAAAATCTCGGTATTTAGGCTCTTGCGATCAACGACCAGCACTTGATGATTGGCTAAAACAGACCAATCATCATGGCCCCAACCAGTAGATGAGATGACTACGCCGCTTTCATCGCTGCGATAGCGCAATTCATAATGAGAATTAACAGTCCACTCAGATTGATCACCAACATTGAATTCGCAGGCCGCAATTAAATAATCTGGAGTCAGCAGCATGCAGTTAATACTGGAGAAATCACAATTGTCACTGATCTTGGTGACCGCGCTACGTAGCCCGTCGACTAACCCATGCTTCTTAATCTCGCTAAGAATTACATAGAAATAACTTTCGCTATCGGTACTGCCTTGCGCGCGATTAGCAAACTCTGGATCAATGAAAGCTTCTACTGATGCAGCAGGGCGGATCGTGCCGTTATGCATAAAGCTGTAAGTGCCATCAACAAAGGGGTGATTGTTCTTAATATCTATGGTTAGACCTTTAGATGCTAAGCGCAGATGTAGAAGGCCAGAATCAGCTGGGCGATCTTTCACATCTACAAAAGTAGAACTGGCTACTGCACGTTCAAGATCAACAGTGCGTGAAACTTCGCCACTTTTATCAATTGAGGTTATGCCCCAGCCATCTTTATGTTCATCAGACATCGCGACAAAGTTCTCAAAACCTTCGCCCACAATTTCGGCAAACGTAGTATCTGAACTTGCGGCATAACCCAGTAGTCGGCACATAATGCCGAACTTTACCTGCTTTACTTGGTTTTAGTTAGCCGAATCGGTTCTTGGCCACGCGCAATTAAGCGTTCAAAATGCTTCTCACGCTTTTCATTAAAGCGATCAGATTCGGTAGTTGCCCCCGCCAGGAATGCACTTAGTTCGTCGCGAGCGGCTTGGCCATCACCTGATAAATCCTCGCGGCCGAATACGTTCCAGGCACGAAGTACAGGTGCGATTACATCTTCTAAGTGTTGTTGCATGTCATATATTCCAGCTAAAGCAATACCGACTGATTTACGGGCGAAACCTGGCATGCCAGCACCTGGCATATCAAAATTAGTTACCACATCTGTAATGGCGCGCATTGCGGCGTTTGGTTCTAGATCAAGAGCCGCGCCAAGTAAGTTGCGATAAAAAATCATATGTAAATTTTCATCTAAAGCGACTCGCTGCAACATGCCCTCGCAAATTGGATCATCAGAGATAAGTCCAGTGTTGCGATGTGAAATTCGAGTAGCTAGTTCTTGGAAAGAAACATAAGCCACGGTATGCAACATGTCATTCTCGTAAGGCTTTTGGTAACCAACTGACATATGCGCCATGCGTAGATCTTCAAGTTCGTAAGGATCAACGCCGCGAGTTGCCATTAAGTAATCGCGCATAACAATGCCATGGCGATTTTCTTCAGCAGTCCAACGTTCAATCCAAGTACCCCACGCGCCATCACGGCCCATCGCGATTGCAATTTCAGTGTGATAACTAGGCAAGTTATCTTCAGTCAGTAAATTTAATACCAGCGAATCTTGCGCAATTGGTGAGAGCTTAGAATCTTTAGCTTCCCAAGCATCGCCATTTAAAGGACCGGCGAAGTTGCGTCCTTCAGACCATGGGACATAATCGTGTGGATACCAGTCTTTTTGAATCTTTAAATGTCGCTCGAGTTCGACTGCAACTGCTGGCTCTAGATCGCGAATTAATCGCATCTGAATTGCTGGATCAAAACTCGTCATAGCGCAACGTTACGTTGCTAAAAACATACTCGCGAGTTAGAAGTGAAGTGTTGGCGAGATTAGAGATTTTCTTGAGCGCGCTTGTGTGCTGCTTCACTACGCCATTTGGCGATTGCGGCGTGATTACCCGAGAGCAAAATCTCTGGCACTTCAATGTCCCGCCAATTAGCAGGCTTAGTAAATGACGGATATTCCACAAAACCTTCAGACATATGAGATTCCTCAACGATAGATTCTGGATTGCCCAATACCCCAGGAATCAGACGTGTTACTGCTTCGATAATCACCATCGAGGCAACTTCGCCGCCTCCTAATACGTAATCACCGATGGATATCTCATGAACTCGGATTCCGCGATCGCTGTATGCAGCAGTTGAATAATGTTGGCGAACCCGATCATCAATTCCTTCATATCGACCACAAGCAAAAAGCAGATGCGAGCGGGTAGAAAGTTCTTCCGCCATTCGTTGGTTAAAACGCTTACCACCCGGGGTGAGAATAATTAGATCGCAGTTATCGGTTAGCAAACTATCTAAGGCATGGCCCCAAATTTCTGCTTTCATAACCATGCCAGCGCCACCACCGTAAGGGGTGTCATCAACGCTGTGGTGGTTGTCGCTAGTGTGCGCACGCAAATCATGAACGCCAATTTCAAGCAAACCTTTTTCTTGCGCTTTACCTAGTAAGGAAAGTTCAAGAGGTGCTAAATATTCCGGAAAGATCGAGATGACATCAATTTTCATTTCATCTCCCCCGAAATAATTGGCGGAATGACGACCACGATCTTGGCTTTGACATCAACAACTGGAACTAGTTGGTGAACGAAAGGAACTAAAACTTCGCCACTTTCAGCTTTGATCACAAGTACATCTTGGCCAGGCAGATTTAGGACGTCGCTGACTTCACCAAACTTGCTGCCATCTTCTAGATTGGCAGTACAACCAATTAATTGCAGCACGTGATAATCATCTTCATCTTCACCGGGAGCATCAATATCAACATCGGCATAAAGCAAAGTGTCGCGCAACGCCTCTATGTCATTGCGAGATGAGATGCCTTCAAAGCCAAGTAACAGAATGCCGTTATGCACTCGCACTGAGTCGACAGTTAATGACTTACCGCTATCTGTTTCAACAACTGCGCCCATTGCAAAACGGGTTGCAGCGTCGTCAGTACGAACTTCGATTGTGGCTTCGCCCAGAATTCCGTGCGCCTTACCTATCCGGCCCACGAGTAAACGCATGGTTAGCGGCTTAAATTAAGGGTTAACGAACCTCGTCAGCTTCAACCAGATCAACACGAATTGTGCGACCTGCGAGCGCGCTGACGACGGTACGAAGCGCCTTTGCGGTACGGCCATTGCGACCAATTACCTTGCCGATAT
>CANHRM010000042.1 GCA_947463725.1 Actinomycetota bacterium | reverse complement strand
GCCATTTTTATAACTCCTGTGAATCCCAGTCAGGCGCAGTTTCGCGCGCGATCATGATGTCATCATTTGAAGTTCCGGCAGCAACCATTGGCCACACCATCGCATCGCGATGAACTCGGAAATCAACAACTACTGGTTGATCATTAATGCTCATCGCTTTTTCAATCGTGGCATCAACATCTTCTGGACGCTCACAACTCAAGCCAACACAACCCATTGCTTCAGCCAACATTGGGAAATTTGGAACGCGCTTTGATTCGAGGCTGGTATTTGAATAACGACCTTCGTAGAAGAGCGTCTGCCATTGGCGAACCATGCCGAGGCTTTCGTTATTTATGATTGCGATTTTCACTGGAATATTATTTAGCGCACAAGTTACGAGCTCTTGATTCGTCATTTGGAAACAACCATCGCCATCGATTGCCCACACTGTTGTATCAGGTGCGCCAACTTTGGCACCCATTGCAGCTGGAACCGCGTAACCCATGGTGCCTAAGCCACCAGAGTTAAGCCAAGTGCGTGGGTTTTCATAAGATATAAATTGCGCTGCCCACATTTGATGTTGGCCAACGCCTGAAGTAAAGATCGCATTAGGTCCAGAAATTTTTCCTAAGCGCTCGATTACATATTGGGGTGAAAGTGAACCATCAGATGGTTGGTCATAACCAAGTGGATATGAACTCTTAAGTGAATTCATTTGACGTAACCAAGCAGATAGATCTGGTTGGTTCTTAGCAAGGGCTGCCTTAAGTGCTGGGATTAACGCTTGCAAAGTGTGCTTAATATCGCCAATTACAGGTACATCAGCAAAGCGATTCTTATGGATTTCAGCAGGATCAATATCGCAATGAATTACCTTGGCATTAACCGCAAATGTTGAAAGCTTGCCAGTCACGCGATCATCAAAGCGAGCACCTAAAGTAATTAGTAGATCTGCTTTCTGCAGCGCAGTAACAGCTGCAACTGTGCCGTGCATACCAGGCATACCTAAATGCAATGGGTGACTATCTGGGAAAGCACCGCGTGCCATAAGAGTTGTCACAACTGGCGCGCCAAGTAAATTAGCAATCTCAAGAAGCTCGCGATGAGCATCAGCCTTGATAACGCCGCCGCCAACATAGAACACAGGCTTGCTTGATTGCGTAATTAGCGCTGCCGCATCGGCGATCGCTTGCGCATTCGGTGCAAGTCTTGGTTGATAACCCTTTAAGTTAACTGAAGTTGGATAATTAAAGTCAGTCATCTTTTGCAGCGCGTCTTTAGCAATATCAACTAAAACTGGGCCAGGTCGGCCGGTACTTGCAATGTGGAATGCCTCGGCAATTGCACGTGGGATTTCAGCTGGGTCAGTAATTAAATAATTATGTTTTGCAAACGGCATTGTGATACCGCGAATATCGGCTTCTTGAAACGCATCGGTACCGATAGCAAGGGAAGGAACTTGACCCGTGATTGCAACAACTGGAACTGAATCCATTGCCGCATCAGCCAGCGGTGTAACTAAGTTTGTGGCACCAGGGCCTGAAGTTGCGATACAAACACCAACGCGACCTGTAACTTGGGCGTAACCAGTTGCAGCATGGCCAGCACCTTGTTCGTGACGAACCAAGATGTGACGAATTTTAGAATCAAAGATCGGATCGTAAGCCGGCAAAATCGCGCCACCAGGAATACCGAACATGACATCGACGCCAGCTGCTTCCAAGCTGTTGACTAGGCTCTGGGCTCCAGTTACTTGACTCATCTTCGTTACTCCTTTCGCTCTCTTTGTCGGTTGCGTTAAACGGTTAAATGAAAAAACCCTCAGTTTCAACTGAGGGTAGCGCGCGATCGATGTTGCTAGATCGCACGCTTTCGGATCACCACTGATGAACGCATATGCGTATTCTCCAATGAGTGCGCGCATGAGTCAACCCCTGAGATTGCAATCTCAAATTATGAGAGGGGGCTCACATGGCAATCTGGGGAAGGCCAGATTAAAGCTTTAGTCGCAGACCGCGCCCTTAGAAGCAGAGCCCACCAACTTGGCATATTTAGCCAAGACACCGCGGGTGTATTTATGTGGCACTGGCTTAAAGCCCTTGCGACGTTCGGCCAGCACAGCTTCGTCAACCAAAAGATCTAGCTGGCGAGTTACGGTATTAATGCGAACTCGGTCGCCATCTTTGATGAATGCAATCGGCCCACCATCTACCGCCTCTGGTGCAACGTGGCCTACGCATAATCCAGTTGATCCGCCAGAGAAGCGACCATCAGTTAAGAGCAGAGTTGATTTACCAAGACCGGCGCCTTTAATCGCACCAGTGATCATTAACATTTCGCGCATTCCCGGACCGCCCTTTGGTCCTTCGTAGCGAATCACAACTACATCGCCAGCTTGAATTGTTCCATCTTCAAGTGCGTCCATTGCAGCTTGTTCGCGTTCGAATACTCGAGCAGGTCCTTCAAACTCTTCGATACCAATACCAGCTGTTTTGCAAACTGCGCCATCAGGAGCAAGTGAACCTTTAAGAATTGTGATGCCGCCACCTAGTGACATTGGCTTTGAAGTTGCGCGCAAAATTTCACCATCTGGATCTGGTGGTGCGATCTCGGCTAAGTTTTCAGCCATAGTTTTTCCAGTAACAGTAAGTGCATCACCGTGTAGCAAACCTGCATCTAGCAGTGCTTTAAGAACTACTGGGACTCCCCCGACTTTATCCATATCTGACATAACAAAACGTCCGAATGGTTTTAGATCGCCAAGCAGCGGCACCTTTGAACCGATGCGATGGAAGTCATCCATTTCAAGATCAACATCGGCTTCGTGAGCGATCGCAAGTAAGTGCAATACAGCGTTGGTAGAGCCACCGAGTGCCATCAACATAGTGATCGCATTTTCGAAAGCTTTCTTACTTAAAATGTCCCGAGTGGTAATTCCTTGACGAATTAATTCAACAACGGCGGCGCCTGACTTAACGGCGAACGCGTCGCGACGACGATCAACTGCCGGAGGTGCTGCTGAACCTGGCAATGACAAGCCAATTGCTTCACCAATTGAGGCCATGGTGTTAGCTGTATACATACCGCCACAAGCACCTTCGCCTGGACAGATTGCACGTTCAATACGATCAACTTGATCTTGTGAAATCAATCCACGAGCACATGCACCGACTGCTTCGAAAGCATCAATAATCGTTACATCTTTGCCATCTACTTGGCCTGGCAAGGTTGAACCGGCATAAACAAATACCGATGCCACATCGATACGAGCTGCTGCCATCATCATGCCCGGCAGCGATTTATCGCAACCAGCAAATGTGACCATGCCATCTAGACGTTCTGCCTGCATCACAGTTTCAACTGAATCGGCAATTACTTCGCGAGAGACAAGTGAGAAGTGCATTCCTTCGTGGCCCATGGAAATTCCATCAGAAACCGAGATGGTTCCGAACTGCATTGGAAAACCACCAGCATCGATTACACCTTGACGCGAAGCTTTCGCCAAGCGATCAAGTGAGAGATTGCAGGGTGTGATCTCATTCCAAGAAGATGCGATACCGATCTGTGGTTTAACCCAGTCGGCGTCGCCCATTCCAACAGCGCGCAACATTCCTCGTGCTGGGGCACGTTCTAAGCCATCAGTTACTAAGCCAGAGCGCGGTTTCATCTTCGACATGACATAATTCTAACCTGTAACTAGCTATTAATTAGCCCCAAATAAAAGTAACTGAACTGGAGTTCGCCTTGTCTGCTGCAAAACATACCCAAGATGGTCTAGATCCAAACCGTTGGCGCACATTAGCCGTCATCGCAATCGCGCAATTGATGGTGGTTCTCGATGGCTCCATCGTAAATATCGCAATTCCTAGTGCCAAGGCAGATCTCGGTATCACAGATGCGAATCAGCAGTGGATCGTTACTGCATACACATTGGCATTTGGTTCTCTCCTTTTACTGGGTGGCCGCATTGCAGACTTCATTGGTCGCAAAAAAGCATTCATTATTGGTCTCTTAGGTTTCGCAGGTGCTTCAGCACTTGGCGGAATCGCAGCAACACAGGATCTACTTTTCGCAGCTCGTGCATTACAAGGTGTATTCGGCGCTCTTCTAGCCCCTGCTGCCCTATCGCTCGTCAGCGTTACATTCACTGATCCTAAAGAGCGCGCAAAAGCTTTTGCTGTTTATGGCGGAATTTCAGGCGGTGGCGCCGCGATCGGCTTAATCCTCGGCGGCGTATTAACTGAGTACTTCTCATGGCGCTGGTGTTTAGGTGTAAACATTCCAATTGCAATTATTACCGCGCTCTTTGCAATTCCTGTTGTGAAGGAATCTAAAGCAGGCGGCGAACATAGTTATGACATTCCCGGAGTTCTTACCGCAACACTTGGTTTGTTCTCACTTGTTTACGGTTTCAACCGCGCAGCTACTGTTGGTTGGACAGCCAATGAAACCATCGGATTCTTAATTGCCTCGGTTGTCTTGCTAGCTACATTTGTAATGATCGAACAAAGAGTTCGTAACCCACTTATGCCTATGCGCATATTGATGGAACGTAACCGTGGTGGTTCATACCTAAGCTCATTAATAATTGGTGCCGGAATTTTCTCCATGTTCTTATTCCTTGGTATCTACTTACAAAGCGTGCTTGGCTACTCACCACTTAAGTCAGGCTTTGCGTTCTTGCCATTTACCTTTGGAATCGTCTTTGCAGCTGGAACAGCTTCGAAGTTGCTTCCTAAAATTGGTCCTCGTAAGTTAATGGTTCCTGGTTTACTAATGTCAGCAACTGGCATGTTGCTACTTACTCGCATTACACCGGATACCAGCTACTTCACACATGTTCTACCGATCTTGCCAATCATTAGCTTTGGTCTTGGTTTGGTGTTCATCCCAAGTGCTTCAACATCACTTCATGGCATCGGCAATCAAGATGCTGGTGTTGCAAGTGCCTTGATTAATACCAGCCAGCAAGTAGGTGGTTCGCTTGGCACGGCGCTTCTAAACACAATCGCTGCTACAAGCACTGCTACATATATTGCTAACCACGGAGATCTAGGACCAAAACTTATGCATGCAGCTATGACTCACGGTTTTACTGTGGTGTTTAAGTTCAGCTCTGGACTTCTAGTTATTGGTGCAATTGTGGTCTTTGCCTTTATTAATATCGGCAAAGAAGCAATTGTTGAAACTGAAGGTGCTGCAGTCGGGCACTAGTTACAAATAATTAAGCTTGACCCCAGATTATTGACCCCGGATTATTGACCCCGGATTATTGACCCCGGATTATTGACCTAAGTGGCCAAGTAGAAGCTCTCGTACGCGAGCAGCATCTGCTTGGCCCTTTGTCTCTTTCATGACTGCGCCAATTAACGCACCGGCTGCAGGTAAGTGACCACTGCGAACTTTCTCTGCAGTCTCTGCTTGTTCAGCGCAAACTTTTTCAATTGCCGCCATAAGTGCGCCATCATCGTTAACAACTTTGATGCCACGCTTGCTTACAACTTCAGCAGGTGTGCCTTCGCCAGCAATTACGCCTTCGACAACTTGACGTGCAAGTTTGTCAGTTAGTTCGCCCTTTTCAACGAGAGCCACAATGGCCGCAACATCAGTTGGTGTGATCGCTAGATCAGCAATTGCAGTGTCGCGTTCGTTAGCCAGACGAGAAATTTCACCTAACCACCAAGAACGAGCCTTCGTTGGATCTGCGCCAAGTGCCACAGTTGCTTCGACAATGCCAAGTACATCGGCATTAATCATTGCTTCCATCTCTTTAGCCGGAACGTTCCAAGCTTCTTGCAAACGTTTGCGGTGTAGCGATGGGCGTTCTGGAATTGCTGCACGAAGTTCTTCGATCCAAGCTGCATCAGGTGCGACTGGAACTAGATCTGGTTCTGGGAAATATCGGTAATCCTCAGCTTGTTCTTTCGAACGGCCAGAGCGAGTCAAACCTGTGTCTTCTTGGAAGTGACGAGTCTCTTGCACTACTCGTTCGCCCTTATTTAATAGTTCAGCATGACGAATCATTTCACCGCGTACTGCGCGCTCAACTGAGCGAAGTGAGTTTACGTTCTTAGTTTCAGAGCGAGTGCCTAAAACATCCGAGCCAATTAGACGCAATGAAACGTTGGCATCGCAACGAAGCGAGCCTTGCTCCATTTTCACATCAGATACGCCTAGGCCGCGCAAAATATCGCGTAGTTCGCTGACATAAGCTTTCGCAACTTCTGGTGCGTACTTGCCTGTACCCGGAACAATCTTGGTAACGATTTCAACTAAAGGAATACCAGCACGGTTGTAATCAAGTAATGAGTAATCAGCACCATGGATACGACCAGTTGCGCCACCTACGTGAAGTGATTTACCAGTGTCTTCTTCCATGTGAACGCGCTCGACCTCAACGCGGAATTGCTTTGTACCTTCATCGGTTTGAATCTCAACATCGACATAGCCATTAACGCAGATTGGTTCGTCGTACTGTGAAATCTGGAAATTCTTTGGCATATCTGGATAGAAATAGTTCTTGCGAGCAAAGCGACTAAAGGGTGCGATTGAACAGTTAAGGGCAAGACCGATCTTGATTGTAGATTCGATTGCTTTCTCATTTACCGTTGGTAGAGCACCAGGAAGAGCTAAACAGACTGGGCAAGTTTGGGTATTTGGTTCAGCTCCGAAAATAGTGCTGCAACCGCAGAACATCTTGGAATTAGTATTTAGTTCAACGTGAACTTCAAGGCCAAGTACTGGTTCGTACTTTGCTACAACATCATCGTAGGTAAGGCTCACTTGGAACCTCCCATGATTGGTGCTTTATCCAGTAATGGTGCGCCCCACTTACTTAGTAGCGCTGCTTCAAGGGCAGCACCAACTGAGTACATGCGCTCATCTTTCATAACTGGTGACATAATTTGAAAACCAACTGGCAAACCATCTTCATCGGCAAGGCCTGAAGGTAATGACATGCCGCCGATACCAGCCATGTTTACCGGAATCGTTGCAATGTCATTTAGATACATCGCCAGTGGATCATTGGCTTTCTCGCCGATTTTAAATGCCGTAGTTGGGCAAGTTGGGGAAACCAATACATCGGCTTTAGTAAAAGCGTTAGTGAAATCTTGAGTAATCAAAGTACGCACCTTTTGCGCGCTACCGTAATAAGCATCGTAGTAACCAGATGAAAGTGCGTAAGTACCGAGAATAATGCGGCGCTTAACTTCTTTTCCGAAACCAACTTCACGAGTTAAGTTCATAACTGATTCAGCTGCTGCACCATCGACATCGCCAACACGTAGGCCGTAACGCATTGCGTCAAAGCGAGCGAGGTTAGATGAACATTCAGATGGAGCAATTAAATAATAAGCAGCAAGTGCGTATTCAAAGTTAGGCGCTGATACTTCAACAATTTCAGCGCCAGCTTTAGCAAGAAGCTCAAGGGATTCTTCAAAGCGAGCGCGAACGCCAGCTTGATAACCATCGCCGTTAAGTTCTTTAACAACACCAATCTTCATGCCCTTTACATCGCCAGACTTTGCAGCGGCAACAACCTGAGGCACTGGTGCTTTAATACTGGTTGAATCTTTTGGATCATGGCCAGCGATTGCTTCGTGCAGCAGCGCAGCATCTAGAACTGTGCGAGCACAAGGTCCAGCCTGATCAAGGGAAGATGAGAAAGCAACTAGACCGTAACGAGAAACGCCACCGTAAGTTGGCTTAACGCCGACAGTGCCGGTAACTGCTGCTGGTTGGCGAATAGATCCGCCAGTATCGGTACCAATTGCTAGAGGTGCTTCAAAGGCAGCCAATGCAGCGGAAGAACCGCCACCGGAACCGCCTGGAATACGAGTTAGATCCCATGGATTATGAGTTGGACCGTAAGCTGAATTTTCAGTTGAAGAACCCATTGCGAATTCATCCATGTTGGTCTTGCCTAAAATGACAATGTCATTCTTCTTTAAGTTAGCAACAACTGTTGAGTCATACGGTGGTCGCCAACCCTCAAGAATTTTTGAACCACATGTTGTTGGAATCCCTTTTTGCGCCATGACATCTTTAAGCGCAAGTGGAACTCCGGCTAGCGGTGAAAGTTTTTCACCCTTTGCACGCTTAGCATCGATCGCGGCAGCTTGAGCAAGTGCGCCTTCGGTATCGACATGTAAGAAAGCATGAACATCAGCATCAACACTTGCAATGCGATCTAAGTGAGCTTGAGTAAGAGCAACTGAAGTAACTTCACCGGTAACAAGTTTGGCTGCCATCTCGGCAGCAGATGAACGAATCATTCTTCGCCCAAAATCTGTGGCACGCGGAAACGTTGTTCTTCTTGCGCAGGCGCACCCGATAGCGCTTCTTCGGGAGTAAGACTTGGCACAACTACATCTGTGCGAAAGACATTGCGAAGTGGCAGCGGGTGCGAAGTAGCTTCGACATCGGCGCCAGCAACTTCTTGCACGCGAGCAACAGCATCGAGAATGACCGTGAACTCATTGGAAAGAGCAACTAGCTCTTCTTCACTCATTTCAATGCGGGCTAAGCCGGCAAGTTTTGCGACATCATCGCGAGATAACGAACTCATGGGGCCAATCTTAATGGGCTATTACTGGCGGATTTGACCGTCGCCAGTGACGATCCAGGTGGTTGTAGTCATAGCTTCTAGACCCATTGGGCCACGGGCATGAAGTTTCTGATTGCTAATTCCGATTTCGGCGCCAAAGCCCATCTGTTCGCCATCGGTAAAACG
>CANHRM010000041.1 GCA_947463725.1 Actinomycetota bacterium | reverse complement strand
TTAGGTTAGACTTACGCATCTGGTTTCGGCCAGATAAGTAAGTTCCGGGTGCTTAGCTCAGTGGTAGAGCGTCTCGTTTACACCGAGAATGTCGGGGGTTCGAAACCCTCAGCGCCCACCAGTTCCACTTCATAAAACTACATATCTAATCTAAGTTAGCTTTCAAATTTAATTCGAAAGCGCAGATAGGGAAGGCGTTATGAAAGCTAGCCCGAGCGATCAACGACAGATTTTAGATATCCAACGCCACGATTTAACTTTAACTTCTATTGCGCACAAACTTGCCACACTCCCTGAAATTGCCGCACTTAGCGCTGCCACAGTTAAATCAAATAACACTCGCGACTTAAGAATCGCAGCAGAGACCGAACTTAGCGATGTAAATCGCGAACTAAAGCGAGCCGAAGGTGATGTTGAACAAGTTGTAACAAGGCTACAAAAAGATGAAGCCCGCCTTAATTCAGGCACCGGTTCTCCTAAAGAACTTGAGTCACTCCAGCACGAAGTTGTCTCCCTAAATGCTCGACGTGCTGAACTAGAAGAAGTCGAACTAGAAGTTATGTTGCGGGTTGACGGAATCAAATCTCGAATCGATGAGTTAAAGGCACTCGAGGCAACGCTAGCTACTGAAATTGCTGAGCTAACCGATCGCAAGAACATGGCATCGCTTGCTCTTGAATCTGAAAGCGCTCAACTTGCAAGTGAACGAGCAGCAACCGTTACTTCAGTTGATAAAGCACTTTATGATCTCTACGAAAAGGTTCGAAGTGGCGGCGGAGCAGGTGCAGCTGCACTATTAGGTGGGCAATGTCTTGGTTGCAACTTAACCATTAATTCAATTGATTTAAAACGCATGCTCGATTCAGCTGAAGATGAAGTAATTCGCTGCGAAGAGTGCCGTTGTATTTTGGTGCGCGGGGTTTAAAAAATGGCTCGACACTTTAAATTAACTGCCGACGGTGGATCACGTGGCAATCCCGGACCAGCTGGTTTTGGTGCGGTGGTTTCTGAAAACGGTCACATAATTGCTGAGATCTACGAATTCATTGGAACTGCCACAAATAACGTGGCTGAATATGGCGGGTTAATTGCTGGCCTAAAGGCAATTAACGATTTAGATTCTGATGCCACTGTAGATGTATGCATGGATAGCAAATTAGTAGTTGAGCAAATGTCAGGCCGTTGGCAGATAAAGCATGCCGATATGCGCAAACTTGCCCAGAATGCACGCGATGCGCATTCACCATCACTCGTTAACTACACTTGGATTCCGCGGGATGAAAACTCGCATGCTGATCGCCTGGCAAATAAAGCTCTCGATGCTCAAAGTAGCGGCCATGACAAGAGTGAACCAACCCAACCCAGGCAATTAAATTATTTAACAGAGCGGTTAAAAAGTGATGAGAAGCCAACTGTTCTGCATCTAATCCGTCATGGCGAAACAGTTTTGACACCAGGTCGTAAATTCTCTGGAGTTGGGCCGTTAGATCCAGTACTTACTGAAACTGGTAGAGCGCAAGCAGTCGCAGTTGCAGAGTCGGCTAAGAAGTTAGGTGCAGATGCTTTAATTGCTTCTCCTCTCAATCGCACCAAAGAGACTGCCAAAATCATTTCTGATGTAACTGGTTTAACCGTTAACTTTGATGAGATTTGGTTTGAGATGGATTTTGGATACTGGGATGGACTTTCAGTTGAAGAAGTTAAGGAGAAACACCTCGATGATTACGATAAATGGTTAACTGATTTATCGTTTAAGCCAGCTGGCGGCGAATCATGGGATGCAATCACAGCTCGTATCGAAGCCGCTCTTTCAAAAATACTTTCTGAATACCCAGGACAAACCGTTATTGCAGTAACCCATAATTGTGTAATAAAAGCAGCAGTTGCAATCTGTCTAGGTGCCCCAATCGAATCTGTTTTCCATATGGATATTGGTCCATGTTCGATTAATACTTTATTGATGTGGCCATCTGATGGACTGCGCGCAATTCGTGGAGTAAATCAACAGTCGAATTAGTCCCAATATCTGTTTTAACTAGTTAAGATCAGGGCATGTCGAAAGTAACTGTATTTATTGGAGATAGTGTCACCGATTGTGGTCGTCTAATCGAACCCCCTTATGGCGATGGCTATGTTTTTAATATTGCCAGTAGCGGTCGATTATCGAGTGCGATCATTAATGTTGGCACGAGCGGGCATCGCTTAATTGACCTAGAAAACCGCTGGAATACCGATGTTTTAGCCCATCAACCAACTTTGGTATCTGTGGCTATCGGCATCAATGACACTTGGCGACGTTATGACGACAACGATCCAACTTCAGTTGAAGATTTTGAAAGGAGCTATCGCCAAGTTCTAACCGCGACAAAAGCACAAGGTAATCCAGAATTAGTTCTCTGCGAACCATTTTTGCTTGAGGTGCGCGATGAAATGAATACTTGGCGCGAAGATCTAGATCCCAAAATCGCAGTAGTTCATAAAATGGCTGCCGAATTTGGTGCAAAATTGGTTCCATTCGATCAACACTTTAAAGCTATTTCTAATGAGATGGCAATGGCCGAAATAGCAGATGATGGAATACATCCTTCAAAACTGGGCCATCAAATTATGGCTGATCTTTGGTTACGAACTGTAGGTTTGTAGTTCAGCTGCCAGCTCATTAAGCGGCCCAACAATCTGATCTCCGAATAAATTCTTCTTTATGTTGTCCAAGTTTTCAGCAAGAGCTTGTAATTTTAAAGGTGCTTCAGCAGGTCCAACAATAATCATTTTTTCAGCATCATAAGAACAAGTTAATAAAACATTCGCCAAACCAATAAGTGCTTCACTACCTGCCTGGTATTTAGCTAACCAAGGTTTGATCTCAGTAATGATTTCAGGATAAGAAAAGTTTGGATTTAAGAGAAATTTCTGGTTCGCAATTATTGCTTCGCCTTCAGTCTTAAAAACATCAGCTGCTTTGTTCATATCGCCCGAGCGCCAAGCTGTTACGCCGGCTCTAAATACTTTCCGTAAATCGGGAGCTGGGTCGCCACCAACTGTAGTTCCCATTGAAGTTCGCAGGAATCGACGTAGTGCGCTTCGTTCACCCTCATCGTCGATCACCTTAACTAAGGCACGTTCCCAAGCTTCTTCAGGGTTGTATTTTTCAGTGCTCCATAAATATTCACCAATAGTTGAGATTGGTATCTGTGAAGCTTCGTATTGCAGCATTGGGTTTGAAAGCAGCCCAGCCGAGTATTTATGTAGGCCTTTTTCGCGTCCGCGAACTGGCCCAATATGAAGGTTTACTTGAAGTCCGCCATCATTTACTGGGAAATTATCCCAATAAAGAGCGGGTCTGAGCGCACTTCGCTCGAAGATAACTGCATCTGCAATATCTAAATACTCCGAACAGATAGTCCGGCCGGTCCACATCAAGTTAATTCTGGATTTAAGTTCTCTACCTAAATCGATTAGGTATGGCTCATTACCGCGACCGGCATAGTGCATCGGGCAAACAGTTAGTTGCGCCTTCTCGTTAAAAGCGATCAATTTATCCCATACTTGATTTGTAAAGTCAGCATGAGCGGCAGCCGTTGATGCATATTTAGCATTATCTGACACGTGCTGCATTTCCGAATCAATGTCATCCCATAACATTCCAAAATGTTTAGCGCCAATGTCAGTTAACTGCTTGAATCGATTTACGATGGCGTCTACATCAGATTCGCTTGAATACTCAACTGATAAACCAGGAGAAACGCAAATTACAAAATCGATACCATGAATTTTTCCAAGTTCGATTAGTTCAGCAGCCTTGAGAAGATATTCAGAAGTAAAAGGTGACCGCCAATTGAAGCGCTGTAGTGGATCATCTTTTGGAGCCAAGAAATAAGTGTTCATGTTGCAATCTGCGAAGAATTCAATACCTTTTAATTTCTGAGCATGAGTCCAAGGCTTACCATAGAAACCTTCAACAACTCCACGCACTGGAAAATCAGGTCCATCTTCTAATTCCAACTCGGTAGCATCAGTGGCAAGCCAAGTTTGAATTGCATTTAGCGCATAACGAAGCGCGTGCTCCAGAGTTAGGCCTACGGTTGATTCAATTCTGTTGCCATTTCGCTTAGCTGAGATAGCAAAGCCTTCGACGTTATCTAAGCGCTGAGCTTTCAGTGATATCGAAATATCAAATTTATCAATAGTTCCTTTATGACGAGACGCAAATGCCGCAGCCATTTTATTCTGCAGCTCAGTTCCATTCGTTAGCAAGATACTCATAGCTCACCAGTTGCACTTGATTGATTAATGTGATTTGCCAATAAAGGAGTTGAATTCCCAGCAGTTTGGGCTTGGAAAACTAAATCACGGGCTTGCGCCGTTGCGATCTGCAGAGCACCCACCAAAATACCGCTCTCGCCAAGCGTAGAAACTTCGATTCTAGGCGGAAACGGCAAAATCTCATTGACTAATTTAAGAATTGGTTCAATGAAGAAATCGGCTTGGCGACCTATTCCGCCAGCAAGAACTACTAATTCAACATCGGTAATTGCTGAAATTGCAGCAACATATAGTGCAATTCGCTCAGCTTCCTGCTCGATAACTGCGCGACCGAGAACATCGCCATCTTTAGCAGCTTTCATAATGTCATATGTTGTGTATGGCTCAACCAGAGTTGTCTTCTTGTATTTCTTGGCTAACTCACGAGTTATTTCAGAAATGCGATCACCAGAAGGGTTAGTAGCACCACGGTGAGTGTCATGTGGGTCGCCGAATGGTACGTAGAACACTTCACCTGCTGCTCCACGATGACCGCGGTGCAGCTTGCCATTTAAAACGATGCCAGAACCTAAACCAGAACCAACTGATAGAACTGCAAAGTTATCAATTCCAATACCATGGCCCACGGTTTGCTCGCTGACGGTAACTAAGTTGATATCGTTTTCAACGGTTGGGTATACACCAAATTCTTGTCTAATTATTTCAGCCAAATTAATTCCATCTAGAGCACCGATGGTTCCGGCAATCGAGACAATGCCAGTATTTTGGTCAACTACACCAGGTGTGCCAACTGCGATGGCTGCAACATCTCTTAATTTATAACCAGAGTCTTTTAATACCTTATCAACTGCTTGATGGATTACTTTGATTAAATCATTAAGTTTTAACGATGTGACTGCGATCGATACCTCAGCACGCATTATCAAATTTAAGTCACCGACTGCAGCTCTGATAAAGCGAGTACCTATGTCAATGCCAAGTGAAACTTTGACATCACTAATTGCTTCGTAAACAAAGCGAGCTCGTTTCGAGTCTGCTTCACCTGGTTCTACTTCACGAATAAGCCCGTAATCAATTAGGTCACGCAAAATATCTGCTGTAGTTGGCTTAGATAATCCAATTAGTCGAGCAATTTCGGCAGCATGAAGTGCACCATTTGAGCGCAAGGTATCAATAACCCGACGTTCATTGATTTCACGCATTAGTGATGGAATCGCAGGAACTCCAACTGCCGACATTTTCATTCTCCTAATTAGCCCTTTACGCCAGTGAGGGTAACGCCTTCGATGAATACTTTCTGGCTGAAAAAGAAGATCACGATAACGGGGGCCATAAATAGGGCAGATGCCGTCATCATCATGTTCGTCTGCACGTGGTGGAGCCCCTGGAACGCATTTAGCCCGATACCTAGAGTCCAGAGATTTTCATTTTCCACGATGTAGAGCAGCGGTCCGAAGAAGTCATTCCAGGAACCAAGGAATGCGAAGAGTGCGATAGCTGCTATTGCCGGCTTTGCTAGTGGCACGACAATGCGCATCATTAATTTAAACTCACTGCAACCATCAATTCGAGCAGCATCTGAAATTTCATCAGGGATGCTGGTAAAGAATTGGCGCAATAGGAAAATAGAAAATGCACTTGAGAAGAAGCTAGGCACAATCAGTGGCAAGAATGAAGGAATCCAGTGTAGCCTTGAGAAAATTATGTAAACCGGAATCATAGTTACTTGACCTGGCAACATCATGGTGCCCAAAATAATTACGAATGTTGTATTGCGACCTTTCCATTGCAAACGTGAGAGAACGTAAGCAGGTGGAACGCTGGAAACTACAGTTCCGATGGTTCCCATTAATGAAACAAAAAGGGTATTTAGCGTCCACTTTAGAAATGGCACCGCTGTAAATACTTCAACATAGTTGTGCCACATAAACGGTGATGGCCAAATCGAGCGAGTTTCGGCTTGTCCTTTGTTCATCAGCGAAATAACAATTACTAGGTAGAGCGGCAATATGAAAATGGTAGATAAGAAGATCAGCAGCGTATGGTTACCCACCATTTCTAGAAAGTCATGCCACCTCTTCTTTCGGCGAGCCGCCTTGGAGTGATTTTCGATTTCGGCAATTTGCTCATCCGATAAATGACTAAGTACGTTGCTCATTTGAATAGTGATCCGTTCGGATAGTGAACCCATCGTTTTTGAGTCTTCAGGATTATGAGCGTGCAGATCAAGGTAATTACTAGCAATACCCAAGCAAGAGCTGAGGCGTAGCCCATCTCATAGGCACGGAATGCTGTGTAGTAAATGTGCGTGGCGTAGAAATACATCGCGTGCGAGTAATCATTTACTTGGCCTGATGCGACATAGGCCTGCGTGAAGTATTGGAAACTTCCTATTACGCCGGTTACAAATGAGAAGAAAATTACTGGAGTCATCATTGGCAAGGTCACATATCTAAATGATTGCCAAGGTGAGGCACCTTCCAGACTGGCTGCCTCATATAGTGATTTGGGAACATCTAATAAGCCGGCTAAATAAATAATCATGGTGTCGCCGATTCCCCAGAGGCCAAGAAGAATTAAGCCCCACTTAGACCACTTAGGATCCATAAACCAAAACGGTGGCTCATCAATTCCAATTGCTTCAAGGCCGCGGTTAATTGGGCCATAAGCTGGGTTGAAAATATAGGTAAAGACCATCGATGCAGCAACTGTCGGCACCATTGATGGCAGAAAGAATATTGTGCGGTAGATACTGCTGCCACGCTTTGGCTTGGTTAATACCCAAGCAGTAAACATTGCAAAAGTTATTCGCAATGGAATGCTGATCGCTGAAATCCATACGGTGTTTTTAAGTGCTAACCAGAAGTCAGAATCCTCAAAAAACATGCGGTGGAAGTTATCTAAGCCCACCCATTCTGGTGAATCAATCAAATTAAATTTAGTAAAAGACTGGTAAAAACTGGTAATCATTGGATATGCGGTAAAGAAAAGTATTCCAAATAACCAAGGAGACATGCACAAGAAAATAAAAATATAAGGAACTTTCAATTTCTTTCGTGCGGGGGCAAGAGCACCCTCTCCCCGCTTGCGCGGGGAGAGGGATGCCATTGCTTTAGTTAATTGCATTATCGCGAATTAGTTATTTCTCGCGACGATTTGATTTACCTTTGTTGCCAAATCTGCAAGAGCTGTCTTGAGATTTGGGGTATCACCAGCTTGCCAAGAAGCCATCAAGTTCTGTAGCAGAGCTTCCTCTAGGTGTTCGCCAGTGTTCTTTACGATGTGGTAAGCCGACTTTGGATGTTCTACAACATCATAAATTGGTTGATACCACGCTGGATATTTAGCAGGACGAGCATCCTTAGACAACAGTGAAGAAGGAGCGCCGTTTGCTGAATCCCAAGCTGAGGCAAGTTTTGTATCGGTTGCTAGCGCCTTCATAACGATCCAGGCATCCTTTACATTCTTTGAACCCTTTGAGATACCCATTTGAGCTTGACCAACAACACCTGAACCGTAGTTTGTTGAAACTAATTCAGGTGATACAGGGAAGCCTGAGATTTCAAATTCATACTTGGCTGTGCACTTATCTGCCATTGCCCAGTCATCACCAGTACAGAACATAGGTCCCATCCAGTTTGCATCCCACTTCATAGCAACGCGACCAGTCATGAAGTCGTGTTCAGTACCCCACTCACCGCCCTTTGCTGCAACGAACTTGGTAAGTAGCTTGCTGCCCTTATCGAAATCTCCGCCGCCATAAACAGTTGCGATGAAGTTCTTCTGCCAGTTAAATGCTTTAGCCCAACGAGCGTCAGATGCAAATGCTGCCTTCTGATCTCCGCCGTACCACTTAGCACCGAACATTTGACCAAGCCACATTGAATCCATATCGAATCCGTAGTAACCAGCCCAAGGCAAGAAGCCGGCAGTTTTAATGCTGCCATCTGCGTTAAATGTTGTTAACTTCTTTGAGTACTCAAGAAGCTCAGTGGTTGTCTTAGGTGGATTCTTAAATCCGGCCTTTGCCAATAAATCTTTATTTGAGTAAAAAGCAAAAACTTCTGAACCCAATGGCAATGCGCAACGATTGTTATTTGAGATTGCTGATGCGTTTGCTGAAGCTGTGAAAGTCTTCTTTACATCAAGACCATTCTTACCAGCCATCAATACATTTAGTTTCTGCCATGCACCGGAACCACAGAACCAACCTAGGTTTCCGTTTCCGTTTGATACCGAGATATCAGGACCATTGCCGGCGTTGATTGCTGCAAGTGACTTGGCCATATCAATACTGCCCACGGAGGTGACTGATAAACCAGGGTTTGCTGCTTCAATTCGCTTAATAGCGGCATTCCACATATCTAAATTGCCACCCTTATATGGTGACCAAACTGTGACTGTTCGAGTTGCCGCCGTCGCAACACTTGAAGCGGCAACGAGGCTGCCAACTACTAGCGCCGTGACTGCGAAAGAAGCGAACAAACGTTTCTTCTGCATTATTTCTCCTGTCATTTGGTAGATCCACGCTTGGCCCTAGCCCAGCTGTGTTAGGAAACCTACCTCTTTGTGTTAGGAAACCTTACAGATACAATTTCCA
>CANHRM010000040.1 GCA_947463725.1 Actinomycetota bacterium | reverse complement strand
GCACGACCAAATGGCAACTATGTATCACGAAGAAGATGCCGATCTATCGATTATTCAAGGACGCAAAGTTGCGATCATTGGTTACGGTTCACAAGGACACGCACACGCACTTAACTTGCGCGACAGCGGTGTCGATGTTCGCGTTGGTCTAAAGGATGGTTCACCATCACGCGCAAAGGCAGAACAAGAAGGTCTTCGTGTTACTAGCGTTGCCGAGGCAGTTAAAGAAGCAACTGTCATCATGATCTTGGCGCCAGATCACTTACAGCGTCACATTTACACCGATTCAATCTTGCCTAACCTAAAAGATGGCGATGCGTTGTTCTTCGGTCATGGTTTTAATATTCGCTTCGGTTACATCAAGCCATCAGCATCAGTTGATGTTTGTATGGTTGCGCCAAAGGGCCCAGGTCACCTCGTACGTCGTGAGTACGCAGCTGGTCGCGGAGTTCCGGTAATTGTTGCAGTTGAACAAGATGCAACTGGTAATGCATGGCCACTAACACTTTCATATGCCAAGGCAATCGGCGGACTTCGTGCCGGCGGTATCTTGACCACATTTACTGAAGAAACTGAAACAGATCTATTCGGTGAGCAATCTGTTCTTTGTGGCGGCGCATCACAACTAGTTATGTACGGTTTTGAAGTACTTACTGAAGCTGGATATCAGCCAGAAGTTGCTTACTTTGAATGTCTACACGAACTCAAGTTGATTGTTGACTTGATGTACGAAGGCGGAATCGCAAAGCAGCGTTGGTCAGTTTCTGACACTGCTGAATTCGGTGATTATGTTTCCGGTCCACGCGTTATCGATCCCAGCGTTAAGGCAAACATGCAAGCAGTTCTAGCGGATATCCAAAGCGGTTCATTTGCTAAGCGCTTCATTGATGACCAAGAAGCCGGCGCACCTGAATTTAAGGCACTTCGCACTAAGGGCGAGACCCACCCAATCGAGGCCGTTGGTCGCGAACTGCGCAAGATGTTTAGCTGGATGAAGCAATCTGGCAACGATGATTACAAAGAAGGCAGCGCATCCCGTGGCTAAACCTGTTGTATTAATTGCTGAAGAGTTAAGCCCAGCGACACTCGAGGCACTTGGTCCGGATTTTGAAGTTCGTCATTGCGACGGCGCAAACCGAGCCGAACTTCTTCCTGCACTTGCTGCTGGGGTGGATGCGGTTTTGATTCGCTCTGCAACCAAAATGGATGCCGAAGCAATTGCTGCTGCTAAAGGTTTGAAAGTAATTGCCCGTGCCGGTGTTGGTTTAGATAACGTAGATATTCCAGCATCAACTGCTGCCGGTGTCATGGTTGTTAATGCACCAACTTCAAATATCGTTTCAGCTGCTGAATTAGCAATCGCGCTAATTTTGGCATCTGCTCGTTTTGTTTCGCCCGCACATGCAGCACTTCGTAATGGCAAGTGGGCGCGTTCTAAATACACAGGTGCTGAACTGTTTGAAAAGACACTCGGCATCGTTGGCTTTGGTCGCATCGGACAACTAGTGGCACACCGCATGCAGGCATTTGGCATGAACGTGGTTGCTTATGATCCATATTTGCAACCAGCTCGTGCCGCCCAACTTGGCGTAACGCTTATGGAACTCGATGATCTTTTAGCTGCTAGTGATTTCATTACGATTCACTTGCCAAAGACTAAAGAGACTGCCAACTTAATTGGTGTTGAAGCGCTCAAAAAAGTTAAGCCATCAGTTCGCATCATCAATGCTGCTCGTGGTGGCGTTCTTGATGAAGCTGCACTATTTGATGCAATCACCGAAGGTCGCGTTGCTGGAGCTGGCCTTGATGTTTTCGCAACCGAACCTTGCACTGATTCACCACTATTTACGCTTGATCAAGTAGTTGCCACACCTCACTTAGGTGCTTCAACTGATGAAGCGCAAGAGCGCGCTGGTATCGCAGTCGCTGTTTCAGTGCGTAAAGCACTGGCCGGTGAGCTAGTTCCAGATGCCGTAAACGTAAAGGGTGGCGCTATCCACGAGGATATTCGCCCATCTCTGCCACTTGTTGAAAAGATGGCTCAGATTGCAACTGGCATCGCTGGTGAACTTCCAGTTTCAATGGAAATCAATGTGCGCGGAGATATCTCTGGTCACGACTCATCAGTCTTAGC
The DNA here is from genome assembly GCA_947463725.1 of Actinomycetota bacterium. Classification (GTDB taxonomy): domain Bacteria; phylum Actinomycetota; class Actinomycetes; order Nanopelagicales; family Nanopelagicaceae; genus Planktophila. Next base: position 6,773 of record CANHRM010000040.1, on the reverse strand, counting down.
AATTAGCGCGCTTAAGGGTGCACTAACCGCAATTGGTTCTGAAGATGTTACTTATGTAAACGCACCTGGCATCGCTGCCGAGCGCGGAGTTACTTCATCAGTTACTACCGATGCCGAGAGCCCTGAGTACCGCAGCATGATTTCGTTGCATTGTTCGCTAAGCAACGGTAAGTCACTTAAGGTTGATGGAACTTTGATGGGTATCCGCAAGGTTGAAAAGATCATTGCAGTTGATCAATTCGATCTTGATTTACCACCAACAGATAATTTGCTATTCCTTCGCTACACCGATCGCCCAGGCATCGTTGGCGCAGTTGGAAATATTCTTGGCACCGCCAAAATCAATATCGCTGGCATGCAGGTTTCCCGCGATTCAGCTGGGGGAGAAGCTTTAATGGCAATCACCGTTGATTCACCTGTAACTGATGAATTAATTGCAGCAGTTGCTAAAGAGACTGGCGCTGGTTCAGTTCGTTCTGTGACGTTGGTGAATTAATGTCAAACTTTAATTTAGCCGTTATCGCTGGCGATGGAATCGGGCCAGAAGTAGTTGCTCAAGGACTTCGAGTTTTAGATTGTGTTGCTGCAAAGCATGGCGCAACATTTAATAAGACATCCTACGATCTAGGAGCTGCTTACTGGCATCGCACAGGTGAAGTTTTGCCTGATGCGACTTTGGCTGAGCTAGCTAAAGCTGATGTGATTTTGCTAGGCGCAGTTGGTGATCCAACTGTTCCGAGCGGAGTTCTCGAGCGCGGTTTGCTGCTAAAGCTTCGTTTTGCTTTCGATCACTACATTAATTTGCGCCCAGCTAAGTTGATGCCAGGAGTTACTGGCCCGCTTGCGACTAAAGCACCGATTGATTTCATTGTGGTTCGCGAAGGAACTGAAGGCCCATATGTAGGCGCTGGCGGCGTACTTGCCGAAGGCACTGAAAACGAGATTGCAACTGAAGAATCACTAAATACTCGTCGTGGTGCAGAGCGAGTTATTCGCGACGCTTTCGCTCGTGCGAGCAAGCGCGATCGAAAAAAGTTAGCGCTGATCCATAAAAACAATGTTCTTACTCGCGCTGGCGGTCTTTGGACTCGAACCTTCAATGAAGTTGCTAAAGAGTTCCCAGAGATTACAACTGAGTATCTACACGTTGATGCTGCCTCAATGTTTTTTGTAACGAACCCAGAGCGCTTCGATGTTGTTGTGACAGATAATTTATTTGGTGACATCTTGACTGATATCGCAGCTGCTATTTGCGGCGGAATTGGTTTGGCTGCCTCAGGAAATATCAATCCAACTGGCAAGTTCCCATCGATGTTTGAACCAGTACACGGTTCAGCTCCTGATATTGCTGGCAAAAATTTAGCTGATCCAACTGCCACAGTTATGTCAGTTGCCATGTTGCTTGATCACATGGGGCTAAGTGAGGCAGCTCGTGAAGTTGAAAAAGCTGTTGCGCAAGATTTACTAAATCGTGGCGATAAGAAACGCTCTACAACTGAAGTTGGCGATGCGTTGCTCGCATTGTTAACTGCATAGGAAAGGAAGGGAAATACAATGAAGTATCGCCTTTCTACAACTGCGGTAACAGAGACTGATCGCGCTGAAAAAATTGCAAACCCAGGATTTGGTAAGTACTACACCGATCACATGGTGATCTGCGAGTGGAATGAAACAACTGGTTGGGCTGAGCCCGAACTAATTCCCTACGGGCCACTTTCACTAGATCCAGCAACAGCAGTTTTTCATTACGGCCAAGAGATTTTCGAAGGCATGAAGGCTTATCGCCAACCTGATGGCGGCATTTCACTATTTCGCCCCGATGCAAATGCCAATCGCTTTGCACGCAGCGCTAATCGTTTGGCTCTACCTGAGATGCCAATTGACCTATTTATCCAAACAGTTGAAGAGCTAGTTAAGACTGATGCTGGCTGGGTTCCAGGCAAGATCGGTGAAGCCCTTTATTTGCGCCCATTCATGATCGCAACTGAAGTTGGTTTAGGCGTTCGCCCAACAAATAAGGCGACCTACCTACTTATTGCTACTCCAGTTGGTGCTTACTTTGATCCTTCTAAGGCAGTTAGCGTGTGGATTTCAACTGAATATGTTCGCGCAGCTCTTGGCGGCACCGGTGAAGCAAAGTGTGGTGGCAACTACGCAGCTTCACTCGTTGCCCAAAAAGCGGCAGCCGCACAAGGTTGCGACCAAGTTGTTTGGATCGATGCCGTTGAACGCAAATGGGTTGAAGAAATGGGCGGAATGAATCTTTACTTCGTTCGAGGTAAAGGCAAAGATGCCACTGTCGTAACTCCAAAGTTAACTGGCACCTTATTGCCAGGTATTACACGCGATTCAATTCTTAGCGTTGCCAAAGACCTTGGATACAAGACTTCTGAAGAAATGATCAGCATCGATGATTGGCGCGATGGCGTGGCAAGTGGTGAGATAACCGAAATTTTTGCTTGCGGTACTGCAGCTGTTGTTTCTCCAGTTGGACAAGCAAAGAGTGCGATGGGAACTTGGGTAACTGGCGATGGCCAACCAGGCGTTATCACTATGCAGATTCGTAACACGTTACTTGGAATTCAACACGGCACAATCACAGATACTCATAACTGGGTTCATAAGGTTCTCTGAGTAAAAATGACTATCAACGACGCCTTTCACATCTATGACACCACTCTGCGCGATGGCGCGCAGCAAGAAGGTCTTAACCTTTCGGTGCACGATAAGTTGGCGATCGCTCGTCATCTAGATGATTTAGGTGTTGGTTTTATTGAAGGTGGTTGGCCGGGAGCTAATCCAAAAGATACTGAATTCTTTGCGCGCGCTAAGAAAGAGTTGCAACTAAAGAACGCAACATTCGTAGCATTCGGTGCGACTCGTCGCCCTAATGTAAAAGCAGCTGATGACGCCCTATTAGGTGCACTTCGCGATAGTGGAGCACCTGCCGTTACGTTGGTAGCAAAGTCATACGATCGACACGTTGATTTAGCTCTTAAAACCACGCTCGATGAGAACCTCGAAATGATTCGCGATTCAATTACGCATCTGCGCGCCGAAGGCCAGCGCGTATTTCTAGATGCCGAACACTTCTTTGATGGCTATCGCTCTAATCGCGCATATGCAATCGAAGTTGTACGCGTTGCGGCTGAGTCAGGTGCCGATGTAGTCGCACTCTGTGACACCAACGGTGGCATGTTGCCCGATGAGCTTTCACAAGTTGTCCACGATGTTTTGCAAGCAAGTAGCGCTCGCCTGGGAATCCATTGCCACAATGACACAGGTTGCGCTGTTGCTAACTCAATGGCCGCGGTTGCAGCTGGTGCGACTCACGTACAAGGCACCTTAAATGGTTATGGTGAGCGAACAGGAAATGCTGACCTAGTTACGATCATCGCGAACTTAGAACTTAAGAAAGAAAAGTTGGTATTGCCAGCAAATTCATTACGCGAATCATTCCGCATCTCACATGCAATTGCCGAGATCACCAATATCAATCCAAGTGCTCGTCAACCATATGTTGGCGTTTCTGCATTTGCACATAAGGCCGGCCTACATGCCAGTGCAATAAAAATTGATCCATCGCTCTACCAGCACGAAGATCCAGAAGCAGTCGGAAACGATATGCGCATGTTGGTCTCTGACATGGCTGGTCGCGCCTCAATCGAAATGAAGTCGCTAGAACTTGGAGTTGACCTCGGGGGAGACCGCGAATTAGTTGGTCGCATTGTTGATCGCGTTAAAGAGATGGAATCTCGTGGCTTCACTTTCGAAGCTGCCGATGCTTCTTTCGAATTGCTACTTCACGAAGAAATCAATGGCTCTCGCGCCTCATTCTTTAAAATTGATCATTGGCTAACTTCAGTTGAACGCAACGAAGATGGCAGCATCATTACAAAAGCCGAAGTAACTGTTACCGCGCAGGGCAAGCAAATCATTTGTTCAGGTGCCGGAAATGGTCCAGTTAACGCATTTGATAACGCCCTACGCAGCGGTTTACAACAGCTTTACCCTGAACTATCGGCTTTGGAATTAACTGATTACAAAGTACGTATTCTTGAAGGTCGCTTAGGAACTGGCGCTATTACTCGCGTATTAGTGGAAACTAGCGATGGCAAAGGTGAATGGAACACTGTTGGTGTTCACGAAAACGTTATTGCTGCCTCTGCGATGGCACTTGAAGATGCCGTTACCTATGGCTTACTAAGGCAGGGTCGCAAACCCGAGTAGAGCGATTTAAGATTGGGATTTTTGCTCTTGTTGCGCTCGGTAATGTCTTGCTGCTTCTTCTCGACCATTGCAGTTAAGAATTGAATAAATCTTGATAGTTTCCTGACGAATTGTAGATTCTGAATATCCAAGAAGATCGCTAATGCCGGTATTCGTTTTTCCTTCACTAATCAATTTTAGAATTAACTCTTGCCGTTCGTTAAGGTTACGAGCCTGCTTTGATTCAGCGGACTCATCTCGTTTGGACTTAGTAGTTTCCTTCGCGCTAATTGATGTTTCACTGTAATAGAGATGAAGTGCTAAGACACTGCCAATAGCTCGCAGGAATGCATCAATTTCGTTCGACGGTGAAAGTTCGGGCATGCAGGCTATTCCGAGAGCCGCCACAGGTGTGCCAGCCTTTTCAATCGGAAAGCAGAGAAAACTCTTTTCCGGGTCAGTATATGTAATGGAGTTAAGAGAAATATACTCATCAGGCCAGACTGGGAGAGTAGTAATCCAGACGGACTTATGAGATCTGATGCAATCATTAATGGGTGTTTTATCTCGCAGGGCGTAGCTATCTGGGTATGAATTTCGAGTTAACTCACTTGCTCCGTATCTTGCAACGCTATCGACAGTGCCTTCATGTGAAAGTTCAAATAGATAGATTGATGTCGCCTCGAGGGGCCTTAATGTGCGCAAAACAAGGTGCGCGAGTATCTCGTCAATGGAATGGTTTTTAATTTCAAGAAAACTAATGAACTCAGTAACTTTATCTAGATATAGTCCCATTGCTACGCGTTAGCCTTAGAACTTTGCCCGTATTTTTTCAAATAAATTTGTGAAGCTTCTTCGCGGCCGTCACAGTTGAGGATTGCAAAAATCTTTATCGTTTCCTGACGGATAGTTGACTCTGAATAGCCTAGAAGCTCACCGATTTTAATGTTGGTGCGCCCCTCACTCATCATTCTTAGAATTAAACGTTGGCGCTCGGTAAGAGTTGTGTTTACTTCGCCACGTAACTCAATTGTTCGCTTCTGTGTGGAATTCCGATTTTCAAGGGCGCTATCAATCTTGCGATACACATGCAAAGAGAGGATGTTTCCGATTGCTTTTAGGAAAGAATCAATCTCGGCATCAGGGTGGATCACAGACTTAGAAAAGATGCCAAGCACTGCGATTGGTGTTCCACATTTTTCAATTGGAAAACAAATAAATGTTCGATCACCTGTTTCGTATTCAAGATCCTTTAGCGCTGGATACTCCTCAGGCCAGGTAGGCAAAGTATTAATCCATACAATCCTGCGATTTCGAATCGCATCAGTTATTGGAAAACTATCTCGTAAGTCGTATGTGACCTGGTATCTATCTTCGGTTTCCTGAGCAATTCCGAAATTTCCCACGCTTGAAACGCGATTTTCTCTATTAAGTTCAGAGACGAAAGCCGAAGTTGCCTCAATGGGAGCCAATGTGCGCAAAACCATGTGGGCAAGGATTTCGTCCAGCGAGTGTTCCTTAGTCGATAAATACTCTACAAACTCTACAAACTCTACAAACTCTGAAACCTGTGGAAGAAACACTAGACACCTCTACTTCTATGGGAATCGCCAGTTCCTACATAGAGAAGGGTATCCCTTGGGGGTGACAAAAGAAGGCTAAAAATGAATCAAATAAGGACATTGACTGGTCAAAGTTAAAGCAATGATTAATCAAGCGGTATTTGCGCAGTATACGTGAGACGAAAGATTTATTTTTAGTGCTAACTCTCGTTGGAAAAACTAGGGATAACCTTTCTAATAAGACACTGAACGTATTTCTACCAGAATTTTGAAACACCTTTAGTCAATAAGAAGTTCGGATCGTTCATTGTCCGAACCTTGACCATTAATAAGATTGATATTAATCAAGAATCGCCTCGAAGTCATTAGTCAGCAATTGCCTAATGTTTAAACCGGAGTCGAAGTCATGTTGAATATAACTTTCAATAATTTGTTTAATGGAAAGTTAATTAAGAAAACACTACGTGCTTTATCCGTAGTGTTTTTCGCAATGTTGATTGGTGCAATGGGTGGATCACTAGCGCAAGCCGCGCCTGGTATAGCACCAGTTTTTGTATCAAGCACAGCTGTTTCCTACGCAGAAAATGCCACGGGCACTATTATCGAAGTTAATGCCCAAGTAGGCGGCTTGGGCAAAGCGCTCACCTACTCGATTATTCCATCGTCGGTAGACGGGACTTCATATGATGCGTCATTATTTAGCATAGCGGCTGGTGGTACTGGGGAAACGGCACACCTAACTTTTTTAAGCTCCCAAAATTATGAATCTTCAAATGATGCTAATGACGACAATATTTACATTGTTAAGGTGCGAGCTGATGACGGAGGCGTAACAACCGACCAAACGATCTATGTCACCATCACTAACGTCAATGAAGTACCAACAGATATAGCGTTGAGTAATTCTTCTGTGGCTGAAAATGCTGGCGTCGATGCCACAGTGGGAACGCTGAGCAGCACAGATGTCGATGCCGGTGACGGCTTCACCTATACCCTTGTTGC
>CANHRM010000039.1 GCA_947463725.1 Actinomycetota bacterium | reverse complement strand
GATATTTATTTTGTGAAGGAAGTGCATCGTGCCAGTACCAAAGCGAAAGATGTCGCGTTCAAAGACGCGTTCACGTCGAAGCATGTGGAAAACAACTGCAGCTGCGCTAGCGGCTTGCCCACAGTGCCAACAGCCAAAGCTGCAACACACAGCATGCCCTACTTGCGGTACATACAACCGTCGTCAGGTACTTGAGGTCTGATCTGTACTCAGCGCTAACTAAGCAGATCGGATTTGAAGTTGATCCGGTTCTACTTGAATTAGCGTTTACGCATCGCTCTTTTGCTTACGAAAGCGGTGCGAAAGAAACAAATGAACGTCTTGAATTCTTAGGTGATTCAGTTCTGGGTTTAATTGTTACTGAAGAACTTTATTTGAAGTATCCCGATCTTGATGAATCTCGCTTATCACCTTTGCGCTCGGGCATCGTAAATATGCGCGCACTTGCTGACATTGCTCGCACATTGCAATTAGGAAAATACATTCGCTTAGGTCGCGGTGAAGAAACAACTGGCGGGCGCGATAAGAATTCACTTTTAGCTGATGCACTCGAAGCTCTAATTGGTGCGGTTTATATTGATTTAGGTTTTGAAAAGAGCACGCAATTTGTCCGCTCACTAATTGCTGACACATTAGCAAGTGCTATGGCTAAAGGTGCCGGCCTTGATGGCAAAACTGCGCTGCAAGAATTCGCTGCGGCAAATGGCAAAGGTGTCCCTGAGTATTCAGTAACTGAAGATGGCCCTGATCATGACAAGAGTTTTAAAGCAGCAGTAGCACTTGGTGGGGTGGTAGTTGGACAAGGCGAAGGAAAGAGCAAGCGCGAAGCTGAACAATATGCAGCCCGTGGCGCATACGAACTTCTCAAAGCTGAAAACTTTTTAAAAGATGCCGGAACTTCCGGAAGTTGAAACGGTCCGACGCGGTTTAGAGCGTCGGGTGATCGGCAAGAAATTAAAAAATATTCAAGCGTTACATCCGCGAGTAGAGCGACCTGATTCGTGGGCGCCGATTACTTCACTAGAAGGCGCCAAAGTTACTGGTATTAAACGTCGCGGCAAGTTCTTATGGTTTGAATTAGATCGCCCACAAGTACTAATGGCACATCTTGGAATGAGCGGGCAATTCTTGGTCCAGCCAATTGGCAAAGCTGATGAGCGCCATGTGCGAGCCAGATTCACACTTGCCGGTGGCATGCAGAAGAACCGCGAGCTTCGTTTTATCGATCAGCGCACCTTCGGCTGGCTGGCAGTTGATAATTTAAATGATGGAATTCCTTCGATGGCTGCGCATATTGCGGCAGATCTATTTGACCCCAACTTTGATCAAGCTGTCGTCGTAGCAAACTTACGAAATCGTAAGAGCAAAATCAAAAGTGCGATTTTAGATCAACAAATATTGAGCGGTATTGGAAATATTTACGCCGATGAATCACTCTGGGCAGCAAAAATTCATCCAGAACGCATCTGTAATGAACTTTCAGCGAAAAAAATCAATCTTCTTATCGATAACGCACGCGAAATAATGGCTCGTGCATTGGAATCTGGCGGAACTTCATTCGATGATCTTTATATAAATGTTAATGGTGAGAGTGGATACTTTGAGGTTCAACTAGAGGTTTATGGTTGCGAAGGTGAACCATGTTCTAGATGTGGCCGATTGATAAAAAGAATTTCTTTCGCAAATCGATCGTCTCATTTCTGCCCGTACTGTCAGAAGTAGAGCCTGCGGCAAGGTAGGTTTGCCGCGTGTATTTGAAGAGCATCACGCTCAAGGGCTTTAAGTCCTTCGCGTCATCGACGACCCTGCGCCTCGAGCCAGGTATCACCTGCGTGGTGGGTCCGAACGGCTCTGGAAAATCAAATGTGGTCGATGCCCTGACTTGGGTTATGGGTGAGCAAGGCGCGAAGTCGCTGCGCGGCGGCAAAATGGAAGACGTTATTTTCGCCGGAACCAGCGGTCGTTCACCACTTGGTCGCGCTGAAGTTTCCTTAACAATTGATAATTCAGATGGCGCTCTACCAATTGACTATGCCGAAGTTACCATTTCTAGAATTTTATTCCGCAGTGGTCAAAGTGAATATCAAATAAATGGTGAAGCTTCTCGTTTATTAGACATTCAAGAATTGCTGAGTGACTCAGGTATCGGTCGCGAAATGCACGTGATCGTTGGTCAAGGACAACTTGATGCAATCTTGATGGCAACACCTGAAGAACGACGCGGCTTTATTGAAGAAGCAGCTGGCGTTCTTAAGCATCGCAAGCGCAAAGAGAAAGCGCTGCGCAAATTAGATTCAATGCAGACCAATATGGCGCGCGTACAAGATCTAACAGTCGAGCTACGCCGTCAATTAAAACCGCTTGGTCGGCAAGCAGAAGTAGCTAAGAAAGCTGCAACGATCCAAGCTGATCTGCGCGATGCCAAATTACGTTTGCTAGCTGATGATTACATTGAACTTTCTAAAACTTTAACTGCCGAGGTTGCTGATGAAACAGCGCTACGCGAAAAACGTTCATTAGTTGAAGCGGAACTCGATGGTGTTCGTCGCCGTGAAGAAGAATTAGATTCACAATCAGCAGTTGATAGCCCACGTTTAGTTCAAGCCCAAGAGACTTTCTATCAGCTGAATTCATTACGAGAGAAGTTCCGCGGCACGCAGAGCCTGGCCCAAGAACGTTCCCGCTTTTTGGCCGAAGAAGCAGAGGAAGCTCGCACTGCTGGTCGAGATCCCGAAGCTCTTGAAGCTGAAGCGCAAACTCTGCGCGGTGAAGAATCTCAGTTGCAAATTGTTGTTCAACTTTCTCGTAGCAATTTAACCGAAGCATCACAAGCGCTAGCCGCAGCTGAAGCCGCGCTAGTTGCCGAAGAGAATCGCGTTGCTGCTGCCCTGCGAGCAATAGCTGATCAACGTGAAGGAACTGCGCGTCAAGAAGGCCACATCAAGTCATTAGCTGCGCGCCTTGATGCTATGTCTGAAGAAATTGCTCGTTTAACTAAAGCGCGTGACGAAGCAGCCAATCGCCGCGATCTAGCGCAGCGTGAGTATGCAACACATGAATTAGAAATCGCTAGCGCCGATTCGGGCGAACTTGGTTTAGATGCCGCATTTGAAAGTGCCAAGTCCGGACTTGCCGCGGCACGCGATGATCATCAGAAATTAGTTGATGCCGAACGTATTGCTGATCGTTCTCGCAACGCACTTGAGTCAAAACTAGAAGCTTTAGAACTATCTGCGCAATCACGAAATGGTGCTGCAGCACTGCTACGTGAACCTCGCGGCCTCGCAACTCTTGGTTCACTTGCTTCACTAATTGAAATTGATGCTGGTTGGGAAAATGCAGTAGCAGCTGCTCTTGGCCAATTAGCAGATGCCATCGTGGTGCAAGATATTTCCGCAGCGATAACCGCACTTAGCACTTTGCGCAGTGAAGATCTCGGCCAAGCTGATGTTTTGGTTCATCACAACCAAGGCGGAAATTCCTCTGCTTTGGCTGGTGGCTTAACTTCAATCGCTGCGCATATTCGCTCAAGTTCAGTGTCCGATTTAATTTCAGATCTTCTTGGTAAAACTGTAGTTAGCGAAACGGCAGCTGAAGCTGCTGATATTTTGCGCAACCACCCAGAACTAACCGTCGTAACTCGTGATGGCGATTTCTTCACCAAATCTCGTGCTCGTGGTGGTTCTAAGAACACAAATTCACTAATTGAAGTTAAAGCCCTAATTGAGAAGTTGCGCAGCGAACTACAAACAATTACTAACGAATGTGATCGTCTAAAATTCGCGATCAATTCGGCAGCTCAAGAGATCGAAAGTAAGCAATCGGCCTTTGATGTGGCACTTTCCAAATTAAATGAATCTGATGCCCGAATCGCAGCAATCACAGAGCAGTTAGCAGTTGCTGGCCAGCACATGAAGTCTGCAACCGCCGAAGTCGAACGATTGAATTCGGCTATTGCTGAAACCACTACAGCTAAGAGTCGCGATGAGGGCGAACTACAGTCGGCGCAAAGCCAACTGACTCAGTCGGGCGAAATTGCTAACCCAGATCATTCGCAAGCAGATGAATTGCGCGAAAGCGTTTCTGGCTTGCGCACCACTGAAGTTGAAGCGCGACTAGCTGTTCGAACAAGTGAAGAACGATTAGATTCACTGGCAGCGCGTATCAAGGCACTTGTCGAAGCTGCCATCACAGAACGAGAAGCATCTGAACGCGCAGTCTCGCGTCGTGGGGCACGCGCAAGAGGCGCAGTAATTTCTCAAGCCATTGCCGAAGCTGCTTATGAAGCTTTAATTCATATTGAAAGATCTATCGCCAAGGCAGCAACCGAGCGCGCTGCGCTAGAGGAAGCACGTTCGATCCGCGAAGGCGAAACACTTTCGGCGCGCGCACGTAATCGCGAGCTAACTGCCGAACTAGAAGTGCTAACTTCGAGTGTTCATAAAGATGAAATTGCACGCGCCGAACAACGTATGCGCATTGAACAGCTTGAATCTAAGGCAGTTGAAGAACTTGGTATTGATACCGAAACGCTGGTTAATGAATATGGCCCTGATAATGATGTGCCAACCTTCATCGAAAATGAAGCTGGCGAGATCATTACAACTGAGCTAATTCCATATCGTCGTGACCAACAAGAGAAGCGTTTAGCTGCAACCGAGCGTTCACTTACCTTGCTAGGCAAGATCAATCCGCTGGCACTAGAGGAATACACCTCACTTGAAGAGCGCTTGAAGTTCTTAGCTGAACAACTCGAAGATTTGAAGAACACTCGAAGAGACCTCTTGGATATTGTGAAAGAAGTTGACGATCGAGTTCAGCAGATCTTCATGGAGGCTTTCGAAGCTACCGCTGAACACTTTGAAACTATCTTCGCGCGCCTATTCCCAGGTGGCGATGGTCGCTTGATTCTCACAAACCCCGATGACTTGTTAAATAGTGGTGTCGATGTCGAAGCTCGCCCACCTGGAAAGCGCATTAAGCGTCTATCACTGCTATCTGGTGGCGAAAAGTCCTTAACTGCCGTTGCTATGTTGATTGCAATCTTTAAAGCCCGTCCAAGTCCGTTCTACGTAATGGACGAAGTTGAAGCGGCCCTTGATGATGCCAACTTAGGCCGTCTATTGGGCGTACTTGAAGAACTGCGCGAAACATCGCAGCTAATCATCATTACTCACCAGAAGCGCACGATGGAAATTGCTGATGCTCTCTATGGCGTAACCATGCGTGGTGACGGTGTAACTGAAGTAATCTCGCAACGTCTGCGCGAATCCAATAACGAATAAGTATCTGGATTTAGGCGCTGTAAGCCATGGGATTTTTTAAGAAGTTTCTAGCCAAAGTCACTCGAACTTCATCAGTATCTGCTGCTGATTGGGACGAACTTTATAGCGAATTAATTTCCTCTGACTTAGGTGCATCATTAACAGATGCCATCTTGACAGCTGCTAAGAAAAGTAAATCCGAAGAACCAATTGAGGCTATTCGCGAAGCACTGACTGCGCTTTTAAGTTCCAAGCCACGCACGCTAGCTGTTTCAGAAACTGGATTAACTACAATTTTGGTTATCGGCGTTAATGGCACAGGCAAGACGACATCTGTTGCAAAACTTGCAGCTAATATTTCAAACGCCGGCAATCGAGTTCTATTAGGAGCAGCCGATACTTTTCGTGCAGCAGCCGTAGAACAGTTACAAACTTGGGCGAATCGAATTGGGCTGACTGTTATTACTGGAAAACCAAATGGTGAACCTGCAGCTGTTGCATTTGATAGTGCTACGAAAGCGGTAGCTGATAGTTTTCAATACTTAGTAATTGATACGGCCGGCAGATTACAAAACAAAGCAGATTTGATGGCTGAACTCGGCAAGATAAAGCGAGTAATTGAAAAAGTAACAACGGTTAATGAAGTTCTATTAGTCATCGATGCAACCACTGGCCAGAATGGGTTAAGCCAAGCGAAGTTATTCTCAGAGGCAGTCGAAGTTACTGGAATTATTTTGACGAAGTTAGATGGCAGTGCAAGAGGTGGCATCGCCCTTGCAATTGAGCATGAACTGGATCTGCCGATTAAATGGATAGGTACAGGGGAAGCCATAGGCGATCTAGAGCCCTTTGACCCGGAAATTTACATAACTGGCATTTTAGACGCGTAATAAGCTGATCTTTTAACGCCCACGTAACATTTCGGGCGAATTCCTGTAATCCGATTAAGAGAGATTACCGCCATCTCAAAGGCGAGAATCGCGAAACTCATCGAAAGTGATTATTCATGGATATTAGTACTGGTGATACCGCTTGGATGTTAGCAAGTTCTGCATTGGTCTTGCTGATGACTCCGGGCCTCGCATTCTTCTATGGCGGCATGGTTCGCACTAAGAGCGTTTTAAATATGATGATGATGTCAATGGCCACAGTTGGCATAGTCAGCATTATCTGGGTTATCTACGGCTTTGAATTAGCATTTGGCGTCGATGGTAAATCCCCTTGGTATGGCGCAATTAAGATTTCGGATTTAGGAAATCAAGTTGGCGCTGTTGCAAATAATGGTGGCGAGTATCCGATTCCACTGCTGGTTTTCGCAGCATTCCAATTGATGTTCGCGATTATTACACCAGCACTTATTTCAGGTGCGATTGCAGATCGGGCAAAGTTTGTTCCGTGGACAATATTTGTTGCTATTTGGACAACCCTGGTTTATTTGCCAGTTGCGCACTGGGTATTTGCATTCGGTAACAAGGTCGGCGATGTTGTAACTGGCGCTGGTTACTTAGCAGCCAAAGGCGTTGAAGACTTCGCTGGCGGAACCGCTGTTCACATTAACGCCGGTGCTGCTGGTTTAGCACTAGCCATAGTCTTAGGAAAGCGCGTTGGTTGGCGCAAAGAATCAATGCGTCCGCACTCATTGCCATTAGTAATGCTTGGTGCCGGTTTGCTTTGGTTCGGTTGGTTTGGTTTCAATGCCGGTTCAGCACTTGGTGCAAATGGCATCGCTGGTTTGGCATTCTTGAATACTCAAGTTGCTGCAGCAGCGGCCTTGATCGGTTGGATCTTTGTTGAGAAAGTTCGCAACGGACATGCAACAACTCTTGGCGCGGCATCAGGTGCAGTAGCTGGATTGGTTGCAATTACACCTGCTTGTGCTTTTGTAGCGCCTTGGGCTGCAGTTGTAATCGGCTTCCTTGCTGGCATCATCTGCTCTGTTGCAGTTGGTTTGAAGTATTTATTCAACTTCGATGATTCTTTAGATGTAGTTGGCGTGCACTTAGTTGGTGGAATCTTTGGTTCGCTATCAATTGGTTTCTTTGGCTCAAGTGCTGTTAATAGCATCGGCCTGGATGGCTTGTTCTACGGTGGCGGAACCGCCCTCCTTGCTAAGCAAGCGTTAGCAGTTGCCATGGTTGCTGGTTATTCCTTCTTGGCAACTTTGATAATCGGCTTTGCGATTGAAAAGACCATCGGATTCCGCGTTACTAAGGAATCTGAGTTAGAAGGCGTCGACTTCAATGAACATGCCGAATCTGCTTATGAAATGTCCGGTTCAACTCGTGGAGGTTCCTTAATATGAAACTAGTTACAGCAATTTTGAAGCCACATAAGTTGGAAGAAGTAAAAGATGCACTTGAAGCTTTTGGCGTAAAAGGCATCACAGTTTCACAAGCAAGTGGCTTTGGCCGTCAACGTGGTCACACCGAGGTTTATCGCGGTGCTGAATACAAGGTTGACTTAATCGCAAAAGTTCGAGTTGAAGTTCTAGTTGATGATTCGGACTCCGATTCCGTGGTCGGAGTAATCGTTAAGGCTGCTTCGACTGGCTCGATTGGTGATGGCAAAGTTTGGACTACGCCCGTTGAAGATGTGGTTCGCGTCCGCACTGGCGAGCATGGATCGGAAGCAATTTAGCTCGCTCGTTGATTTAGCTGGAAAGGACAGTAATTAGTAAGATCAGGCTATGTTCGAGTCTCTTGGCAATCGGTTCAGCAATGCATTTGCATCGCTGCGATCACGTGGAAAGTTATCTAATTCAGATATCTCAAATGTTTGCCAAGAGATTCGACAAGCTTTACTAGATGCTGACGTAGCTTTATCGGTAGTTGAAGGTTTTGTAAGTCGAATCGAAGTTGAGGCGAAAGCAGCCTTAGTTGATCTGCAAGCGGGCTCGAATCAAGCCCAAGCGATATTTGAAATTGTTAATCAAGCACTCGTTGAATTACTTGGTAGCCAAGCTCGTCGAGTTCGTCTAGCAAAAGTTGCGCCAACGGTAATCATGTTGGCCGGCCTGCAAGGCGCTGGTAAAACAACTCTGGCTGGAAAACTTGCGAAATATTTTGCCGACCTTGGCGATACGCCAATCCTGGTGGCCTCAGATCTACAACGTCCAAATGCTGTTACACAGTTACAGGTTGTGGGTCAGAACGCTGGTATTCCAGTCTTTGCGCCACAACCGGGTAACGGAGTTGGTAATCCAGTTGAGGTTGCGCGCGAAGGTATTGCATTTGCTAAAGCAAAACTACATAACATCGTAATTGTTGATACTGCTGGTCGACTCGGTGTCGATGAAGAGTTAATGCAAGAAGCAAAAGATATTCGCGATGCAATTTCACCTGATGAAATTCTCTTTGTAGTAGATGCCATGACTGGCCAAGATGCGGTGCGCACTGCGCAAGCATTCCAAGATGGCGTTGGTTTCGATGGGGTAGTGCTAACCAAGTTAGATGGTGATGCTCGAGGCGGTGCGGCGCTTTCCATCGTTACGCAAACTGGTAAGCCGATTATGTTTGCTTCAACTGGTGAAAAATTAGCTGACTTTGATTTATTTCATCCTGATCGCATGGCTTCACGCATCTTGGGCATGGGTGATGTAGCGACTCTTGCCGAACAAGCTAAGAAGGCATTTAGTGGCGAAGGCGCTGCGAAGATGGAAGAAAAATTTGCTCGAGGCGATGACTTCACTTTAGAAGATTTCCTTGAACAAATCGCAGCTATGTCGAAGATGGGCTCGATGGGCAAAATCTTGGGCATGCTGCCTGGGGCTGGTGCAATGAAGAAACAAATCGAAAACTTTGATGAATCTGAAATAGTGCGCACTAAAGCAATCGTGCAATCTATGACTCCAGCTGAACGCCGCGATCCGAAAGTTCTAAATGGATCGCGACGCGCCCGCATTGCAGCCGGAAGTGGCCGCCAAGTTTCCGAAGTTAATTCACTGGTTGAACGCTTCACTGGCGCCCAGAAAATGATGAAGCAGATGCGCAATGGCAAAGTTCCTGCAGGCATGCCGGCAGGAATGGGCTTGCCGCCAGGGGCTGCGCTGCCACCAGGTTCCTTTGGGGGCATGAGTGCGCCGAATAAGGGCAATCAGCCACCTAAGAAGAAATCCCGCTCTGGAAATCCCGCTAAACGCGCTCTCGAAGAGCAGGGTTAGACTCCCGCTCGATTTCGTATCTGAGCCTGAAACTGGCAAGATTGGCCCCCTGTGACAGGGCCCTCTATCCCTGGAACTACCTTTAAGTCCAAAGCGCGTTCTTGATTAGCTTCGCACCCCGCTGAAGCAAATTAGGTACGACATACATTTACAGGAGTAATACTTACTTGGCTACAAAAATTCGTTTAATGCGCATGGGCAAAATCCGCACACCATTTTTCCGTATCGTTGTTACAGATTCTCGTAAAGCTCGTAACGGTCTTTCAATTGAAGAAATTGGTCGCTACGTTCCAGGACAAGAACCATCTCTAATTCAAGTTAACTCAGAGCGTGCTCTTTACTGGTTAGGCGTTGGCGCACAGCCATCTGCTGCAGTTGAAGCACTTCTAAAAGTGACCGGCGATTGGCAGAAGCACAAAG
>CANHRM010000038.1 GCA_947463725.1 Actinomycetota bacterium | reverse complement strand
GATTGGCCCCTAACGAAGGGCACCCCATGTCATTTAAAGTAGGCGAAACTGTTGTTTACCCTCATCACGGCGCAGCGCTAATCGAGGCAATTGAAACTCGAGTGATTAAGGGCGAAGAAAAAACCTACTTAGTTTTAAAAGTGGCACAAGGCGATTTAACAGTACGAGTACCCGCTGAGAATGTTGATTTAGTTGGAGTGCGCGATGTTGTAGATAGCGCGGGTCTTGACCGAGTTTTCAGTGTTCTACGTCAGCCATACACCGAAGAGCCAACAAACTGGTCTCGTCGCTACAAAGCTAATCTTGAAAAATTAGCCTCAGGTGATGTAATCAAGGTTGCTGAAGTTGTACGCGATCTTTATCGTCGCGACCTAGATCGTGGACTTTCTGCTGGTGAAAAGCGCATGCTTTCAAAGGCAAAGCAGATTCTAGTTTCTGAACTAGCACTTGCAGAGCGCACCGATGAAGTAAAAGCATCAGTAATCCTCGACGAGGTCTTAGCTTCTTAATTTAAGCTCGATCGGAGCACTTATGTCTGGCCATGTTGCAGCAATTATTGCTGCTGCCGGATCCGGTGTTCGATTCGGTGCCGATATTCCTAAAGCTTTAATTCAATTAGGAAATCAAACGATAATCGAACATGCTATTGCTGCAATTTCACCAGCCGTAGATCAAGTAATCGTTACAGCGCCAGCTTCACACCTAAGCCAATTTCAAACACTTCTAGGCAATGCCGTAACTGTTGTAGTTGGTGGACAAACTCGCTCAGAATCGATTCGGGCTGGCTTAGCTGCAGTCTCTAGTGATGCTAAATATGTATTAATTCATGATGCTGCTCGCGCTTTAGCGTCAACTGATTTAGCTAATCGGGTTTTATCGGCACTACAGAATGGTGAAGTAGCAGTAATACCTGGTGTGCCTCAGGTAGATACGATTAAAAGTGTTGATGCAAATGGATATGTAACTGCAACCCCTAATCGTGCAGATTTACGCAACATCCAAACCCCACAAGGCTTTGAACTTTCTGCGCTTAAAAAAGCACATGCCGCAAATGGTGAAGGTACTGACGATGCCGCTTTAGTTGAAGCTGCCGGATTTAATGTGTTGGTAATTGCTGGCGAAGAACGTGCATTGAAAATTACCTCGCCAGCAGATTTAGCAACTGCTTATAACTTCCTTGGTACGAATAAAGAGTTTTTAACTGGTGTTGGAGTAGATGCACATGCATTCGAAACAGGGCGTGAACTTTGGTTAGGTTGCATTAATTGGCCAGATGAAATTGGTGTTGCTGGACATTCCGACGGAGATGTAGCAGCACATGCAATTTGTGATTCGCTTTTTTCCGCAACTGGTTTAGGTGATTTAGGTTCAAACTTTGGTGTTGATCGACCTGAATATGCCGGTGCAAGTGGTGCAAAATTATTGTCAGAAACTTTATCGATCATCACTAAAGCTGGTTTTGCGATTTCAAATATTTCAGTACAAGTAATCGGTAATCGTCCTAAGTTAGCAGGACGTCGAAAAGAAGCTATTACGGCTCTTTCTGCTGCGCTAAATGGTGCACCAGTATCACTATTGGCTACAACTACCGATGGACTCGGCTTAACTGGTGAAGGCAAAGGCATTGCAGCCATTGCCTCAGCGCTCGTTTTTAAGGTTTCTAGTAACGACCGATAGACTTCGCTAATGAGTTCGCTAAAGCTATATGACACGTTGTCGCGAACCGTCTCAGAATTTATTCCACTGCAGCCGGGTAAAGCGAGTATTTACCTTTGTGGTGCCACCGTTCAGGCACCTCCACATATCGGCCATATTCGCAGCGGTGTTAACTTTGATATTTTGCGACGTTGGTTAATAAAGTCGGGCTTTGATACTACTTTTATTCGCAACGTAACAGATATTGATGACAAGATATTGCATAAGGCTGTTCATGAAAAAGCGCCTTGGTGGGCAGTTGCTCTTAAGTATGAGCGCGCATTTACTGATGCATATACAGCGCTAAATGTGCTGCCCCCAACTTATGAACCACGCGCAACCGGTCACATAACACAAATGATTGAGCTAATTGCCTCATTAATAGAGCGAGGCCATGCATATGCGCCAGGTAATGGCGATGTCTATTTAGAAGTTCGTAAATTGGATTCTTATCTAACTCTCTCAAATCAAAATATTGATGATTTGCTGCCAGCTCAAGATGCTGATGAAACTTTCAAACGCGATGTGCGCGATTTCGCACTTTGGAAAGCTGCTAAAGCTGGAGATCCATTTTGGCCAACGCCATGGGGCAACGGTCGACCAGGTTGGCATATTGAATGTTCCGCGATGGCATTTGCATACCTTGGCGCTGAATTTGATATTCATGGTGGCGGCTTAGATTTAATTTTTCCACATCATGAAAACGAAATTGCTCAATCTGAAGCAGCCGGATATGGCTTTGCCAAACGTTGGTTACATAATGCCTGGGTAACTGCCTCTGGTGAAAAAATGTCTAAGTCTCTTGGTAACTCATTACAAGTAACCGAATTACTAAAAAGTGTTCGTGGCATTGAGCTACGTTGGTATTTGGGCAGCGCTCATTACCGATCAATGCTCGAGTTCTCACCAGCAGCTCTTGAAGAATCAGCTGTTGGTTTCCGCCGAATCGAAAACTTTCTTTTGCGCGCAACCAAGATCTTAGGTAGCCAGCCAGAACCCTTGTTATCTGCTGATTTTGTCGCTGCCATGAATGAAGATTTGGCTGTACCGCAGGCACTGGCTGGAATTTCGGAACAATTACGGTTAGGAAACAGTGCAATAACTGAAAATGACAAAGTAGCTATTGCAAGTGCAGCCAGCCATATTCGCGGCGCACTTGAAGTACTTGGTTGCGATCCATTTGATCCAGCATTTGTCGGCGGAGCCCAGGACGAATCTCTAACAGAGGCTCTTGACGGGGTTATTAATTTAGTTCTTGCGCAACGAACTGCAGCAAGAGACCGTAAAGATTTTGCCGCATCTGATCAAATTCGCGATGGCTTAATTGCACTTGGTATTTCAATTGAAGATACAGCTCAAGGACCACGTTGGTCGATCTCACGTTCAGAAGGTAGTAATTAAATGGCCGGTAATTCAGAGCGCAAAGGCGCAATACGTGGATCTAAAAAAGGTCCAACAACCGGTACCGGTGGCAAAAATAAAAAGCGTTTAACGGGTAAAGGTCCGACTCCAAAAGCTGAAGACCGTCCGTATCACGCAGCTGCCAAGCGCAAGAAAGCAGCTGAGAAAGCAAAAGCTAATCCTCGTGCTGGCACAACGCCACGTACTGGCACCACGCCACGTACTGGCACCACACCGCGTAGTTCAGCTGGGCGCAATTCCAGAATTGATAAACCAAAGGGTGAAATTGTTGCCGGTCGTAACGCAGTACTTGAAGCACTACGTGCCTCAGTTCCGGCAACTGAAGTATTAGTAGCTCGTGGAATTGATATCGATGATCGCGTCGCAGAGTCTTTGCAATTAGCACTGCACTTGCAACTTCCGATTCGCGAAGTTCACCGCGCAGAAGTTGAAGGAATTTCACCAAATAGCCAAGGAATTATTCTGGCAATCAAGCCTTACCAATATTCAAGTTTCGAAGAAATAACTCAACGCGCAAAGAATCCAATGTTGATTGTGGCACTCGACGGCGTTACTGATCCACGCAATCTTGGCGCAATTATCCGTAGCGCAGGCGCTTTCGGAGTAAATGGTGTTGTAATGACTGAGCGTCGGGCAGCCGCAATGACTGCATCAGCCTGGAAATCATCAGCTGGTGCAGCCGCGCGCATGCCAGTTGCTCAGGTAACTAACTTGGCTCGCACTATTGATGAAGCTAAGAAATTAGGCTGTTTTGTCATTGGTTTAGATGGCGAAAGTGATGAATCACTAAGCAGTATGAAAGTTGCTACCGAGTCACTAATGATCGTTGTTGGTAGCGAAGGCAAAGGCCTGTCTCGCTTAGTTCGTGAAAAATGTGATCTAGTTGTTTCGATCCCCATGAATTCAGCTACTGAATCTCTAAATGCCAGTGTGGCGACATCGATTGCTCTCTTCTGGGTAGACGAGCAACGTCGAAAGAATTAACCATGACTTATCAAAGATTTATCGCACTTGGTGATTCTTTTACCGAAGGAATGACTGACGCGATCCTTGATGGGAATTATCGTGGCTGGGCTGATCGAGTAGCTGATGTCTTAACGACTCAATCAACTGATTTTACTTATCTAAATTTTGCGATACGCGGAAAACTGGTCACACAAGTTTCAGAAGATCAAGTTCCATTGGCGATTCCATTTATCACAGGTAAAGAAACTTTAGTTTCATTTCATGCTGGCGCCAATGACGTTCTGCGACCTAACTATCGCCCAGAAAATGTTTTCCCAATTTACAACGACGCAGTTAGAAAGTTATCTGCAACCGGAGCAACTTTAATGTTATTCACAGTTCTAGAGCGCACTGGAAATACGGGCAAGACTGCAGATATGTGGGAGGAACGATTTAGTACTTTCAACAAAAATGTTCGTGCAATTGCAACTGAAGTTGGCGCAATTATTGTCGATGCGAATGAAGAACAATTTTTATCGGATCGACGTTTACTAGCATTTGATCGGCTACATCTAAATTCACTTGGTCACGATCGGGTTGCACAAGGAGTACTTGAGGTACTTGGAGCACCGTTTGATCCAAATTGGCGATTGCCACTACCAACTGCCAAACCAACTCCTTGGTTAGTAAAGAAGGCAACCAGTGTTGCTTGGTTTATCACCTTTGCCTTACCGTGGATTTGGCGACGGATTCGTGGCAAATCATCAGGCGATGGGCGCAGCGCAAAGTACCCAAACCCCACTACTTGGCCGCTTAGTTAAGCGCCAGTCCACCTAACCGACGCTTCCCGTTCATATAAATGAGAGAAAATCCACGCATGCCTAAACCAGATGAGTTAATTGATCGTGAGATCAGCTGGCTCTCTTTTAACGAGCGAGTTCTCGAACTTGCCGAAGATAAAGAAGTTCCGCTACTTGAGCGACTTCGTTACTTAGCAATTTTTTCTAACAACTTAGATGAATTCTTCATGGTGCGGGTTGCCTCAATCTTAGGAAAAATTGAAAATCAGATAACTTCGACAAACACAGCTGGCTATACCCCGCAACAACTTTTAACTGCAGTTACTGATAAAGCCCGATCCCTAGCAACTCGGCATGCAAATCTTTTTAAGGCAGAGATCCTGCCGGCCTTAAAGTCTCATAAAATTGAATTAATCCACTGGAATGAACTCCTCGAGGACGAGCGTAATTACGTCTCTAAACTTTTCCGTGAACGTATTTATCCAGTCTTAACTCCATTAGCAGTAGATCCATCGCACCCATTCCCATATATCTCTGGTCTCTCGCTTAATTTGGCAGTTATTCTAAAAAACCCAACTACTAACGAAGAGTCATTTGCCAGAGTCAAAGTTCCACCGATTCTCTCTAGATTCATTGCGACTTCATCCACTGGATCAAGACGATTTATTCCGCTCGAAGATGTCATCGCAATTCATCTGCAAGAGCTTTTTCCAGGAATGTTAATTGAAGATCACTATACGTTCCGAGTTACTCGAAATGAAGATATAGATCTCGAAGAAGAAGAATCCGAAGATCTTTTAACTTCAATCGAGCAAGAATTAGCGCGGCGTAGATTCGGTCCGCCAGTCAGGCTAGAAATTGAAGAAGGAATTGATCAAGCGCTACTAGAGCGACTCTGCGAAGAGCTTTCGATTAATCGTGAATGTGTTTTCTCACTTGCCACCCCACTGGATTTAACTGATCTAAATCGCATCGCCGACCTGGATATTCCAGAGATTAAATTTGATCGATTTAAGTCGCATACTGCAGCATCGCTAAGCGAAGTTGATTTCGGCGACCCAGAGCTATTTTTTGCCGCTATTCGCCAAGGTGAGATTCTGCTTCACCATCCGTATGAATCTTTTACTAGTTCAGTGGTTCAATTCCTGCAGAACGCCGCCGAAGATCCACAAGTACTAGCTATTAAACAGACCCTTTACAGAACTTCAGGTGATTCCCCAATTATCGAAGCTCTGATCGAAGCAGCAGAAGCAGGCAAGCAAGTATTAGCAGTTATCGAAATTCGAGCTCGCTTTGATGAACAAGCAAATGTGCGTTGGGCACGAAAGCTTGAAGCTGCCGGCGTGCATGTGGTTTATGGCTTAATGAATTTAAAGACCCACGCAAAGCTATCTCTCGTCATTCGTGATGAACCTAATGGTTTGCGTCGTTACTGCCACGTTGGCACTGGAAATTACAATCCTAAGACTGCTCGCTTCTATGAAGACTTAGGAATAATTAGCGCCGATCAAACACTTACTGAAGATCTAAGTAAATTATTTAATCAACTTTCTGGTTTAGCGCCAGCTTCAACTTATTCACGCCTGCTAGTTGCACCGCGTAGTTTGCGTACTGGGCTACTGGAAAAAATTGAAAATGAGATAAGTAATTGCCAAGCTGGCCTACCTGCTGGAATTCAATTTAAATTAAATTCATTACTTGATGAAGAGTTTGTTGAGGCACTTTACCGGGCATCTAACGCTGGTGTTAAGGTCGATTTAGTTATTCGTGGTATTTCGTCAATTAGACCGGGCATCAAAGGTCTCTCTGATAATATTACAGTCAGATCAATTTTAGGAAGATTCCTAGAGCATTCTCGCATTTATCACTTTGTAAATAACAACGATGATGAATACTGGATCGGTAGCTCTGATTTGATGCACCGAAATCTAGATCGTCGAGTCGAAAGCTTGTTGCGTATCGAAAAGTTGCAGCACAAAGAGATTCTGCGTGAGATTTTTGAAATATCTCTATCGCCAGAAACCAGCAATTGGCACCAATTAGGCACCGAATGGAAACGTCATAAGAGCACCCAAGATATTCAGGAGCTCCTAATGCAGAAGTACCTGAACGGATAATGATGAGCGAACATGAGGTTATTCAAGGTGCCGGAGTCGTTCTTTGGCGAGTAACTAAGAAAACTACTGAAATCGCTTTAGTCCATCGCCCAAAATATAACGATTGGTCTTTGCCTAAAGGAAAAGTAGAGCCCGGTGAAACACATTTATCTTGTGCCGCTCGCGAAGCAATGGAAGAAACAGGATTTGAGCCGGTACTTGGCCCTGAAATTGGGACAGCTAAATATTTAGCTGAAGGAACACCTAAAGAGGTTCGCTATTGGTCTGCTCGAGCAACTGGTAAATCAAATGGACCTCGCGATACTCATGAAGTCGACCAAGTTATCTGGCTTTCGGTCTCTGATGCTAAGAAAAAAGTTAGCGTTGATGATGACCGCGAAATCATTAAGTTTTTTGAAAGCTTTGGCATAAATACCACACCAATTGTTTTGCTTCGTCATGCCAAGGCTTTGAGACGTGAAGATTGGGAAGGCGATGATGGCGATCGCCCCTTAGATAATAAAGGTCAACGTCAAGCTAAGCGAATGCTTTCAATTTATCAAAATTATGGAATAACCGAAATTCATACCTCCGATGCACAGCGATGTATCGAAACTATCGAACCAATGGCTAAGTCTTTAAAGATGAATCCAATTTATTCTCGAGATTTATCTGAATATCGATATGAAAAAGATAAAGATGCCCCGCTGGATTATGTCTGGAGCCTATTAAAGCCAGATCTAAACGTAGTCGTTTGTAGCCATAATCCAATTCTGCCCAATTTGGTCAAAAAGTTAATTGGTAAAAAGAATTTTAAGAAGATTGAAGTTGGGTTACAACCAGGGGAAGCTTTCATTCTGCATCATCGCGATGGCGAAGTTGTTGCCGTTGACTGGATCGAAGCACCAGCCGCTTAATTCTTTAGCGTTCCATCCAGTCTAACCAGCGTAAAACAATGCCTTCGCGTAGAGCCCAAGGACAAATTTCAATCTGAGTAATGTGCAATCTTTCCATCACGGTTCTCGCAACAATCGCACCCGCAGTAATTTGCTTCGCCCGACTTGCCGATACGCCTGGCAGATCCGCGCGAGATTTATTGGTCATTTCACTCAGTTTAGGAATCATCATCATTAGCGCACTAAGTTCCAAAATATTAGGATCACCTTTAAACCAATGAGCACCTAACCGAGCTAGAGTTCGAAAAGTTTTACTAGTTGCCACAAATTGATCGGCTGCGTGTTCGAAAATCTCTTCAGGCAGCTCGGAAACTATTAACTCACGCACTTTTGATTCTAAGTTTTTAATTTCCTTACTCGTATAGGGATCATTGTCTAGAAATTCCCGAGTTAGTCGAGCCGCCCCAAGTGGTAAAGAGATAGTTGCTTCAGGGTGTTCGTCATCACCTAAACCGATTTCTAGTGAGCCGCCACCGATATCGATTACGAGCAGTCGACCACTTGACCACCCGTACCAACGACGAGCAGCTAAGAAAGTCATGTTTGCTTCTTCATCGCCAGAAAGGATATTTATCTCAATGCCAAATTCTGCATTTAGGTTGGCCAAGATTTGCGCACCATTACGAGCATCTCGAATAGCCGATGTTGCAAAAGCCAAGATTTCATCAGTCTTAAATTCTCGAGCGTGATCTACTGCATCTGAGATAGCTTGACGCAGTAGCGCAATACCAGCCTCAGTAATCTCATTTGATTTATTTAAATAATCAGTTAGCCGAAGTTCAACCTTTTGATTGGTAGTTGGGCTTGGCCGTGCGCCCGGGTGGGCATCTACTACCTGCAGGTGAATAGTGTTCGATCCAAGATCTAGAACACCGAGTCGCATAGGCGCAATCTACAGGGGTATTGCTGGGCGCAACGTTAGCGATTTCTGAATTTCTCGATCTCCTGCCATAATTACGACCCTTGCAGCAATGTAAGTAAAGGCCTCCCTAGCTCAGTGGTAGAGCAACGCACTTGTAATGCGTAGGTCGTCAGTTCAATCCTGACGGGGGGCTCCATTTTTTTGGTAGCCAGGGCTACAGTAAGAATGTGCCAGCTAAAGAATCTGACTATGACGTTGTAGTTATTGGATCCGGATTCGGTGGATCTGTCGCAGCCCTTCGCCTTACTGAAAAAGGTTATCGAGTTGCAGTCTTAGAAGCTGGTCGTAGATTTTCTGAAAAAGATTACCCAAAAACTTCTTGGCGAATAAGCAAATTCCTTTTTATGCCGCGTCTAGGCTTAAATGGAATACAGCGCATACACGTTTTGCCTGATGTTTTAGTCCTTGCTGGCGCAGGTGTTGGCGGCGGCTCGTTAGTTTATGCAAACACTTTGTATCAACCGCCTGATAGTTATTTCGATGATGCGCAGTGGAATAAAATTACAGATTGGAAGAGTGAATTACTTCCTTGGTATGACCAAGCATCACGAATGTTGGGTGTAACTGAAAATCCATATTTCTCACCATCAGATGCCGCAATGAAAGAAGTCGCTGAAGAAATGGGAGTTGGTCACACGTTTCGGATGGCACCGCTAGGTGTTTATTTTGGTACTGCGCCTGGTGCAAATGGTGGTGACCCGTTTTTTGGTGGCGTTGGACCTAACCGAGATGGCTGCATGCAATGTGGATCATGCATGACCGGCTGCAGATTCAACGCAAAAAATACCTTGCCCAAGAATTATTTGGGACTTGCCGAAAAAGCCGGAGCCACAGTTTTCCCGCAACATACCGTTGAAAGTTTTAGTCAAGAAAGTGATGGCAGTTGGCGAATTGTGGTGCGTAAGAGTTCCGCTTGGTTTGGCCGCAAACGAATCTTTACGGCTAGAGAATTAGTTGTTGCAGCAGGAACCTATAACACCCAGAAATTACTTCATAAGATGCGCGATACTCAAACGTTGCCAAAGCTTTCAAAGCAGTTGGGCGAGCTATCGCGAACTAATAGCGAATCACTTGTTGGTTCCATCATGCCTAAAGGTGGAACTGATTACAGCCAAGGCTCAGCTATTACTTCCTCATTCTTTCCAGAGCCCCATACCCATGTTGAGCCAGTTCGTTACGGCAAAGGCAGTAATTTAATGGGAATACTGCAGACGGTCATGACTGATGGCTATAAAGCGAAAGATCGCCGCGCCCAGTGGCTGAAAGCGGTTGCTCGCAAGCCAAGTAATTTGATTCGAATAATGGATGTGCGTAAGTGGAGCGAGCGAACCGTTATTGCGTTAGTTATGCAAAATGTTGATTCATCAGTTTCGGTTTTTGGCAAGAAAAGTATTTTTGGATATCGATTATCTTCAAAGAATGATCCGACTAAACCAAATGCAACTTACATTCCTGCTGCAAACGATGTTGTGCGCCGAATCGCAAAAAACAGAGGCGGCATTGCAGGCGGTCATATTGGCGATTTAATTAATGCCCCATTTACCGCCCATTTTGTTGGCGGCTG
>CANHRM010000037.1 GCA_947463725.1 Actinomycetota bacterium | reverse complement strand
TATCGCTACATGCGCCCGCTAATCGATGCTGGCCGGGTATTTGCCGCGATCCCACCACTACACCGCATTGAAACTATGGGTGGCGGCGGTAAAAAAGGTGAATACATTTATACCTATTCAGACGATGAGATGAAGAAGGTAACATCTGAATTAATTAAGGCTGGCAGGAAATGGAAAGAACCTATTCAACGCTATAAAGGCCTTGGCGAAATGGATGCTGATCAGCTTCGTGAAACCACAATGGATCCAGATGCCCGCACATTACGTCGCATTACAGTGACCGACGGCGCAGCAGCTGAGGCAATGTTTGAACTGCTTATGGGTAGCGATGTTGCACCACGTAAAGATTTCATTGCTAACGCCGAAATCGATCGCGACAGCATCGACGCTTAATTTTTGAGTAAAGCTACGCCTTTACTCCAAACTAGTTTCCCGCTTCGTTTTACGCAGAAAAACTTTTGACCAGAAATAACTTGCTGTTTCCCAAGTTTTGAACAAGTAGATCCAGGTGTTGACTTAATTTTCTCCGCAATTAGAGCTAGCGCAGCTTTCTCATCTGCAATTTTCTTAGCGAGTTCTGCCGCAACTTTTTCCTTAGCAATCTGTAAATCTAAGTATTTATAAGCCTCAGCGATCAGTGGCTCATAGGCTTGCGCGGTGTAGTACGTGCCACCTAAAACGCTTAATTCGAATGCGTTACTCCAGTTTGGATGGTTGGCTTCAAGAGTGGCATGTGGCCCTTGTGTTGCAGAAGTAGGCCCGATGTATATCCATTCACCATTCTTCTGAAACCAAACTGGACTTCCTGAGTCACCGCCACCTTGAGGTGTATTTTTTGGAAGTAGCGTCTGAAATACCGAATTAGGTTGACTCTTTGAGATTGCTTCAACTTTTGAACCCGAGCAGCAGAAATTCGTACGAGCAACCCCGGTAGTACTAGTTGGTCGTCCATCTGAACCTAGGCCCTTGCTCTGATTCTGAAGATCTTCATAACTTTTTAGCCCGTAGCCCAAAACAAATAGGGGAGTTTGCTGCGAAATTACGTCACTTATTTCCACCAAAGTTGCAACTTTGTAGGACTTATTGCTTAAAGCTTTGTCAAGAATCAGAATTGCAAAGTCATAAAGACTGGCATTGCAGCCCGATGCGTCACATTTTGAGTCTTCATAATTCTTAGCTGGAAATTGCGCCATTACACGGGCCTTCTCTTTAGTTCCACCTTGTGGCACGACAACGCCTGGCTTACCAACAAATAGTCGGGGATCTTTATCTGCCAGTTCTCCATAAACCGGTGTTCCTGTTGTTACGAAACCATCTTCTCTCATTACGCAGTGGCCTGCAGTCATTACTACCCGAGGAGCAATCAGAGCTCCGGAGCAATGCCTTTGGCCGTTGTCACCAAAAATAATTGGAACTACTAATTCACTACCAGTTTCATCTTTGCCATTCATTAAGGCGGTGGCTGGATTGATAAACCCAATGAGTATTGAAGCTACTACGACAAGAACTCGTGACTTCGAAAGCATGGCTAAAGGGTAACCGTGGGTTTCCCAGATGTGAAGGTGGCGACGCTTAGTTAAGAGTTAGTGGAAGTTTGGTCTTGCGCCTCGGAATGCTCAGACTGGCATAGCCGATATAAAAGCGTTCTTAGTTTGACATTTCTTTGGTGCCACGCTCTTGGCCATCAAATTAAATACGGTGTATAGGTTCGTGGTGGAATCGGAGACCATGCACGCGTATCGAGTGAATACATCTTTACTATTTACCTTTGGCTTTGTAACGTTAAAAAT
The DNA here is from genome assembly GCA_947463725.1 of Actinomycetota bacterium. Lineage (GTDB taxonomy): Bacteria > Actinomycetota > Actinomycetes > Nanopelagicales > Nanopelagicaceae > Planktophila. The sequence goes on along the minus strand of CANHRM010000037.1, from coordinate 9,180 downwards.
GAAGATACGACTGCTGTAATCTGAAATAGTGGTTGAGATCGCATTCTTTTCGTATTCATAACCAGAGTAATTCTGCTGTGGAACTTCAAGTTCGATTTTACACTTTCCGGCCACTAGGCCACGCACTTTCAGGAGCTCAGGTTCATCCAAAGATTGTTTGATTGAACAGATTTTAGGTGTCAAGGACCGAAAACCGTTGGCGAGTGTCAGAACATCTCCAGCAGCTACTGCTAGAGAGTATTTTCGATCTTTCAACCAGTTCCATCGTGGGAGTTGTTGCACTTGGAGCGTCATTTCAGTGCCAATTGTTGGATTTACTTCACCATTTGGGAGTTGAGCCAATAGCGAAAATGGCTGGCGCTGGAAATGAATTGTGAAATTTGCGGTGACATCCGCTTTAGTGAGAAATGGTACAGATGACTTAGCAGATACCTTGCAGTCAACGTTATCTCTTAAGGGTCTGATTTCTGTCGCATACTCGCCATTCTTTTTTACCATCGTGCGCATTACCTGGCAGGTCTCGGGAGTTAATACTGTTGCTGTGGTGTAGTTGGGTGATTTGTTATTATTCCAAAAATCGCTGACGACCTTGAATTTCTCAACACATGTTGGAGTGCAGATGATTACCTTTGACGTGTACGGGGGTTCTAGGTAATAAATGTTAGTGTTCAGAAAGACCGAACCTGTAGCTGAAAAGCTCTGACCGTCAATTCCTCTGGGCTCAGAGCTATGGACTTCATATGGTGGGTGAATTGAATCTTGAAATACCCCATTGACCTTATAGATCGGAGAGGGACCACCCTCAAAATTGATGACTTGCCCCGATGGCTTACCAACTGACAATACTGCGCAGGAGCCAAACTCCCAGCCGTCTGACAGTTTGGCTCCGACACAGATTTGCTTGTCTCCATTTGGATTAGTTAACCCATGGTCTGCTGGCACGAAGAAGTTTTCGGACGTCGAAAATGTCGAATCTGAGCCACCGCCCTGGATGGTGATTTTGTAATTTACGACGGCCGAGGATGATGCAACCTTCCAGAACCAGTCAACGAAACCTTTATGAAATAAGACAACAAAATTATCACTATCGGAACTGGCTGATTGTGATGTCGGTACGTTTATCAGCAATGCAGAGGCAACTAAAGCCAAGATTATTGATCGTCGCCACTTATAATTCATACTTCATGTTAGTTAATTAATGAAGTTACTGTCAATGGATTTACTTGATTTTGCTTTGGGTCTTCTAGTTCGAGTACAAGTTAATCAAGAATTAATCGATTGCAACCAAATCGAAGTAATCATCTTTCCAAAGATCTTCATCGCCATCGGGTAACAAAATAACGCGCTCCGGCTTAAGTGCTTGTACTGCACCTTCATCGTGCGAAACCATAATTACTGCGCCTTGATATTCACCGAGGGCAGCCAAGATTTCGGCGCGCGATGCTGGGTCAAGGTTGTTTGTTGGCTCATCAAGTAATAGAACGTTTGCCGCAGATACAACTAGAACAGCCAAAGCTAAACGAGTTCGCTCACCACCAGATAAGACTTTAACTGGCTTATGAACATCATCTCCGACGAACAAGAATGAACCGAGCACATTGCGGGCTTCAGGTTCGCGAATATCAGGCGTTGCAGCCATCATGTTCTCGAGGATGGTGCGTTCAAAATCAAGGGACTCATGCTCTTGCGCGTAATAGCCGATCTTTAAGCCATGGCCTGCTTCAACTGTTCCAGTATCAGATTCAAGTTCGCCAGCCAAGATGCGAAGAAGAGTTGTTTTGCCGGCACCGTTAAGGCCAAGAATTACAACGCGAGAACCTTTATCGATTACACAACTAACGTCAGTAAAGATTTCAAGAGAACCATATGACTTCGAAAGTTCTTCGCCAGATAACGGAGTCTTGCCACATGGGGCAGGGGTAGGAAAACGTAGCTTTGCGACCTTATCCGCAACGCGGACATCTTCTAGGCCAGAACGCAACTTCTCGGCGCGACGTAACATGCCTTGAGCAGCAGTTGCTTTAGAAGCTTTGGCGCGCATTTTCTCGCCCTGCTTCTGCAAAATCTCAGCGCGCTTTTCAGCATTAGCGCGTTCTTTCTTACGGCGATGTTCATCTTGTTCGCGCTGTAATAAATAAGCTTTCCAACCCAAGTTATAAACATCAATTACGTTGCGGTTCGCATCTAGGTAGAAAACTTTATTTACAACAGTTTCGATCAAGTTAACATCGTGCGAGATGATTACTAGGCCACCTGAGTACTTAGAAAGATAATCACGTAACCAGTTGATCGAATCAGCATCTAAGTGGTTTGTAGGTTCATCGAGTAAAAGTGTTTCGGCGCCACTGAAAAGAATGCGAGCGAGTTCAATACGGCGGCGTTGACCACCTGAGAGGGTTGCTAGTTCGTGATCGAAAACTGCTTGGGTAACGCCAAGGGATGTCGCGATTGCTTCGGCTTCAGCCGTTGCGGCATAGCCACCGGCAGCACTGAATTCATGTTCAACACGAGTGTAGCGATCCATCGCTTTTTCAAGTGCTTCGCCTTCGGAAGTTGCCATCTCTTCTTCGACAACGCGCATACGGTGTGAAATTTGATCAAGGTTTCGAGCAGACAAGATGCGCTCGATAACACTGCCAGTTTCTTCGCCAACACGGGGATCTTGGGGCAGATAACCGATTTTGCCAGTGCGGTTTACGGCGCCACCGGCCGGCATGTTTTCACCAGCTAATACTTTGGCTAGCGTTGATTTGCCAGCACCGTTACGACCAACAAAACCGATGCGATCGCCATTGTTAATTCGCACGGTTACGCCCTTAACTAGCAGACGTGCGCCCGCGCGTAGTTCAAGGGCTTGAGTTGAAATCACGTCGCAGTCTAACTGAAGTTTAGGCGGCTGTTATACGAGATTTACGAGGGGTAGCAAATGCTTTGCCGACCTCGGTTAACTCGAGTGAAACCTGAGCTTTAATGGTCTCTTCTGACTTTAATAGCGCTGTTAATTCAGCAATTGTCTTCTTGAGTTCCTTGCTTTCAGTTTCTAATTCAATTTTGCTCATCTTGGTTAGACGACGAAGTGGCATATCGAGAATATATGTGACCTGTTCATCATTTAACTTGAAATCCTTCATCAATTTCTCTTTTGCAGTTGCCGCATCATCACTGCCGCGAATGATCTTAATTACCTTATCGATATCGATAATTGCCTTAAGTAAGCCATCGACCAGAGTTAAACGTGAGTTGGCCTTAGCTTTGCGGAATTCAGAGCGACGACGCACAACTTCAATACGGTGCTCGATAAATACTTCAAGCAACTTCTTTAGACCAAGTGTTTGTGGGCGACCATTTACAAGCGCTACCGCGTTAATCGCAAAAGCATCTTCCATTGGCGTTAACTTAAATAGTTGCTCTAGAACCTTTTCAGGCTCAAAACCATTCTTGATTTCGATAACTACGTTAGTACCAGTCTGACCATCAGTTAAATCGATGATGTCTGAGATACCTTGAATCTTCTTGGCTTTAGCAAGATCAGCGATGCGCTCAACAACTTTTTCAGGCCCGATATTAAAAGGTAGTTCTTTAATGGTGATACCCATCTTGCGGGTAGTTACCTTGCTGATTTCAACGCTAGCGCGCACCTTTACTGAACCTTTGCCAGTTTCATAAGCATCATGAATTCCTTCAATGCCCACAATTTCGCCACCAGTAGGAAAATCAGGACCTGGCACGAACTTCATTAACTGCTTAAGCGTTGCCTTTGGGTTTTCAATTAAATACTTTGTGGCCGCAATTACTTCACCTAAATTATGTGGCGCCATATTTGTGGCCATACCAACTGCGATACCTGAACCACCATTAACTAGCAGGTTAGGGTAGGCCGCAGGCAAAACTAGTGGCTCTTGTAATTGACCGTCGTAGTTAGGCCCAAAATCAACAGTGTCTTCATCGGTCTCAGCAACCATCGCCATTGCAGCGGTGCCTAAACGAGATTCGGTATAACGCATTGCAGCTGGGCCAGAATCGAGAGAACCAAAGTTTCCATGACCATCGATTAGTGGCAAACGCATTGAGAAACTTTGCGCCATACGAACTAATGCGTCATAAATTGCGCTGTCACCGTGTGGGTGCAACTTACCCATTACTTCACCAACTACACGAGCACTCTTTACGTGACCGCGTTCAGGGCGCAGACCCATTTCAGACATCTGATGCAGGATGCGACGGTGCACTGGCTTTAAACCATCGCGGGCATCAGGAAGTGCGCGGGAATAAATTACCGAATATGCATATTCAAGAAATGATTCTGACATTTCAGATGAAACATCAACGTCAACAATCTTGCCTGGATACTCGCCAGCTTTAGGACCAACTGGTTTTTTCGATTTTGCGGCGCTCTTAGAAGGTGTCTTTGCCGTAGCCATGGCGTGATTCTGCCAATAAGTTGGGCTAAACCTGCGCATCTAGGGCTGGGCGCGCCCCCACGATTGCAACACACTTCGCTGCAATCGTTAAAGCAGCACCTAGTGATTGCGTGAAATCAAGACCTGCTTGGTCGGCAGCGATAAATCCAGCAGCAAAACTATCGCCAGCACCTGTTGTATCAATTACTTGAGCAGAAATTGCCGGTAACAAAATTGCCTCAGAGCCACGATTAGCGGCAATAACTCCATTTGATCCACGTTTGACCACGATGATGGGGCAGATTTGTAGTAAATCAGCAATTGCTAAATCAAGATCAGTTGATGACGATAAATATTTTGCTTCATCTTCATTAAGCAATAAGCAATGCACTTGATTAATCCAGGCACGTATTTCCGCAATTGGTACGCCAGCCATGCCGCCGACCGTTGCAGGATCCAAATAAATCTTTAACCCAGCAGCTTTTATTTTGCCAATCATCTGCAGAATTCCAGGGCGAGATTTCGGATCAAGAAGTGCATAGCCAGAAATGTAGGCCGCATTAAAAGAATCGAGTTCAGGTAAATCAGCCAGAGTTAATCCGCTATTTGCGCCATTGTCAGGAAACATACTGCGTTCGCCATCTTTATCAACGATGACAACGACGATCCCGGTTGGCGCACCATGAACATCAATTTCAGAGTAAGTAACGCCTAGACGATCAAATTCACTCCGCACCGCAAAGCCAGCGGCATCTTGGCCAATGCGAGCCAACATATGACTTTGGGCGCCCGCGATACGTAGCCACGCAGCAACATTGCCGCCAGCGCCACCACCATGAGTAGATACCTTGGCTGCCGTATCACTGCCGTAGTTAATATCGCTGGAAATAATGGCAACTACATCGAGGTTTACTTCACCAATGCAGAGTATTTTCGACATATTTAGATACTGGCGCTAGTTACTGGCAACAGCAATATCGGCGGCAAGTGCGCTATTTGATTTGATGATCTCGATATTTACGGCCAGTGATTCACCTTGTGAAGTGGTGTGGAAATGCTCAAGCAAGAACGGTGTTACATCTTTACCAGTTATGTGAGCAGCTTCTGCCTTTGCTAAACCAGTAGCCAAAATTTGATCATGCTTTGCGCGATTCATCTCTTTTACAACTGGGTTGGCAACGAGTAAAGCTGCGCCATTTGTGCCAACTGATTCACTTGCTTTGATAACTGCGGCAATATCGGCAGCTGATTCAACCCGGTGTTCAATGGTGAAACCGGAATCAGTTAAATAGAAACCAGGAAAGGCTGTGGTTTTATAACCGACTAACCCAATTGCCAAGGTCTCAAGCCGTTCAAGTGTTGCGCCAACATCAAGAATTGATTTAACGCCAGCACATACAACGGTGATGTCTAGGGTTGAGAGCGCAGTTAAGTCGGCAGATTCATCGAATGATTCATTGGCGCCGCGGTGCACGCCACCTAGACCACCGGTTGCAAAAACTTTAATGCCAGCTTGTGCAGCTAAGTGAGCAGTGGCGGCAACAGTTGTCGCAGCTGATTTCTTACTGGCAACCAAGACTGCTAAATCACGACTAGACGCCTTGCTGATGTCATCGCGGTTCGCGATCGCAACCAATTGATCATCAGTTAATCCAATATGAACCACACCATCTAGGATCGCAATCGTTGCTGGAGTTGCACCATGTTCGCGCACAATGGCTTCAACTTCACGTGCCACATTCAAATTCGAAGGACGTGGCAATCCGTGGCTGATAATCGTTGATTCAAGGGCAACAATTGGCGAATTACTCGCTATTGCAGCTGCTACCTCGGGCGAAAAGACAAGTGCGGATTTCATGCCCTAACCTTAACGCATGCATCTTCACCAAATCTTGCCGGCAATTGTTGCTGGTCTAGGGGTATTAGATGCGCGTGATGAAATTGCAGCTGGTGAATCTCCGAGTGGCCGCGAAGTACTTTTCTTGATTGACGGTTTAGGCGATGAAGTAATCGATAAGTACGCCGAATATATTCCGACACTTTTAACTTTTACCCGTAGTGGGCGAGTGCAAACTGCATTTCCTTCAACTACGGCTACCTCACTTGCCACACTTACTACCGGAACTTTGCCAGGTGCTCACGGAATGCTCGGTTACACAGTGCGAGTACCACGTAGCAATGGCCGAATTCTAAATGCGCTCAAATGGGATGATCGGGTTGACCCAACTTATTGGCAACCAGTACCGACTTTATTCGAGCGAGCAACAGCTGCGGGTGTAAATGTTTCACACGTTGCAGCTAAACGTTATGAAAATACTGGATTCACGCAAGCTGTTTTCCGTGGTGCAACTTATCGCGGCGCAAATTTAGTTGATGACTTAGTTGCCCAAACTAAATTAGCTTTAGCTAAGTCACCAGCGTTGGTTTATCTCTACATGAATGATCTTGATTCTGCTGGTCACAGCGATGGCGTTGGCTCGGATAAATGGTTAGCTGCGTTAACGATGCTTGATCACATGGCTAAGCAATTAATAATTGAACTTCCGAAAGGCACTCGGATTTGGCTAACTGCCGACCATGGCATGGTTAATGTTCAAGAAAAAATTGTGATGGGCCGCGATAATCAATTACTAACTGGCATTGCCACGATTGCGGGGGAGCCACGCGCTCGCCATCTATATCTTGATGAAGCTCTTGATTCGCAAGCTGCTCGAAATGAAGTTAAATCTAGATGGGCTGAATTCTTAAACACACGCGCTGATATCTACACTCGCGAAGACGCACTTACTGCTGGTTTATTTGGCCCAAATCCAAGTGCCGATGCCTTCGATCGCATGGGCGAGATAATTGCAATTGCTAAAGGCGGCTTAATTTTGATTGAAGAAGAACGCGAAAGTCTAGAAGGATCAATGATTGGCCATCATGGCGCGCTGACTGAAATCGAGAATTACGTACCGTTATTGCAAAAGACGATTAATTAATCTTCGTCTTTCTTCTGGCCAAACATAATTTCATCCCAACTTGGCACCTTTGCACGACCTTGCACACCATCTTTAGCTGAATCTGAATCAGCATCTGTACGGATTGAAACTAAGCGAGGAGTTTCGCGTACTGGCTCAGATGCGCGAGGAGTGCGATCAACTTGTTCGGTATATATCAAACCTGGTTCAAGTGGTGCACGAGGAGCTGGCGTTTCTTCGCCAAGTAACCAACGAGCATTGTCATCGAGAGCATTTAGCGCACGACGTGTTGGGTCGTATTCCCATTTGCCTACGCCATGACCATCAGAAGTTGGATAAGAAACTTGAATTGTCCAGATACCGGTTTCAATTCGCCAGCAGTTGTAATTTATTTGCGTAATATCAACACCGCGTGGTGCCAGACGCAGAACAATTGCATCGCCGAAATTAACTGGTTCGCGACCTGGTTCTTTGCGCACAATAACTGTGGCTACTTGATCAACTATAAATTGACGTTCCTGCAGAATTGGTCCGCTAAAACGTTCAACTTTTTCAACAGTGGTATTGCCGTCTTGGGCAATAGATTCAGGTGATTCACCAGTACGCAAACGACGTTGAATTTCCTTGACTGAAATCGGTGCAGCTTCTTCATCTTGCACAGACATCAAACGCGGTTGATTAACCGTTGAACGCAAAGTGTCACTAATTCGAACGCTGAATTCTTTGCCATCGCTATCTAGTAGAGATAGATATAGGCCATCTTCAGACTTGCCGTTCACGCGCAGTTCGCTCATAGTTTTCAGAGCCTAACCGATGAGCCATGACATTAGCGGGATTTCGAGGGAGTAGAATTGCGAAATGACCGATGCAAAGTTGATCGCTGAACTTCTCGAATTAGCTAAACGCGTAGGGCGCGAAGCGGGCGAATTACTACAAAACCGCCCAGCAGCTTTCGAGGTTACATCTAAGTCAACTGCTATCGATGTGGTCACGCAGATGGATTCCCAGAGCGAGAACCACATCGTTTCCGAAATTCTTAAAGCCCGCCCAGGCGATGGCATCATCGGCGAAGAAGGTTCCGAGCGAACCTCAAAATCTGGCATCACTTGGGTAATTGATCCACTCGATGGCACCGTGAATTATTTATATGGCTTACCCGGTTGGAATGTAAGTATTGCGGCAAAAGATTCCGAAGGCGTTGTAGTAGGAGTAGTTGTTGCGCCAACGATTAATTCAACTTGGTCAGCTAGCCGTGGCGGTGGCGCTTTCCTAAATGATCAAGCCATCGCTTGCAACGAAGGCGTAGAACTAAACCGAGCACTCGTGGGCACTGGGTTTGCCTACGATGTCGATGCTCGGCCGGCTCAGTTAGCCCAACTTTCTGAGTTACTCGCTCGAATTCGCGATATTCGCCGAAATGGCGCAGCTGCTGTTGATCTCTGTTTTGTGGCAATGGGCGCTCTTGATGGCTATTTCGAAAAGGGCCTACAAGAGTGGGATCTGGCAGCCGGCGGTTTGATCGCAACTGAGGCGGGCGCCAAGGTCACCACTATTGCGGGCACCACGATTGCCGCCGCCCCAGCCCTGCACGCCACGCTCTCCTTCCGGCTTAGTCAATGAGTCTGGCCCAATAGCGAACTCACGCTCGATTTACGCTTAAGCGGTTACCTGTGGCAAGATACGCAGTCTGCCGTGGTTATTTAAGCCGCGACTAGATCTAGATAAAGAGGACGAAAATGAACATTCTTGACGCCGTTGATGCAGCATCCCTGCGCAAAGACATCCCGCAATTCCGTGCCGGCGATGAGCTCAAGATTTCT
>CANHRM010000036.1 GCA_947463725.1 Actinomycetota bacterium | reverse complement strand
GTTATAAACGGCTAAACTTCCCAAGTAACAAAATTTGTTGGGAGTAAGGCGCTAGGGGCTTTGAGATCGTCTTAAAGTCGAAAGCGCAAAAAATGAAAACCACTGCGAATCATCCGCAAACGTTTAGATCAGTTCCTGCAACATCAACGCCAGTCTCCAAAACTCGAGTCGCCGCTCTGTTAGACCAAGAATGGGCTCGTTTTAAAGAAGGAACTGGCAAATCTGAAATCGAAAATGCCGTAGCTAAAGAGACCATGCCGATGGGCGTGACTTCTAGCTTCCAGCACTGGGACCCATACCCAATCGCCATCGCTTCAGCACAAGGCGCCTATATGACCGATGTTGATGGTCGCAAATTGCTCGATATGTCGATGGGATTTGGTGCAATGCTGGCTGGTCATTTAAATCCAGTCGTGGTTGCAGAAATTAAGAATTCACTTTCTGAAGGAATGCTTTTTGTAACTCCTTCACCAATTTCTCGTGATGCTGCTGAACGAATCTGTAAGCGCTTTGCAATCGATCAAGTTCGCTTTGCAAACTCTGGCACCGAAGCGACCATGTATGCAGTGCGTTTAGCGCGCTCAATCACTGGCAAAAATGCAGTTGTAAAACTTGAAGGCGGATACCACGGTTCGTTCGATCCGCTAATGGTTTCCTGTAAGCCAAGCTTGTCTGAAGTTGGCGATGCCAATGATCCAACTCCGGTTCCGAATGTAGGCACTGACCCAGGTGAGGTTTATGTTGTTCCCTTTAACAACATCGAATCACTAGAGCGAGTTTTCCAAGCTCATGCTGCGAATATTTCTTGCTTTATTCTCGAACCAGTTCTTGAAAATATTGCAATCGTTTTGCCAGATGCTGGCTATCTCGAATCAGTACGCCAACTCTGTGATCAATACGGAATCATTTTGATCTTTGATGAAGTAAAAACTGGCTTAACTGCTGGCTATCAAGGTGCGGCTCAGCGTCTTGGGGTTAAACCAGATTTGATCACGCTTGCTAAATCAATTGGTGGTGGCGTTCCAGTAGCTGCATTTGGTGGAAAAGAAAAATACATGCGCGCTGTTACCGATGGTCGACTCGGCCACTTCGGAACATTCAACGGAAACCCACTTGCAATGGCAGGTATTCGTGCAATTGATCAGATTTGTACTCCTGATGCTTTAGAAAAAGCTGAAGCGCTAAACCAGCAAGCACTAGTGCGCATCAATGAAATTATTGATGAGTACAACTTGCCTGCACACACCGTTGGTTTTGGCGTAAAAGGCTGTATTACTTGGTCTACATCGCCGGTACGTAACTATCGCGATTACAAAGCAACTGATTTCCAAGTGGCTGAACTCTCTTGGTTATGGTCGCTAAATCGCGGAATTATTACGCCTCCAGGCCTTGATGAACAATGGTTAATTTCGTTGGCACATGGCCAAACTGAAATTGATATTTTGGTTGAAGATTTTAGATCTTTAGCTAAAGCGCTTCGCGACTAAATTTTCCCGCGCACGAACTTTTTGAAATTACCAAGGCCATTGGTCTTGCCATAATTCTTAAAGTAAAAAGCTGCTCGCACGATTGGCGCCCAAGATCCAAATACCCGTTGGAAAACTTGTGCTCGCGCCAAAAGATCTCGCTCGGTACCCCAAAGACTGCCCGAGCTATCTTTCGGGTGTATTGCAATTGTGATTGGCAAGAACATTGCAGTTCCACCCTTGTTGAGTAAGTCGGCAATGAAGATGTATTCATCGCCAATGTAGTTGCTAACGCCAGCGCCAAATTTTTCATCAAAATAAACATCTTTAGACTTAATGCTATTGACGCGCACAATCATTTCGTAAGTAGCGGCTTTAGCCGAATTGAACTTGGTTAACTTAACCCGCTTCTTTGAATAACGCTTGCGTAGAGCGCCCGTGGTATCGATCGCTTGAGCTAAAACTAGATCGCATTCCGGATTTTCTTCTAGGTAGGTGATCGCTAACTTAACTCCACGATCAAGGAAAACGATTTCATCATCGGCAAATAGTAAGTACTTTGTTTGAGCGTTACGAAGTACAGTATTTCTGCTTTTGGCAACGCCAAGTTCGGGGGATTTGATTGAATCAAATTTAAAGTTGTTTGGTAGCGGCTCGGTCGAATTATGCGGATCTTGAATAGATATAAAAACCTTATGCGGCACGCTTACGCGTGGTGGTTCAATATTGTAAATGCGATCCGAAAGAGTTGAAAAGCCAATAGTTAATAGTTCATTACTCACTATGCGTACGTGCCCTTGCGAATCGCATTAAGCCAGTTGAAATTCCTGAAAGATTTGAGTTCTGCATACGTAAGCCAAAGAATAGAACAACAGTGTTTGATGCACTTATATCGCCAGTGTAGTTAAAGTAAAACAGGGCGCCTAACATGAAGATCATGGCAAAGCCAGATAGCAAAATGCCTATTTCGCCAGATTTGATTCGGGTGCTAACTCGAACCACGTTAGGAACAGGTGTCTTATTTTTTCTCGCCTCGACGAAGCCACGTTGTGCCTCAATTTGTTTCTTGAATAACCGACCAATAACTTCGAGCACGATAACAATCATTAGTAAATCAATTAGTGCGAATATCCAGTTAAAGTAAAAAAAGAAAGCCAGAACAACGCTCATTTGTGTGAGTGTGCTCGAAATGTGGGTTAGCTCAAAAGCAAGTGACCAACGCCAATTATCTTTGGCCATACTTATTTCAGCATCTGTTGCTTTGAAAGCTTTATCAAAAACGCGCAAACGGTAAATACGTTGAGCGAACTGACCAGCTCTAGTGAAACCGTAAAAAAGGAAGAAGCCAGCAACAAGTATGAAAAGAGTTGATTTAGTTAAATCGCCTTCATGCAAAATAATTTGTGTGAATAGCTTTGCTACTAGAAGCTCAGAGACTGAAATGAAGGCTGCGATCAGGATTAAGCCGACCAGGATCATTCGATATTTTGTGGTCGGGAAAAGCTCGAGAAGACTCTTGCGTAAATTCCACAAGATAACTTTCATAGCAGTCCCTTATCTGAACATAGATTAAGGACAAATTTATCGTATACGGCTAGTTATTACGCAGCTTTGTAGACGTAGTGATCGCCAAAATATGGCCAGCAGTTACGAATAGCGCAATAATCAAAGCTATTTGCAGCGAAATGGCAAAACTACTGAAAATTGCGACATACATGGTGAATTCAACAGAATGGAAGATGCGATGTGCGGGCAAGAAATTGAAAGCTTTGCGAGCTAACCGAAGCAGACCTTTGCGCGGCAAATTAACGCCTTTAGCATCTTCTAACTTAGGTAAACCAGAGAATGCGCGAGCCACATGAACCGCATCGTTTAAAGCTTTATTAATAATAATTAGCACAGCGAGCAAAGCACCCAAGTATGGATAAATGCTTGAAGAGATTGGCTGGTTTGGCCAATCTGCCAAACGCAATCCAAAACAAATAGGAATCAAACTTTCAGCCGCGTAATGACCCAGCTTGTCTAGGAAGATTCCCATTGGTGACTTGGTATTGCGCCATCTAGCAACTTCGCCATCACAGCAATCAATCAACATTTGCTTGTGACTTAAAAGTAAAGCTAGCGCGATTCCCAGCCAACCTTGGATCAAGAGTGCTGGGCCAATCAAAGCGCCAGTTAAAATCATCAGCCAAGTAACACCATTCGCGGTGATTGTAGTACGTAACAATATGCGAGTTACATACGGTGAAATTTTACGCAGGTATAAATCGGCAATCCAATGTTCAGCATTTGAGCGACCAGTAACTGAAGGTGGTTGTGATACTTCACGAATTTGCGCAATAGTTGGTCGTTCAGGACGTTGCTCCATTTATTTACTCCGCGATTTATGTCCGGCTACCCACTGGATAGATGAAATAACAAAAAATAGTGCGCCGAAATACCAAACCATAGGAACGATTGACCAACCGAGTGCCAGGAAAATTCCAAGTAGTGCAATGCGACCAAGAATAAATCCACCTGCAATAGCTAACCACTTTGGTTTATGCTCACCTTGAAGAGCACGGTAAAGATTGTCGTAATGACTGTAAAGAATTGCAAATAGAAGCAAGAATGCAGCTGGACGGTTTAAATCTGTTACTGCAACCGCCCAGATAAAGAAGGCGCCTTCAAGAGCGCGCAAGATAGATGGCTCTAGCCAATCAAAGCGGTTCGTCGAGTTTTCATTCTTAAAGAAATCTAATTGATCATCAATTAAGTTCTTATTTACACGCATCTTCGGCCAGGTTCTTGATTTACGCACTCGTGAGCGAAAGATTAAAACAATCGAGATGAGCCCCAAGATAGGCATGATTGTGAAGGTAAAACCGGCGCCACCAATAATCGAAGCGGCACTTATTACTAACCAACGTTCACCAATTGGGAATTGAATTGCTTTCTTCGCCCAATATTCCAATCTAGATTTCTTTACTTTATCTACGGGTACGAACCCATCGGATGCCTGATTAAAGTCAATTACTGGCAAATTAGTACTACGCACTTTATTAATTCGCGCAAAGTTGTAATCAGATAGGTGTCTAAAGGTTTGGAAAACCATCATAAACATAGCTGGTATCCAAAGATCGCGGCCGCTCTTGGCAGCACCGTATGCCAACGCGAAAAACACTAAATATTCTTTAATGCGATCAGTTATTGCATCCAGCCAAGCGCCGAGCGCCGAAAATTGGCGGGTATAGCGTGCTAGCTCGCCATCAACGCAGTCAACGATAATGCTGAGCTGCAGCAAAATTGCACCAATAAAAATAGTCCAAAAAGTTCCACGACTAAATTCATATGCTGACAACAAGCCAATCGCAAAAGAAATTAGCGTTACCTGGTTTGGTGTCATCTTTAATCGCACAGCAGCCCAGGTAAATAACTTAGAAAACTTGCGCAATACAAAAACTGAAAAGAAGCCATCGTTTGCACGGTTGGCCATCTTTAAGCGTAATCGAGCAATATTTAAACTATTAATTTCTTCTTGAACTTTGGCTTTCGCACTTTCATCTGAACTTCGAATGTATGGGGCAGCCGTAAGCGAAGCTGGTGAAACAACAATTGCTGCACGAACGAGAGCCACTAAAACTAAATCAATTGCATCTCCATAAGCTTCACTGTTTTTTACCTCTGTTAAAGTAGCGATAATCGCATCTCGTTGGTTTTGAGATAACCGCAATATTCCTACGAAGGTGTTATTACCGCCTATCAAACTATGAAATTTAGAACTTGCTGCTGCTACTCGGTCGCCTGTTACCCGTACGTCACCATTAAAAAGTGGTGCAACCAGTGCCGTCGTGGTTCCGCGGGGGTAATCAGTTAATAGTTCTAGGTGTGGCTTGGTGACAATTGAATTCTCATCAACCAACAAGAGATCAGTATTCTCTTGGCTAAAGATTTCAATGATTTCCGAGATCTTTGTGCTCTTATTAACGATAAGAGTCCGAAGATTTACGCTCATAACCTGTAATCTATCGTGCTGGGAGATAGTTTTAAGGTGATCTCGCTTTACAAGAAGAGGTAAAAATGGCGATTCAAGTTGTAATTCTGGCAGCAGGCATGGGTACTCGTTTGGGTAAGCCTTGGCCTAAGCCATTAACGCCACTTTCAGATGGTCGCTCGATTATGCAACAACAGATGGAGAATGTTCACACCGTTTTTGGCGATAAAGCTCGCATCACCGTCGTGGTTGGCTTCAAACTCGAGATGATTATGGAAGCTCACCCGACTGCCTCTTTTGTTTATAACGAAGAGTATGACCAAACCAATACTTCAAAAAGCCTTTTACGGGCACTTCGCGCTAGCCAAGAAAGCGGCGTGCTCTGGCTAAATGGCGATGTAGTTTTCGATCCTAAGGTTCTTGAACGAGTTGCCGGCCGAATCACAGCAGATAAATCCTTTGTATGCGTGAATACATCCGCTACCTCTGATGAAGAAGTTAAATACACAGTTGATGCAAATGGTGATATTAAGGAACTTTCTAAAACTGTTAAGAACGCGCTCGGGGAAGCTGTAGGTATTAACTTTATTTCTAGCCACGAAAAAGCCGGTGTTATTTCTCAGCTTGCTGCGTGTGGTGAGCAAGATTATTTCGAGCGCGGACTCGAGTTGGCTATTGAGAAGCATGGCTTAAAGATGGAACCAATTGATATCTCTGATCTATTTGCGGTTGAGGTTGATTTCCCCGACGATCTAGATCGTGCCAATAAAGGTTTAATATGAGCGAACCGTTAATCCATGCTCGTGGGTTAACAAAAACCTATGGTGACTTTGTAGCTGTCGACGGAATTGATTTCGATGTAGCAAAAGGTGAATCATTCGGTTTCCTGGGGCCAAACGGTGCCGGCAAATCATCGACTATGCGCATCATTGGTGCAACTTCGGTTCGAACTTCTGGCACTTTAACTATTTTAGGTAAAGACCCTGAAGTAAATGGGCCGCAGATTCGTGCACACTTAGGTGTAGTGCCGCAACAAGATAATCTAGATGTTGAATTGACGGTCTCTGAAAATATTTTTATCTACGGTCGCTACTTCGGTCTCTCATCTAGTTTCATTAATAAGAAGATTCCTGAACTTCTTGAATTCGCGCAGCTCGAAGAGAAGAAAGATGTAAAAGTGCAGGCCCTTAGCGGTGGTATGAAACGACGCTTAACTATTGCTAGATCGCTAGTTAGTGAGCCTGATATTTTGATGCTGGACGAGCCAACTACCGGCTTAGATCCCCAGGCTCGTCACATTCTTTGGGATCGCTTATTCCGCTTGAAAGAACAAGGCGTGACACTACTTATTACCACTCACTACATGGATGAAGCGGAACAACTCTGCGATCGATTGATTGTGATGGATAAGGGCAAGATCATGGCCGAAAATAGCCCGGCTCAGTTAATTAAGGATTACTCAACGAAAGAAGTTTTGGAAGTTCGATTTGGTTCAGACCGCAATCAAGAAATGGTTGAGGTGCTTCGCCCACTAGCAGAACGTATTGAAGTTCTACCAGATCGAATTTTGCTTTATGCCGAAGATGGCGAACAACTACTAGAAAGTATTGCCGCAAAGGGCATCCATCCAAATACCTCACTTGTTCGTCGCAGTTCACTGGAAGATGTTTTCTTGCGACTAACTGGGCGCACATTGGTTGAATAATGAGTAATTCAATTCGTAAAGTTTCGAGTTTTGGCACATTGCATGTGGCAGAAGCACGTATCCGTAACATGGCTAAATGGGCATTCATTATTTTGTTTGCGGCTGTAATTAACCCAACACTTTATTTAGTTTCAATTGGTATCGGTGTTGGCTCTTTAATAGATGCCAACAATGGTGTTGAAGGTGTTAGTTACTTAACCTTCTTGGCGCCAGCGTTATTAGCAAGTGCTGCAATTCAGGGCAGTAGCGATGAAGTTATTTTTCCAACTATGGCTGGTTTTAAATGGGAACGAACCTTCTTTGGTATGCGCTCAACACCTTTAACGGCTCGACAAATTTCTTTAGGGATCTTCTTAGCTGCCATGGTTCGCACAATCGTTTCCGTAGTAATTTACTGGATTGTGCTTTACTTATTTGGAGCACTTGAATCAGACACTGCTTGGCTTGCAATGCCTGCTGCTCTATTTGCAGGTGCCGCAATGGCTGCAGTAATGCTCGCTTTAGCAGCGAAAATTGAGAAGGAAGATTTCTTCTTCACCATCGTGGGTCGATTCATCATGATTCCAATGTTTTTGTTCTCTGGAACCTTCTATCCACTCTCTCAAATGCCGGTTTTTCTGCAGTTTTTTGGCTGGATTTCGCCCCTTTGGCACGCTACCGAGCTTGGTCGTTATCTAACTTATGACTACCCATTGCCTGGAATCCAGATATTCATACATATCGCCGTACTAGCCACAATGATGTTAGTCGGTCTGTTCTTATCTGCTCGTGTATTTGATAATCGGTTAGAGAAGTAAATGACTACCGAAGCCGTCCAGCTATCCGAGCGCCGACTAGGTAAATTCGGCGATAAATACTTTGCCGGCCGGCCACAACAAGTTTTACTACGAAACTGGATTTCGTTTAAGTCATCCGCCTGGATCGCCGTTGTCAGCGGTTTCTTGGAGCCAGTTCTTTATTTACTCTCCTTTGGATATGGCATCGGCGAACTTGTAGGCAGCATCGCGACACCTGGTGGTGAAATTTCCTACGCTGCCTATATTGCGCCAGGGTTACTAGCAACGAGTGCGATGAACGGTGCAATGCTTGATTCAACTTGGAACGTATTCTTTAAGTTAAACGAGAGCCGCCTTTACAACGCTATGTTGGCAACCTCACTTGGGCCGCTAGATGTAGCGCTCGGTGAAATAGCTTGGGCGTTAATGCGTGGCGGTATCTACGCAACAGCTTTCACGGTAATTGTTGCGGCCCTTGGTTTAGTAACAACTTGGTGGGCACTGTTAGCAATTCCAGCTGCAATCATCGTGGCATTTGGTTTTGCTTCATTCGGTATGGCGATAACTTCTTATATGAAATCTCATCACCAGATGAATTTCTTTTATATTTTCTTATTGCCTATGTTTCTATTTTCAGGCGCGTTCTACCCGCTTACTGTTTTCCCAGGTTGGGGTCAAGCAATAATCAAAGCGTTGCCTCTGCGACAAGGTATTGAACTTGTCACGCGAGCAATGAGTGGTGAATTTGGTATCCACATATTGGTGAATATCTCATACTTTATGGTGATGATTTGTGTTGGCTTGTTCTTCACGACCAAGCGTCTGAACGCTTTGTTTATGAAGTAAAACCCCTATAAATCAAGGGTTTTAGAGCCAACTAGTTAGATCTACGCCACGCACAATCTGAACGACCAATAGGAATATCACAACTCCGAGAATTCGGTATGCAATCTGGCCATTTTTATCTGCGCGCCAACTCTTCTCAGGTGCCTTTGCAATCCAACCTAGGATTGCAAAGAAGATGCCTGGGAAAGTTAGAATTACAAAACTCCATTTAAGGAATGTTTGTGGATTGGTGAATTGACCTTGTACCCAATTAGCAAATACGAATCCGACAAATACCATTGCTACAATCTTGAATGCACCTTTTGGTATGAGCCAGTGAACATTTGGGAACTTAGGTAGTTTCTTAGCAAATGTCATGTTTGCGATACTTGGAAAAACAAAGAGTGCTGTTCCAAGAATTAGCTGGATATTGAAACCTACAAAAGGTGTTGCCAACATAATGAAGATGAAAGTCTTGATCATCAACGAGACAATCTTCTGATACTGATCTGGGTCTTGTAGTTGAGCAGTCACGGCTTGCAGACGGACTGGATAGTGGTAAGTAGATACATCTTCTAGCGCGATACGCATGCCAACTAACACGGCAGACCAGATTGCAATTGTGGTTGCTTGGTAAGTTATAGCCAGCTGCACTGAAGCGAGTCCATTTAGCGCATTAACCATCTTTTCGACTGCCCACCCAGTTAGCAGGATTGCTAGTGCGTAGTCAGTGATACGTTCCCAGCCCTCTTCACCATTGCTTACTAATCTGCGCAACGGACGTACCGCGCTCGCTAGTAACGCGGGTGCAAAGAAGATAACCATGAGACCCGCAACCGTTAATAGTTCATGACGACTTCCCATGTGACCAGTGATAAATACACCGAGGAAAAATATGGCAGCTGCTGTAAAGCCAGCAAAAGCATCGAGAATTCCAACGACCACAATTGCCAAAATGATTCCAAGTGCTGGAGCCATCGCTTGTGCACCAACATTTATCAGTGCTGCAAGCCCTAACAGCGCGGCAATTGGATATAGGAATCCGGCAAATGAACCCAAAATAGCCCGTAAATAGCTGCCATCAGCCAAGGTGCGAGCCAACAATGGTGAACGGCCTGATGCTTTATAGGCAGCGGTGACAAATAGATAATCACTTTCGTCGGTGAAAGGATTCTGCCAAGTTCTTGATAGATCGCCCCGGCCAGGATCACGTTGAATTAACGCTAATTTTCCGGAATCAACTGAGGCAAGATCTTCTTGCTCTTTATCATCGCCCTCTGATTGATCTTCGCTATCTCTGCTTTTCTTCTCTTTGGCAGAACTTGCAACAGTTAAAGCAGCAAGGGCGGCAAATGCGGCAACTTGTAAATCTTTAGATTTCTCTGGTTCCTGAGCAGGGCTATAAGTGGGAAGTTTTTCACGTTCCTTAATCTTCATTAAATCTTCATACGCCCATAGTTCGGTCACGTCAGGGCATTTATTATCCCAATGAACTTCGCCAGATAGATTCTTACAGAAAACAATCTCCTGTGTGCTTAGTGTTCCGCCGTCATCATAAACTTCAATTTCCACAGCATGAAAGCCGGGTGGGACATCATCAGGAATCTGGATATCTAACTCCTCAGCTTTTGATGCTGATATTCGATCGATGATCACGTTATCCGCAGACCAGCTAGGTAATACTGAAAGATTAAGAAATAGCAAAACTAGAAGAAGGACTTTACGCATTATTTCACCTTAATCTTTACAGTTACCTTAATCTTTTGACCAGGTTTCAAATTATCTACTTTTACTTTTGAGCTCGTAGTAGTTGGTGCAATTGATGGTTTATTAGTTGCTTTCGGTGTGACTGTTGGCTTCGGTGTTGCCGAGGCTTTTGGAGTCGTAGTAACTGATGGTTTCGGTGTTGCAGTTACTGAAGGTTTAGCCGATGTTGTTGGTTTCGGCGTGACTGTTGGTTTTGATGTTGCATTCACTGAAGGTTTTGGCGTGACCGTAGGTTTAGGCGTCGCTGAAGTTGTCGGCTTCGATGACGCGGATGCAGTCGGTTTAGGCGTAGTTGTTGGAGAGGTAGAAGGCTTTGGAGTAACTGTCGGTGTCGGTGAAGTAGTTGGTTTAGGCGTAGTTGTAGGAGTCGGAGAAGCTGTTGGTTTCGGAGTTGCTGTAGGCGATGGCGTTGCTGTTGGTGAAGGTGTCGGAGTTGGTGTCGGAGTAGGAGTTGGCTTTGGTGTGTATTGACCAGATGCTGCATTTGATTTCAATTCACCGGCACCAATAGCAATCACTGAAACCGTATAACCAACAGCTAAATCAGCCGGAACCACAATATTAGTATCGGTAGTTGTAAATACTTGCATTGGCTTTCCTTCGGCAACCAAGGCAATTCGATATTGCGCGGAACCCGGTGCGCCCGTCCAGGTAACCTTTAGGTTTGCACCAGAGTCAGTAACTTGAACATTTGATGGATCGCGTGGTGCGATACCGAATGAAAGTGACTTAGAAGATCCGCTATTTACCGCAGCATCCGGGGTAGCAGTTGCTGAGTAGGCAAAGCCTGGCTCAAGGTTTGAAACAACTACTTGGCCAACGCCTGCGGCAACGCTTAACTTCTTCTTGGTTCCGTCGGATGCGGTAATTTCAATAATAGCGGGAACATCTATCACTTTCCAAGAAAGTGTCGCAGTAGTTCCATTTAACGCATAAGTAAAGTTCTCAATTGCATATTCCACAACTGGTTTGTTAATTGTAATTGCAAGAGTTACGGAAGTCTTAACACCATTGGCATCAGTTGCTGTGACTGTAAAGGTGTATGTGCCACTACCAGTTGGGGTGCCACTAATTTTTCCAGTAGCTGGATCAATTGTTAGCCCTGCAGGTAGCGCCCCATCAGTAATCGCAAATGTAATTGGAGTTTTTCCACCAGAAATATTAAGTGGAAGTGAATATGGTGTTCC
>CANHRM010000035.1 GCA_947463725.1 Actinomycetota bacterium | reverse complement strand
GGGTGCTCTATCCGACTGAGCTACAGGCGCATTTAATCTCACTTATTACCTGTCAGAGTCTACCGAAGTTAAACGATAGGGTTTCGTCTTATGGCTGAGTTCATTTATACGATGAAAAAGGCGCGTAAAGCGCATGGCGAAAAGGTAATTCTCGACGACGTTACGTTGATGTTTTATCCCGGCGCCAAGATCGGTGTGGTTGGTCCAAACGGTGCTGGTAAGTCAACAGTCCTGCAGATCATGGCCGGCCTGCAGCAGCCTTCTAATGGCGAGGCTTACCTAACTCCAGGTTTCACCGTGGGCATCTTGCTACAAGAGCCAATCCTTGATGAAACTAAAAACGTTATCGATAACGTTAAAGAGGGCGTTGCCGAAACTGTTTCGATGCTTAAGCGATTTGATGAAATCTCCGAAGAGATGGCAAACCCTGATGCTGACTATGACAAGTTGTTAGCCGAGATGGGCGATCTGCAAGAAAAGCTTGATCACCGCAATGCCTGGGAACTTGATTCGCAATTAGAGCAAGCGATGGATGCCCTACGTTGCCCGCCAGCCGATGCCGATGTTTCAGTTTTATCAGGTGGCGAAAAGCGACGCGTTGCACTCTGTAAATTACTTTTGCAAGCACCAGATTTATTGCTGCTTGATGAGCCTACTAACCACTTAGATGCCGAATCAGTACTTTGGTTAGAACAACATTTAAATAAGTATCCGGGCGCAGTAGTAGCGATCACGCACGATAGATACTTCCTCGACAATGTGGCGCAATGGATTCTCGAACTCGATCGTGGTCGCGCATATCCATATGAAGGTAACTACTCAACTTATTTGGAAACAAAAGCAACTCGTTTAAAAATTGAAGGCCAAAAAGATGCCAAGCGCGCAAAGCGTTTGACCGAAGAACTCGAATGGGTTCGCATGAATGCTAAGGGCCGCCAGACTAAGTCAAAGGCCCGTTTGGCTCGTTATGAAGAGATGGCAGCCGAAGCCGACAAGATGCGTAAGTTGGACTTTGAAGAAATTCAGATTCCACCTGGCCCACGTCTAGGTAATGTGGTTATTGAAGTTAATAACTTATCTAAAGGTTTTGGCGATCGCTTACTAATTGATGATCTCTCATTTACTTTGCCGCGTAACGGCATTGTCGGAATCATCGGCCCTAACGGTGCTGGTAAGACCACGCTATTTAAGACTTTAATCGGCATGGAACAAGCTGATTCTGGTTCAGTGAAAATCGGCGAGACGGTAAAGATTTCCTACGTTGATCAGTCACGTGGCGGCATTGACCCAAAGAAGTCTCTTTGGGAAGTTGTTTCCGACGGTCTTGATTACATCAAGGTGGGCAATGTTGAAATGCCTTCGCGTGCCTATGTTTCAGCATTTGGCTTTAAAGGCCCAGATCAGCAGAAACCAGCTGGCGTGCTTTCCGGTGGTGAACGTAACCGTTTGAATTTAGCGCTTACGCTAAAAGCTGGCGGCAACTTACTTCTACTCGATGAGCCAACGAACGATTTAGATGTTGAAACACTTGGTTCACTAGAAAATGCGCTACTTGAATTTCCAGGTTGCGCTGTGGTTATCTCGCACGATCGTTGGTTCCTTGATCGCGTGGCAACACACATCTTGGCTTACGAAGGTGAATCAAAGTGGTTCTGGTTTGAAGGAAACTTTGAGTCCTATGAAGAGAATAAGATCTCTCGTCTAGGTTCTGAAGCATCTCGCCCTCACCGTGCTACTTATCGAAAGCTAACTCGTTAATGCGCCATTTAACTAAAGCTCATGTGCGTTGGGATGACCTTGATGGTTTTGGTCATGTTAACAATGCATCGTATTTAACTTATATCCAAGAAGCTCGTGCTAATTTCACTTGGTACTCGCGTAAAGCAGCTGGGCTTGAGCCAGTTTTTTCTGACATGGTCGTTGGTCGCGCCGAAGTTGATTTCATCGTGCCGATCTATGAAGGTGGCTTTGATTTAGATGTCGCGATTTGGGTAGCCAAGATTGGCAACTCCTCATTTGATTTGGTTTATGAATTAAGCAGCCCACTTGGCTTGCATGCTCGTGGTCGCACCGTGCAGGTTGCCGTATCAATGGAAACCAAGAAATCACGCCCGCTATCACCAGAAGAGCGTGACTTTTTAACTGGTTACTTAGAGGCTTAACTCATGCAATTAGCACCACGATCGACGCGTCTTTGGTGGCGCGATGCAGTTACTTATCAAATCTATATTCGCTCATTTGCCGATAGCAATGGCGATGGCATTGGCGATATCAACGGCATTCGTTCGCGCTTGCCTTATTTAAAAGAACTTGGCATTGATTCAATTTGGATTACTCCTTGGTTTCCTTCACCACAAAAAGATCATGGTTACGACGTAGCCAATTACTTTGATATCGAACCTGATTACGGCACGTTAGCTGATGCCAAAGCGCTAATAGCCGAAGCGCATGCAATTGGAATTCGCATTTTGCTCGACATTGTTCCTAACCACTGCAGCGACCAACATGAGTGGTTTCAGGCGGCGCTTAAGGCAGCACCTGGCAGCAAAGAGCGCGATCGCTTTCATTTCCTAGATGGCAAAGGTAAGAACGGTGAACTACCACCTAATAACTGGCCATCTGTTTTTGGTGGGGTCGCTTGGCAACGAGTCATCGAAGCTGACGGCAAGCCAGGGCAGTGGTACTTACATATTTTTGCGACCGAACAACCTGATTTCAATTGGGAAAATCGCGAAGTGCGCGAACACTTTGAAAATATTCTTAAGTTTTGGTTAGACCTTGGTGTCGATGGTTTCCGCATTGACGTTGCACACGCCATGATTAAAGCCGAAGGTCTGCCAGATATCGTTGAACCAGAAAAAGGCAATGAGATGTTGTCAGCAACTCAACATCCATTCTGGGATCAAGAAGGTGTCCACGATATTCACCGTTCTTGGCGCAAAATTCTTGATTCTTATCCTGGCGATCGCATGGCAGTTGCTGAAGCATGGGTAAGTCCAGCAACTCGCATTGCTCGCTATTTGCGCCCTGATGAATTAGCTAATTCATTTAACTTCGATTTCTTAATCACCCTTTGGGATGCACCCGAAATAAAGGAACGCATTGTTGTCTCAATGGCTGCAATGGCTGAAGTTGGTGCGCCTTCTTCGTGGGTATTTAATAATCATGATTTAGTACGTTCAGTTGACCGCTTTGATTTAGGTCTGCTAAACGTTGATAAATCAACGTTGCACCGTCAAGGTGACCCAAAGAAATTCAATCTCGAGCGTGGTACTCGACGTGCTCGTGCTGGTGCACTTTTGATGTTGGCATTGCCAGGTGGCGCGTATGTTTATCAAGGTGAAGAGCTGGCTCTTCCTGAAGTGCGCGATATTCCAGAAGATCGTTTAACTGATCCTCGTTGGGTCATGAGTGGCAAAGTCGATCGCGGTCGTGATGGTTGCCGGGTTCCGTTGCCTTGGCATCACGAACCTATTGGCGCTTTTGGATTCTCTGCTAACGAAACTTTGCAACCAGTTCAAGCATGGTTGCCGCAAAGTCCATGGTGGGGCAAATTTGCCGCTTCACTTCAAGATGGTGTCGAAACTTCAACTTTAACGATGTATCGCAAAGCGTTAGCTATTCGCAAAGCAGAAGCTGGTTTAGGCGATGGGCCAATGACTTGGCTAACTGTTAACGATCAAGTTCTAGCATTTACTCGCCCTGGTGATTTCGCTTGTTATGTGAATTTTGGCGCAGAGATTCCACTACCTACTGGCGCTGAAGTTCTACTTTCTAGTGGGCCACTTAATGATGGAAAGCTACCTACTGATACGGCGGTTTGGCTTAGAGTTCGCTAATGCGAAATAAGTTGCATCCGGCCTGGCCAGTAGCTCTGGTCACTTTCTTAGTATTAGTTGTAACCGCCGGTATCCGAGCAACTCCATCAGTTTTGGTTGTTCCGTTGGAAGAAGCGTTCGGTTGGCGACGTGACCAGATTGCACTAGCTATTTCAGTAAATGTCCTGCTCTTTGGTTTAGTAGCACCTTTTGCCGCAGCACTGATGGAGCGTTTTGGTGTTCGTAAAATTGTTTTATCCGCTCTTATTCTGGTTTCAGGCGGCGCATTTAGCACCATGTACATCAACTCACCAGGTCAATTAATTGCTTCCTGGGGCGTAGTTGTCGGTGTCGGTACTGGTTCGATGGCATTAGTTTTTGGCGGAACAATCGCTAATCGTTGGTTTGTAAAGAATCGCGGTTTAGTAATTGGAATCTTTACTGCAGCATCGGCCACTGGACAGTTGGTTTTCTTACCTGGGTTGGCATTTTTAGCCGATAACAAAGGTTGGAAAACCGTTTCATTTTCAGTCTTAGTTGCATGTGCGTTAATGCTGCCATTGGTATTTATTTTCTTACGCGAGAGCCCGGCCAGTGTCGGAAAGTTGCCATACGGGGCTGATGAGAATTGGCAGGCGCCGGTAAAGAGTGAAATTAGCGCAGGCAAGCTGGCCATCTTGACCTTGAAGCTAGCCAGTGCCAAAAAAGATTTCTGGTATTTATTTTTCTCTTTTTTTGTTTGCGGTTTATCGACGAGCGGTTTAATCGGAACTCACCTAATTCCAGCAGCACATGATCATGGCATGCCCGAAACTGTGGCGGCCAGTTTGCTGGCGTTAATCGGAGTATTTGATCTAATCGGAACAATTGCATCGGGTTATTTAACTGATCGGATTGACCCTCGCAAATTGCTCTTCTTCTATTACTTCTTGCGCGGTCTTTCACTCTTCCTTTTACCGATAATTCTCTTCCAGACAGTGCATCCTTCGACTTTAGTCTTTGTAATTTTTTATGGCCTAGATTGGGTTGCAACCGTGCCCCCAACAATCATGCTTTGTCGCACAATTCTAGGACCAGATCGCGGAATGGTTGTATATGGCTGGGTCTTTGTGGCTCACCAAATTGGGGCATCTATTGCAGCTTTGGGTGCCGCGATCCTTCGCGTAAAACTGGGAGATTATGCACTTGCGTTCTACATAAGTGGTGCGTTCTGTATTTTGAGTGCTGTCTTGGTGCTACGCATCGCAAAGAATATTCCAACCGATAAATTACGTACATGAGTAATTTTTATGAAGAAGTCGGTGGCGAAGCATTCTTTGCTGATCTAATTTCTCAGTTCTATGCCCACGTTGCAACTGATCCGATTCTGCGGCCAATGTATCCAGATAAAGATATGAAAGGTGCTGCCGAACGTTTACAAAAGTTTTTAGAACAGTACTGGGGCGGGCCTGGAACTTATTCAGAAGAACGCGGGCATCCACGTTTGCGAATGCGTCATGCTGGTTTTCATATTGATCGTGCAGCCCATGGCGCATGGATTGGAGCGATGCGCAAAGCAATAGATGGCGTTGAAATTGATGCCGCTCACAAAGAAACTTTGTGGGGCTATTTAGAAATGGCAGCTGCTGGTTTAGTGAATCAAGCAGATTGACTTGAGTTTCCAACTTTAAGAATCTCACCATTACGTAAGTACCAAAGAGTTCCGTTGCTATCGCGCACAGTTGTTATGCGCAGTCCAACTTTTTCAACGACACCTTTAATTTCTAGAACTTCAACAGTATCGCCAACACCATATTGATCTTCAACCAACATAAAGATGCCAGAGAGCACATCGCGCACAATTGTCTGAGCGCCTAGACCAAGTGCCACGCCAATGACTCCGGCTGAGGCAATGATTGGGCCTAAGTTAAATCCAAATTCACCCAACACTGTGGCGAACGCAATTAGCCAGATAACTGAATTCAAAGTGCTACTTAAAACTGTGCCCGTTGTCTTGGCCCGCTCTTTTTGACGATTGCCCACACCTTTTTGACCTGGTCGTAAATCGGCAGTAGCCAAACGATTCATGGCACGGGTAATGGCACGCTTGCCAAAGGACTGGATTGCGATTGCAACGAGCAGAACCAGCAGGATGCGAAGCGGAGCGCCGCTGAACCAGTCGATAGCCTCTTTTACGGTCAAGTTCATAGTGATGCCGACTCTAACGAATTCTTAACCTAAAAGGCGCTAGAAATCCGCTCTTTCGCAGACCTTTTGAGGCAAGATATGGCAATCGGCGCGAGCCACGCGCTTCGATCAGGGAGCGATCATGTCGCGAACACTAATTCTGAACGCCACTTACGAACCATTAGGTGTTGTGTCAGATCGTCGCGCGCTTATTTTAGTTTTAAATCAACGTGCAACTATGGTCGAAGATTCTGGCGTAGTTCTACATTATGCAACCGGTCAAGTTTCATTGCCATCGGTAATTAGATTAAATAAATTTGTGCGGATTCCATATCGTCATGCGGTTCCACTTTCCCGGCGAGCAATTTTTGCACGCGATGGCGGTCGTTGTGTTTACTGCGGAAATGCCGCAACTTCAATTGATCACGTGATTCCTCGTTCTCGCGGGGGAGGCCACAATTGGGAAAACGTGGTTGCTGCTTGCCATCGTTGCAATCATGCCAAGGCTGATAAACCGCTTAAAGAATTAGGATGGCGACTTAGATCACTTCCACGTGAACCAGTTGGCGCTGCATGGCGAATTCTGGGCACCGGTAGAACTGAAAACCGTTGGTTGCCATATTTAGAACCATTTGGTGCGTCAGCAGCTACTGCTTAAGTCAATTACACTTAGCGCCATGATGATTCAACTTATTCAAGCTGTCACCAAATTCAACATGAAGCCAGAAGATGGCTCGATGCCTGGTGAATCACTTAGTGCGGCACAGACCGCTCTTTATTTTGTCGGTGCTCCAGTTGCAATCTTTCTTTTAATTTCAGTAGTCGTTTACGCACTAACTGGTGAGCGCAAAGAAAAGACCGAGTCAAAAGACTCGGTCTTAACTCATATCGAATAGGTATTACTTATCTGCAGCTCGTGCTTTCAGCGCGCGAGTCATTGAATCGCGACCTTCAGCAACTGTGCGGCGCATTGCATGAGATGCATCCTCGCCAGTTACTGCTAACCAGTGTTCAGACTTCTTCACTGTTTCTTCACTAATTACCCAAGCTGGGAACAACATAGTTGCAGTGGTTTCAGCGATTTCAAAGCCCTTAGTTTCCCAAACTTCCAGGATTGACTGGAAGTACTTATCAACGAATGGAACCAACAACTCGCGATGAATTGCCAAGTTAAAGCCACGGCACTTGTAGGCGTGGATTGTGTTCGACAAGTTATCGGTTGTAATTGATTTAAATGCAGCTGCCTTCGCATCAGCAGTTGGCAATGCCGCATGAGCAAGAGCTGCATATTGCTTACCGTGAGCGGTCTTATCTTTTGCTGCTTCTGCATCAATTTCAGCTGCACTAAAGATTCCGCGCTTAACGCCACAGATAAATACGAACCAACGCAGATCGGCATCGACAGTTAGACCATTGATTGAGCCATTGAGAATTGCCTTGATCTTTTCGAATTGAGCCGGGGTATATGCGAAGTCAGCAAATGATTTGGCATATTGAAGTTGATGATCGCTACCAGCGGCAGCGGTATCTAGGAACTTCTCAAATGCATTAGCTGCTTGTTCACGCAATTTCTCACGATTAGCATCTGATGCATATGACCAAATAGCAGTATCGATCTGCATAACAGTAATTGTCACTGTTGCAATATCGGTCTCGCCGGCAAGTGCGTTAAGCGCGATAGTCACATAATCACTCGCTGCAAGCTCGCCATCACGAGTTGAATCCCAGAGCGAGGCCCAGATTAAGCCACGTGAAAGTGAATCATCTAGCTTGCCTAGGTGAGACTTCATGGTCGCAATTGAGCGATCATCAAAGCGCAACTTGGCATATGACTGATCACCGTCGTTGATTAGAACCAAGTCAGCAGTTTTCTCGCCAGCTAATTCAGTGACTTCAGTTAGCGCGCCAACGACATCTAGTTCAACGTTCTTGCGACGTGAAAGTTTGTCGCCAGTAATGTCATATAGACCAACCTTTAGGCGGTGTGGGCGAAGTTCAGTAGATCCAACTGGCATAGAAGGCGCAATCTGCTTAACTTTGATCGACTTGTATACATCGCCTTCGATTTCTAGCACTGGGCTTAGTGTGTTAACACCGGCAGTACGTAACCAAGTGCGGACCCACTCAGTTAGATCGCGACCACTTGTTGCTTCAAGCTGAACAATTAGATCGCTAAGAGTTGTGTTCTGGTAGGCATGCTTTGCAAAGTACTTACGAAGAGCAGCGATGAAGTTATCGCGACCTACGTGAGCAACTAGTTGTTGTAGAACAGATGCGCCCTTGGCATATGAAATACCATCAAAGTTTGTGCGTACGGCATCAAGATCTTCCATTGCTACTGCAATTGGGTGAGTAGATGACAATTGATCTTGACGGTATGCCCAGTTCTTACGACCTGAGTTAAATTCAGTCCAAGCATGAGTCCACTTAGTTGATTCGCTAACAGCCATGTATGAAGCCCATTCAGCGAATGATTCGTTAAGCCATAGATCTTCCCACCACGCCATTGTTACTAGATCGCCGAACCACATGTGTGCCATCTCGTGATGAATAGTCGAAGCACGGCTTAAGTAATTGCGCTCTGTTACCTTGCTACGGAAAATCAAAACGTCTTCATGGAAAGTTACGCAACCAACATTTTCCATAGCGCCCCAGTTGTATTCAGCAACTGCGATCTGATCGTACTTACCGAATGGATAAGCCAGACCAAAAGTCTTTTCGAAGTAGGCAAAACCTTGCTTGGTAACTTCGAAGATATTTTCAGCATCAACGTGCTTAAAGAATGATTTACGGGCATAGATGCCAAGTGGAATAGTTTTCTCACCTTTATATTCATCATGAACACTTTGGTAAGCACCGGCCACAATTGCAGTTACATAAGTAGCAATAACTTGGGACTCAGCGAATTGAATTAACTTCTTATCGCCATCGAGATCCTTGGTAGCTTCAACGCCGTAGTTAGAAATAACTTCCCAATGCTTTGGGGTAATCGTGCTGATTTTAAATGTAGCTTTTTGATCTGGTTGATCAAAGCAGGCATACATACGACGAGCATCGCCAGTTTCGAACTGGGTATATAGATAAACCTCATCATCGGCAGGGTCAACGAAACGGTGAAGACCTTCACCTGAGTTTGAATAAACGCCATCATGTTCAATCTCAAGCACGTTGTCAGCAGCAATTGCTGGCAAATAAACAGTTTCGCCATCAAACTTTGGATCAAACTCAACGCCATTTAGTTTGGCGGAGTAAACCTTGGTTCCA
This sequence comes from Actinomycetota bacterium, assembly GCA_947463725.1. Taxonomy (GTDB): domain Bacteria; phylum Actinomycetota; class Actinomycetes; order Nanopelagicales; family Nanopelagicaceae; genus Planktophila. Next base: position 3,944 of record CANHRM010000035.1, on the reverse strand, counting down.
ACGCAGTCGATAAAAGTTGTAGCACCCGGCTTTAGACCCGCAAACTTAACCGTGGTCTTAACGCGGAAGTTCTCAGCGCCTGTAGTTAGATCGAGGTCGATTACATAACTGGCGACCTTCAAGATGGCTGAACGTTCAGCGGCTTCAATTTGGGTGATATTCGTACCTGGCACGAGGCCTCCTTATTAATAGCCAAAGTTGATACTTCGGCACCCGATTGGGGTTCGTAATCTAAGCATGAAAGAGTGCTCTAGTGGAAAGCAGAGCAGTCAGGTCATACAAGCTACGCGGGCGCCGCATAACTGAGGGCCAGCAAGAGGCTTGGGATCGCCTATGGCCTATTTTCGGCATCGAATCTTCTGATCAGAAGATTAACCTTTCAGAGTTATTTCCAGATTCAAAGCGAATCATTATGGAAATTGGTTTTGGCATGGGTGAAGCCACAGCGCAGATTGCAGCAGCTGATCCAACAACTGGTTATGTAGCAGTTGAAGTTCATCGTCCCGGCATCGGCAAATTGCTTTCACGGATCGAGGAGCTGAAACTAAAAAATATGCGCACTATAGAAGGTGATGCCTTTGAAGTTTTCGAGCAGATGATCATTGATTCATCCCTCGATGGCGTGCATTTATTCTTTCCTGACCCGTGGCCAAAGGCACGTCACTTCAAACGACGCATTGTTAACCAGGAATTTATTACAGCCGTTGCCTCGAAATTAAAACCCGGAGCTTTCTTTCACATCGCAACTGACTGGCAACCGTATGCACAATGGATTGCCGAGGAATTTACTAAACAAACTTTATTTACTGGGGGAGAAGTTGATCGCCCAGACTGGCGACCACTAACTCGCTTTGAAGATCAGGGAATTAATAAAGAACACCCAGTTGCTGACTTTAGATTTATTAAGAGTTAGTTACTTAATCTCGCCAGTTGTTTCGAAGTTACTCAATTGATTGATGCGACGGATATGTCGCTCATCACCACTAAATGGTGTGGCAAGGAATGCATCGATGAATGATTGGCAATCTTCAATTGAGTGCAAACGACCGCCAACTGAAATTACATTTGCATTGTTATGTTCGCGAGCAAGCTTGGCTGTTTCTAAACTCCACACCAAAGCTGCGCGAACACCTTTAACTTTATTGGCTGCCATTTGTTCGCCGTTGCCAGAACCGCCAATAACAATGCCAAAAGAGCCTGGTTCAGCAGCTGTAGCTTGCGCCGCGGGAATACAAAAGACGGGGTAATCATCGAGCGCGTCATACTCAAAAGGGCCATGGTCTTTAACTTCGTGGCCTTTGCCGGTTAAGTAATCAGATAAAGCATTCTTTAGTTCAAGGCCCGCATGATCACTACCGATATGAATACGCATGTGCGAATCTAATCATGAGAAAACCCGCCACCGATGTTTCTGGTGACGGGTTTTCTCGCCCTACGGAAGGAGGATCTATCAGTTAAGAATTTTCCTTACTTAGTGATTAAGCCTTGTAAGAAGCTGTTGTGCCAGTTGTGGTTCCTGGTGCAGTTCCGGGTGCGCCAATTCCTGGACCACCCATCTTTGGACCACGTGGACCATCATGACCGCCCATTCCTGGACCACCATGTTTGTGTCCGCCCATTCCTGGACCACCCATTCCTGGGCCGCCCATTCCTGAACCACCGCGAGGACCACCAACTGAATTAACTTCAGCTGTTACATGTGCAACTAGTCCAGCTTTTAATGTTGTTGCTTGAGCAGCAGTTAACTTGCCAGCTGTCACAGCAGCATCAATGCGCTTTGTTTCATCAGCAACTAGTACTGCGATTAGTGCATCTTTCTTTGCACCAGCAATTGCGCCAAGTGATTCACCGGCTGCAAGACGAGTCTTAATTACAGCTGCATCAACACCAATTGTTTTTGCAACTAGCGCTTCTAGTGCTGCACGTTCTGCATCATGTGCTGCTTTATCAGCAAGACGTTGAGCATCATCTGCAGTTCTTGCGGCCGCAATAGCTGCATTCAATGCATCAACTTGTGCCTGAGTAAGAGTGCCCTTCTTCACAAGGTCACTTAGTACGCCAGCAAGTTTGTCTTGCTGTGCACCAGGAAGTTTCATTCCCTTACTTATCGAAACTTTTACTGAACTCTTTGAGGCCGCATTGGAAACACCAACAGTGCCAACAGTTAGAGCCATAGTTGTAATTGCGATTGCAATTACTTTCTTCTTTGAAACCATTTAAATGGTCCTTTCGATTGATCATTTCCCCGGTCAATAACCCCACGTCATCGACTAGTCGTAATTAACTACCTATAGGTTAAAAAAGTAGACCATTTTCCTGTGAACGCGGTTAGAGTTTTTGAGCGCGTCTCTAGGGTTTGAACCCCGCTTTCTGGGGCAGTAATACGGGTCGTCCTTATATAAGGGGCATTTTGTCCGTTTCACACTGGTGTTACCCAATCTGACAGGAGAACCCGTCAATGGATATCAAAGCAAGATCATTATTCGTAAAAATCATTTCGATCGCACTTATTTCATGTATTCCAATGACCAGTGCTGATGCAACAACGAAACCAAAAGCTGCTGGAAGAACTGCAGCATCGATCCCAAACACAATATTAAGTGGGGTTGTAGCGCCTTCGAATGCAATTGGTATCGATGGTGATTTCTATATAGACATAAAAAATCTAAATATTTATGGACCGAAGATGAAAAATAAATGGCCAGCAGGAATTAGTCTAAAAGGAACTAACGGTTCCGCTGGTACTGATGGAAAAAGTGGCAGTGATGGAAAAACAGTCACGAATGCATCAACAGTTGCTGGACCAAGTGGCACTCAAGGTGCACAAGGGCCTCAAGGAATAGCTGGTGATGTTGGCATCAAAGGTGAACAAGGTTTGCGTGGAGAAGTTGGCGCAACAGGTGCACAAGGAATTGTTGGACCAATTGGAGTACAAGGACCAATTGGATTAACCGGTGTAACAGGATCACAAGGACCAGCTGGTGCTGGTTCGCAAGGAGCACCTGGTGCAACTGGAGCAACTGGTGCGCAAGGCCCAAGCGGTGCAACTGGATCACAAGGTCCAGCAGGCAGTGGATCAACTGGTGCACAAGGACCTGCAGGACCAACAGGTTCTAACGGAGCTAATGGAAATGTTGGTGCAACAGGATCTACCGGACCCGAAGGTCCAACAGGTCCAACTGGATCAACTGGTTCGCAAGGAACTGCAGGAGTAGCTGGTGGGACTGGGTTATCTATTGGACTTGCCGGAAATATTATTTTCGCAAATCAACTCGTTGGAGGGCCAGGCGCAACAACCAGTTCCACAACATTTTTGGTTTTGGAAGCCGGAAAAAGTTACGTATTACGAGTGCAGATTCATTTTCGTTCTGCAATAAATCCGATGGATTTAATTGATCAAACGCTAGGTATTTCATTTACAGCTACAGGCGCCGCGCCAATTATAACTTCTAAGTATTTTTATTCGATAGGTACTTTGTACAAGGATTCGGCAAGAGTGTTTGAAATTACACTTTGTGCAGACGTCGTAATAAATGGAGTTTCAACATTGGCTAGTTCTGATCTAACAGTTAATGTTTTTACGCCAGATTCGGTATCGGTGGCATTAATTCCAAGCGGATCATTTGCAGGTGTGAAAGTCGGAGCCATCGCATAAAAAGAGCAATAAATATGCGAGGAGAGCCTCATAAATCTGAGCAGAAATGCTTGGAGCGGGTGACCGGGATCGAACCGGCATGGCCAGCTTGGAAGGCTGGGGCTCTACCATTGAGCTACACCCGCATGCGGTGTTACCGCTAGCGTACGGGCTTAGGGTATCGGCTCGGTAATCAGAGCACAAAAATTCCTCTAGACTTCCGACTTACGCCTCGGGGCGTAGCGTAGTGGCTAGCGCGCCTGCTTTGGGAGCAGGAGATCGGGAGTTCGAATCTCCCCGCCCCGACCAG
>CANHRM010000034.1 GCA_947463725.1 Actinomycetota bacterium | reverse complement strand
TTTTATAGAAATCCTTCTCGTATAAATCACGCGCTGCCATAGCTTATTCTCCCGCTGGATCTGTTACTGCAACGCTGGCAGGACGCAAAATGCGATCCTTGAATTTATATCCGGCCTGCAGAATCTTGCTGGCGGTAGGTACTGAGACTTCAGAAGAAGTTTCATGCATTAGGGCATCGTGAATCTGTGGATCAAATTCGGTCCCAGCTTCACCGAATTTTTCTAACCCGATTCGAGAAGTTATCGAGGTTAGTTGGTCGGCAATAGCTTTAAATCCACCAGTTAGCTCTTCATGCTCAGCTGCTCTATCAAGCCCATCTAGTAGGGGTAATAGTTCATTAAGCACTGATGCGATTGCGATTTCGGAAGCAACTGCGCGATCACGTTCAACCCGCTTACGGTAATTGGCGTACTCGGCTTGTAAGCGTTGTAAGTCAGCGGTCATCACAGCAAGCGGGTCAATTTCTTGACCCGCCTCTGGATGCTCAATTACAACTTCTTCTTGAGTTGTCTCGATATTTTCTTGAGTTTCTGAAGTCAATTACTTTCCTTCATCGACAATCTCGGCATCTTCAACGCCATCTTCATTTGGTGTTGTATCACCTTGGGTTGCAGCTGTTGCTGCATAAAGGGCAGCGCCGAGTGCTTGGCTGACGGTTGCAACTTTTTCAGTTGCGGCCTTGATTGCCTCAAGATCATTACCTTCGAGTGAGATCTTAAGTACAGCAAGTTCGGTTTCAGTTTCAGCTTTCTTTTCAGCAGCTTCGCCCTCGGTGAACTTATCTTCGTTATCCTTTAAGAACTTCTCGGTTTGGTAAAGAAGTGAGTCACCGTTGTTGCGGATCTCAGCTTCTTCCTTGCGCTTACGATCTTCTTCGGCATGTGATTCAGCATCCTTCATCATGCGATCAATCTCTTCTTTAGAAAGTGATGAGCCGCCGGTGATCGTCATCTTCTGCTCTTTGCCGGTACCAAGATCTTTCGCTGATACGTGCACGATGCCGTTAGCGTCGATATCGAAAGCAACTTCAATTTGCGGAACTCCGCGTGGTGCAGGTGGTAGACCAGTTAGTTCGAACATGCCGAGCTTCTTGTTATAAGCCGCCATCTCGCGCTCACCCTGGAATACCTGAATCTGTACAGCAGGCTGATTGTCATCGGCAGTTGTAAAGATTTCGCTGCGCTTAGTTGGGATTGTTGTATTGCGCTCGATCAACTTAGTCATAACGCCACCCTTGGTTTCAATACCAAGAGATAGTGGTGTCACATCGAGAAGCAGAACATCCTTAACTTCACCCTTTAAAACACCAGCTTGAAGCGCTGCTCCTACAGCTACAACTTCATCTGGATTTACACCCTTATTTGGCTCTTTTCCGCCAGTAAGTTCGCGAACCAGATCTACAACTGCTGGCATACGAGTCGAACCACCAACCAAAACAACGTGATCAATATCAGCAATTGGAATTCCAGCATCTTTTAGAACTGCCTGGAATGGCTTCTTGCATCGATCTAGTAGATCGGCAGTTAGTGATTGAAATTGTGCGCGAGTAATTGTTTCATCTAAGAACAATGGGTTCTTTTCGGCATCAACCGTGATGTATGGCAAGTTAATTGATGCTTGCTGTGATGATGAAAGTTCGATCTTTGCTTTTTCAGCAGCTTCACGAACACGTTGCATCGCCATTTTATCTTTTGCTAAATCAATACCTGATTGAGCAGCAAATGTCTTAACTAGATGTTGTACAAGTGCGTCATCCCAGTCATCTCCACCAAGATTGTTATCGCCGTTAGTTGCTTTAACTTCTACAACACCATCACCGATTTCAAGAAGTGATACGTCGAAAGTTCCGCCACCTAAGTCGAAAACTAGAATTGTTTGTTCTTGATCGCCTTTATCAAGACCGTATGCAAGTGCTGCAGATGTTGGCTCGTTGATAATGCGAAGAACATTTAGGCCAGCAATTTCGCCAGCTTCTTTAGTTGCTTGACGTTGCGCATCGTTGAAGTAAGCCGGCACGGTAATAACTGCATCAGTTACGGTTTCGCCAAGGTATGCCTCGGCATCGCGCTTTAACTTCTGTAGAACACGTGCTGAAATTTCTTGTGCGGTGTACTTCTTGCCATCAATATCGATAGTCCAGTTAGTACCCATGTGGCGCTTAACTGAACGAATGGTGCGATCAACGTTTGTTACTGATTGACGCTTGGCAACTTCGCCAACAAGTACTTCGCCATTTTTCGCAAAAGCCACGATCGACGGAGTCGTACGTGCACCCTCGGCGTTAGCGATAACTGCTGGCTCGCCGCCTTCTAGAACGGAAACACAGCTGTTGGTGGTTCCTAAGTCGATTCCTACTGCTCTGGCCATCTTCATTGCTCCAATTTCTACTAATCTATTTACGCTTGATTTTGAGTCTTACTCGACTCCAGGCTCCGCTTATCAGCGGGACATGAGTCGATCATACCCAAATACTTGAGTCGGGGCGACTCAGGTTTCCATAGGGTGTAACCCACAGCCCTAGGAACTTATTCCCGCGCAATTTTCCCTTTACCCTCATCCACATGACGTTAACGCTTGCCCTGATGATCGTTGCCTACGGCATCACGATCGCTGCCCTAGCCCTGCTTGCAATTCGGGTTCGCCAATTAATAGGTATCTTCAAAAAGGGTGCAGCAGATCCAACTCGAAGCGGCAATCGTGGAGCGCGTCTGAAAAATACTTTGAAAGAAACTCTTGGCCACACCAAGATGCTCAATTTTACCGGCACTGGAATCGCACACTGGTTTGTCATGATCGGTTTCGGAGCTTTATTAGGAACTTTGATCCAAGCATATTTCTTAGTTGTGAATCCGCGTTGGGCGCTTCCAGTCATTGGTCATCTTTGGCCATATGAGTATTTTGTTGAACTAATTACGTGGCTTACCGGAATCGGAATTGTTGCGCTAATCGGTATTCGCCAATTAACACGTTTCTTTCACAAAGGTCGCACATCTCGCTTCTTGGGTTCAGGTAGCTGGAAGGCATATTACGTTGAAGCAACTATTTTGGCAGTTGTTTTCTGTGTTATCGCATTACGTGGATTTGAAGGTGCGCTCTCTGAAGAGACAACTCGCAATCGCCATTACATAACCTCCTGGTGGATTGCCGAAATGTTTAAACAGCAATCACTCGGTCAAATTACAACTTCGATTCAGGTAATTGCTGCCATCAAGATTTTTGTATCAATGCTCTGGTTTATTGTGATTGCTTCTAACTTCACCATGGGTGTTGCATGGCACCGCTTCTTGGCACCTATAAATATTTTCTTTAAACGAAATGTCGATGGTAAGAACTCACTTGGAGCATTGCCCGAGATGTTGTCACATGGCAAGCCAGTTAACTTCGAAGATCCGGCCGAGGATGATGTATTCGGTTTAGGTAATCGCGGCGATATTTCTTGGAAAGGTCTGCTCGACATGACTTCATGTACCGAGTGTGGACGTTGCCAATCGCAATGTCCTGCTTGGCATACTGATAAACCGCTATCGCCAAAGCTATTGATTATGGCTATGCGCGACCATGCCATGTCTAAAGTCGTTGAAAATGAAGTATTAGTTGGTGAAAATGCGCCGATTTCACTCGATGTACTTTGGTCTTGTACTACTTGTGGTGCTTGCGTAAATGAATGTCCAGTAGATATTGAACACGTAGATCACATTGTAAATATGCGCCGCTTCCAAGTATTAGTTGAGTCAGAATTTCCGACTGAACTTGGTGGAACTTTCCGTAATCTAGAAAAAGCCGGTAACCCTTGGGGCGCTAACCGCAATGATCGTGAAGCTTGGATTGCTGAATGTGATTTCCCAATTAAAGTTGTTGAGGGTGTCTTACCTGATGAAGTTGAATACTTATTCTGGGTAGGTTGCGCTGGTGCTTATGAAGAACGTGCGAAGAAAACAACGAAGGCGGTTGCTGAATTACTTCACATGGCTGGTGTTAATTTCGCAGTTCTTGGTAAACGCGAGACCTGTACCGGCGACCCAGCTCGTCGAAGTGGTAATGAATTCCTCTACCAAATTCTTTCGCGCGAAAATATCGATACTTTTAATGAAGTATTCGCAAACCGCGATATCTCAAAAGGCAATAAGAAAATTGTTGTAACGTGCCCTCATTGCTTTACAACGATTGGTCGCGATTATGCACAAAGTGGTTTCGAACTCACCATGGTTCATCACACGCAATTGTTAAATCAATTAGTGCGGGAAAAGAAATTAATTCCAGTTAATAAGGCAACTACCTCGCTTACCTATCATGATCCTTGTTACTTGGGTCGGCATAATGAGATTTACCAACCACCCCGAGAACTTCTAAATGCAACCGGTGTGAAAGTTACCGAGATGCCACGTAACCAAGAACGTTCCTTCTGTTGCGGTGCAGGCGGCGGTCGCATGTGGATGGAGGAAAAAATTGGTGAGCGAATCAATTTAAGTCGCGTCGATGAAGCTATTGCCACCGGTGTAGATGAAGTTGCTGTTGCCTGTCCGTTCTGTCGAGTGATGGTTACGGATGGAATGACTGCCCGCGAATCAGATGTTGAGGTTCTAGATGTCGCTCAGGCACTCTTGCGAGCAGTAAAGCCACAGTCCGAATCGAGTCTATCCTCAGGTAATTCTCAGGTTTCCTGAGGATCCTTCTCTGTAGCCGCATTGGGTGGCACCAGGAGAAATTTAAATATCCTGGAATTTTAGAGAGGCAGACATGAGTAAGGGCGAAAGTAATAACCAACGCATTCTTGTAGTTGATGACGAATCGAGCATTAGCGATTTAATTTCAACCAGTCTTCGGTTTGTTGGTTTTGATGTGCGAACTGCAAATAATGGTTCACAAGCTCTTCTGGTTGCCGAAGAATTTAAGCCACATGCAATGGTCCTCGATGTGATGATGCCCGGCATGGATGGCTTCGAAGTTTGCAAACGTATTCGCAACGAGGGTCATAATATTGGTGTGCTCTTTTTAACTGCTAAAGATGGCATGGAAGATAAAGTTGCCGGTTTAACAATCGGTGGCGATGATTACATGACTAAGCCATTTAGTCTTGAAGAGTTAGTTGCGCGCCTTCGTTCACTTCTGCGCCGAACTGGTGCAACCATAACAGTTAATGATGAAGAAAAAATTCGTTTTGCTGATCTTGAATTAGATGAAGCAACACACGAAGTTCATCGTGCTGGCAATCTGATCGATCTATCCCCTACTGAATTCTTGTTACTTCGTTATTTAATGATAAATGCCGATCGCGTTGTTTCGAAATCACAAATTCTTGATCATGTTTGGCAATACGATTTCCGTGGTGATGCTGGCATAGTTGAAACTTATGTTTCTTACTTACGTAAAAAAATTGATACTTACGAACCAGCGCTGATTCATACTGTGCGAGGTGTTGGATATCGACTACGGATACCGCCGAAGTAATTTACAAATGAAGAATCGAAACCCATTATCAAGTGCTAGCTTGCGAAACCGACTTCTAGTCGGCGTATTGCTCTTATCGGCACTTGGTTTTATGGTTTCAGATTTTATTGCCCAAAATGCAATCCAAAAGTTTTTACTTCAGCAAGTAGATCAGCAATTAGTGAGCGTCGCAGATGGTGCACTTTTGCGAGTTGATCGCGCTGGAATTCAAAGCGATTCCGATGGCGACGAGACGCATGGCAATCCAGAAGCCCGGGCCGCGGCTGAAACGCCATTACGCAGTGTTCCCAGCTCAGTATCGATCACCTTGCTTGACCCATTCGGAAACTATGTCGGTGGTGTTGGTGGTGACCTAAACGCTCAAAAAATTACTGACTACGTGATTGGCACATTGCCGGCAAGCGCCGCCAAATATGGTAATAAACCGTTCACATTAAAAGTTCCCGGACCAGATTTTCGAGTTCTCTCAAGAGTTTTGCCATCCGCAATGGGATCAGTTTTCGTCGCGCAGTCATTATCTGGGGTTGATGAAACATCTAACCGCTTAAGAGTTATCTTTGTATTTATCGGTTTAATTGCGCTATTGCTTATTGCATTCGCTTCCCGAATGGTAATTAAGATTGGTTTACGTCCGTTGGTCGCAGTTGAAGAAACTGCCGAGAAAATTGCAGCAGGTGATTTATCAGCGCGGTTACCTGATGCCAAACCAGATACTGAAGTTGGTAGATTAGTAAGTTCGTTAAATGCCATGCTTACACGAATTGAGGAATCTTTCGCAGCACGCACTGCAAGTGAAAATAAATTGCGTCGCTTTGTTGCAGATGCCAGCCATGAGCTTCGTACTCCTTTAACTGCGATACGTGGTTTTGCTGAACTACATCGCCAAGGTGCGGTTAAGGGTGAAGCTGCAACATCTGAACTTGTCGGCCGAATTGAAAATGAATCAGTTCGCATGGGTGCCCTGGTTGAAGATTTGTTGACGCTAGCTCGGTTAGATCAATCCCGTGAACTTGTGCATGCGCCAGTAAATCTAAGCGAATTAGTAGTCGAAGCTGTTGAATCTGCTCGCGCAGCCGGGCCAGAACATCCAATAACCTTAAATTTGCCTGACGAAGCATTTGTCTTAGGCGATGCCGGTAAAATTCACCAAGTTGTTGCTAATTTATTGGCTAATGCTCGAATTCATACTCCTATCGGTACGCCAATTAATGTTTCAATAGATGGCAACGATGAAGGAACGACAATATCTATTACTGACTCTGGGCCAGGTTTATCGCAAGAGGATCAAGCTCGCATTTTTGAACGGTTTTACCGCGCAGATCCTTCACGAAACCGGGCCAAAGAAGAAGGTAGCGGTCTAGGCCTTTCAATTGTTGACGCAGTTATGCAAGCTCATGGTGGCAAAGTTGGAGTAACTTCAAAATTAGGTGAAGGCGCGACCTTTACAGTTTTCTTTCCACTATCAACTAGTTAAGCGACTCCATCGCGCGCAAAGTTGCGATGCGTTCTTGAATCGGTGGGTGAGAAGCAAACATCTTTGAAACTGATGTGCCATCTAGTGGCGACTCAATCCAGATATGTGCAACCGCAGTTGATTTCTGATGGACCACCGTTGAATCAGCAGCCAATACTTCAAGTGCACTACGCAAGCCAGCAGGGTTGCGAGTAAAAGCAACTGCGGTTGCATCAGCTAAAGATTCTCGTTTACGTGAAATAGCGGATTTCAGCATTACGGCGGCAATCGGTGCCAAAATTAAAACAATTAGTGAGACCACGAGCATGATCGGATTTCCGTTGCTATCACGATCGCGACGACCGCCACCAAACCACATCATGCGCATTAACATATCGCTGATAAGTGCAATCGCACCTGCAGTTGTGGCAGCCACTGCTGAAACTAAAGTATCGCGATTACCAACGTGTGCCATTTCGTGCGCAATGACGCCTTGTAGTTGATCGCGATCCATCGCATCAAGAATCCCGGTAGTAAATGCAATGAGCGCGTGTTCCGGGTTTCGCCCGGTCGCAAAAGCATTTGGCGCGCTATCTTCAACGATGGCAACCTTAGGCATTGGTAATCCGCTAGCTATAGTGATTTCTTGAATCAAGCCAAATAACTTCGGATTATCGCTCTCTTGAATTTGTTTAGCGCCAGTCATGGTTAAAACCAATTTGTCGGAACCGTAGTAGGAACCCCAAACTGAAATCAAAGTTAGTCCGACTGCGAATGGCACAATCGCTCTGCTGCTAGTGCCTAGGTAAGTAAAGATTGATGACAAAACTAGCCAGGTAAGCGCACCCATCGCTCCAAGGAGAAGAAAGGTTTTGCGCTTATTAGCGCTTTGCGCAGCGCGAAACGAGAAGGTTGCCATAAGCCTTTAAAAGCTTACGTTTGGAGCGTTTCGGTTGGTTGCTTCATCAACTTCATAGAATTCGCGCTCATTTACTTTGGCAAAACCAGCAAAGAAATTAGTTGGAATTGTTTTAACTGCTGTATTTAACAGGCGCACATTGTCGTTGTAGAACTGACGTGAAAAGGCAACTTTATTTTCAGTTGTAGAAAGTTCTTCTTGTAATGACATGAAGTTAGCTGATGCTTTTAGATCAGGGTATGCCTCAGCAACAGCCAGCAGCCCGCGAAGTGCTTGTGTCATCATGCCATCAGCGGCAGAAACATCGGCAACCGAGGTTGCAGTTGTAGCTTTTGCGCGCGCAGTTATAACAGCATCAAAAGTCGACTGCTCGTGCTTGGCATATCCTTTTACAGTTTCAACTAAATTCGGGATCAAATCAGAACGACGCTTAAGTTGTACTTCGATCTGTGCAAATGCTTCATCGACTGCAACGTTTAATCTAATTAAACGGTTGTATTGCGCAACAAAGAAAATTACTAACAAGATTACAATTCCAAGAATTACCAAAACAGTGGTATCCATTTGTCCCTCTTAATTTATTGAATCATGGTTTGGATTTATTGAATTATGGTTTGGTGAAAATTAATCCAAGAACGGCTAGCGGTTGGTCCGCGCTGTCCTTGGTATCTAGAAGCATAAACGGCAGAACCGTATGGATGCTCAGCAGGAGATGAGAGTTTGATGAGACATAGCTGCCCGATCTTCATTCCTGGGAAAAGTTTTACGGGCAGGTTTGCCACGTTAGAAAGTTCAAGAGTGATGTGGCCTGAGAAACCTGGGTCAATAAATCCAGCAGTTGAGTGAGTGAGTAAACCAAGGCGGCCAAGGGAAGATTTTCCTTCGAGGCGGCCGGCAATATCGTCGGGCAAAGTGATAATTTCATATGTTGAAGCCAGTACAAATTCACCTGGGTGCAAAATGAAATGTTCATTTGGTTCAACAATTACTTCGCGAGTTAATTCGGATTGCTCGATCGATGGATCGATTACCGAATACTTGTGATTTTCAAAGACCCGGAAAAAGCGGTCTAGCCGAACATCAACGCTGGAAGGCTGAACCATCGATTCGGCAAAGGGTTCAACCGCAACCCGGCCAGCGGTAATTTCAGCTCTGATATCGCGATCACTTAGTAGCACAAGCGCGAGCCTACCCCAGCGGGGGCGCGGACCTGCTTAAGTACTTGCCTAAGTTACTGATGGGTAGCATTATTCGCCTATGAGCCATTACCTAGCCAACCTGCGCGATATTGAATTCTGCCTCTTTGACCTACTGGGTCGCGAGAAAGTCATGGGAACTGCCCCTTATGGCGAAGTAGACCGTGACACAGCAATGGGCATGTTGGAAGAAATGAAGCGTTTATGTGAAAACGATTTAGCGGCTTCTTTCGTTGAAGGCGATCGCATCGGAACTAATTTCAATAAAGCTACTGGCGATGTGAAATTACCGGAAAGTTTTAAGAAATCTTATAAAGCATACATTGATGGCGAATGGTGGCGACTCGATGCACCAGTTGATTTAGGTGGCATGAAAGTTCCACCGTCTGTTCGCTGGGCAATTGCCGAAATGGTTTTAGGTTCTAACCCTTCAATTCATATCTACGCATCAGGTTACGCGTTTGCGCAAGTTGCTTATGTGCTTGGAACAGAACCACAAAAGCAAATCGCTAAATTAATGGTTGATAAGCACTGGGGTGCAACCATGCAACTTACTGAACCTGATGCCGGTTCTGATGTTGGTGCTGGTCGCTCAAAAGCGGTTCAACAACCAGATGGAACTTGGCACATAACTGGTACTAAACGATTTATCACTTCCGGTGATGCTGACCTTTACGAAAACATTGTTCACTTTACTCTTGCTCGCCGCGAAGGTGGCGGCCCAGGTACAAAGGGACTTTCCTTATTCCTAATTCCTAAATTTATGTTTGATTTAGAAACTGGCGAACTTGGGAAACGTAATGGCGTTTATGTAACAAACGTTGAACACAAGATGGGTCTCAATGTTTCGTCAACTTGTGAAATTAATTTAGGCGAAAATGAACCAGCTGTAGGCTATTTATTAGGTGAAGTACACGAAGGTATTGCGCAGATGTTCAAAGTTATTGAATTCGCACGCATGATGGTTGGAACTAAAGCTATTGCTACCCTTTCGGCTGGCTATCAACAAGCACTTTCCTATGCCAAAACCCGTGTTCAAGGCGGCGATATGAAAGTTATGAACGATAAAGCTAGCCCGCGTGTAGAAATCATTCGTCATCCAGATGTGCGCCGCTCGCTTATGGTTCAAAAGTCATATTCCGAAGGTATGCGTGCGCTAGTACTTTATACCGCCTCTATCCAAGATGAGATCGAGTTGGCCATTCAGGCTGGCAACAAAGAGCACGCTGAAGATTTAGAGAAGTTAAATGATTTGTTGTTGCCAGTAGTTAAAGGTTATGGTTCCGAAAAATCTTGGACTCTTCTTGGAACTGAATCGCTGCAGACATTTGGCGGAAGTGGTTTCACGCAAGATTGGCCACTTGAACAATATGTGCGCGATGCCAAGATCGATACTTTGTATGAAGGCACAACTGCGATTCAAGGTCTAGATTTCTTCTTCCGTAAAATTGTTAAAGATGGTGGCCGAGCAATCGGCTTACTTGGAAAAGAGATTAAAGCTTTTGCCGAAACCGGTGGCGTGCATACTGCTGAAAAAGAAGCTCTACTTAAGTCACTCGGTGATTTAAATGCCATCATCGCAACTTTGGTTGCTCTCGCGATGGAATCACAAACAGATGCCGAAAAGATTTACACTGTTGGTTTAAATACATCTCGTTGTTTAATGGCGGTTGGCGACATCATCACCGCTTGGTTGTTACTACGTCAGGCAGATATTGCTTTGGAAAAGATTCCAACTGCTGGTAAGGATCTTGAGTTCTACAATGGAAAAATCGCTTCAGCGAAGTTCTTTGTAACTAATTACTTGCCTCACATCACCGCAGATCGCAAGATTATCGAAGCAACCGATAATTCGATCATGAATATCTCAGACGCCGCCTTCTAAGCCAATAAATCTCAGCTAAACCAGCAAAACCAACTATTTAGGGTAAGTAATCGGTTACCCTTGCAAGATGCTTAAAGCGCGGCGAAGTGAGATCCTTTTAACTATCGCTGCTGTCATGTTCGCTTCAAACGGCATCGCCTCAAAACTTCTGCTTAACGACTACATTTCAGCCTGGCGACTAGCCCAAGTCCGTTCGATCTCAACTTTTTTTATTCTCGCGGCCTACATCGCTTGGCGGGCACCAAAGACTTTGCGTCTGACTAAGCGCGAAATACCTCGTATGGCGGCCCTTGGCACTATCGGAATTGCGATGGTAAATGGTGCCTATTTCTTAGCTATTTCCCGCATGCACGTGAGCATTGCCCTGCTTATTGAATTCACCGCCCCAGTCTGGATCGTCCTTTACCTACGTTATGTTCGTAAGAAACATGTGCCCAATGAAATGTGGATTGCTCTCTTCTTGGCGCTACTTGGTTTGGCATTCGTCGCCCAAGTTTGGAAAGGTTTAACTCTCGATGGAATTGGTGTGCTTGCGGCCCTTGGTGCAGCGTTTGCACTGGCTTTCTTCTTTTTAGCCGGCGAAGGAATCACTGCGCAGCGTGATAATCAATCAGTCACAATGTGGGGATTTGGTTTCGCGGCTCTTGCTTGGTCTTTGTTAATGCCAATTTGGACTTTCCCATTCGATGTTTTTACAGTCTCAATTCCATTAGGGGGCGCACTTGAGGGATATAGCACTTCGGGTTGGGTGCTGATTCTTTATGTGGTTTTAATTGGAACTGTAATTCCATACCTGTGTGTGATGAATGGCCTACGCAACCTATCGGCTTCAACTACAAGTGCATTTGGAATGTTAGAGCCAATATTTGCTGGCGCTGTTGCGTGGTTCTGGTTTGGTGAATCATGGACAGTACTTCAATTGATTGGTGGCGTAATTGTGATCGCCGGAATTTATATGGCAGATCGCGCACGAAGCGCCGTTAAATAACTATTAAGTAACTAGTTTTCTTCAGGTTCGCGCTGTTGAGTGAAATCTTGCATTCCACTATTTAGTGGCATATCCACAAAGCGCGCAATGTGAAGTTGTGCCGAAACTGTAATTGTGCGAGTTGGTCCGTTACGGTGCTTAGCCACAATTAAATCTGCTTCACCTGAACGACTTTGTGGGTCATAGAGATCATCGCGGTGTAACAAGATAACTACGTCAGCATCTTGTTCAATCGAACCTGATTCACGAAGATCTGAAAGCATTGGTTTCTTATCAGAGCGCTGTTCAGGCGAACGGTTGAGCTGTGAGATTGCAATAACCGGAACGTCTAACTCTTTAGCCATTAACTTTAAGTGGCGAGAGAACTCGGAAACCTCTTGCTGACGGTTCTCTACGCGCTTGCCAGAGGTCATTAACTGCAAGTAATCAATCACAATTAGCTTCAGATCATGGCGCTGCTTTAAACGACGAGCTTTAGCGCGAATTTCCATCATGGAAAGATTTGGTGAATCATCAATAAATAACGGAGCATTTGAAATCTCGCCCATGCGTCGAGCTAAACGTGACCACTCTTCATCAGATAGCGCACCAGAGCGAATATTATTCAAACCAACTTTTGCCTCTGATGACAACATACGCATTGTGATTTCAGAACGCGACATTTCAAGTGAGAAAATAACTGAAGTTTTTCCATCGTGAATAGATGCCTGACGTGCAATATCTAAACCAAGTGTTGATTTACCAACAGCAGGACGTGCAGCTAGAACAATCATGTTGCCTGGGTGCAAACCGTTTGTTAATTTATCTAGATCGCGGAAACCGGTCATTACGCCTTCGATACCAACACCTTTAGAGATTGCTTCGATCTCATCGAGTGCTTGTGGCAACAAAGTACTTAACTGAACATAATCTTCAGAGGTGCGTCGTTCAGTAACTTGGAAAACTTCGACTTGTGCTTGATCTACTGCTTCGTCAACATCACCTTCGACGGTGTAACCAAGTTGCACAATCTTGGTACCGGCTTCAACTAAGCGACGCATGATTGCGCGTTCGCGAACGATCTTTGCGTAGTAACCAGCGTTTGCTGCAGTTGGAACGGATGAAATCAAAGTATGTAAATAAGGTGCGCCACCTGCGCGCGCAATGTCGCCGCGCTTTGCAAGTTCGGCTGAAACAGTTACGGCATCAGCTGGTTCGCCGCGACCATAGAGATCAATAATTACATCGTAGATAAGTTCATGTGCTGGACGATAGAAATCACGTTCGCGTAAAATTTCAACTACATCTGAAATTGCATCTTTACTCAGAAGCATTCCGCCAAGAACAGATTGTTCGGCGATTAAATCTTGTGGTGGGGTGCGCTCGAATTCTGGCGCAGAGTTATATGAGGAATTGTTCTGTTGTCCGCCACGGTTGGGAAGTTCTGCGATGCTCACGCGTAAAACCTCCCATTAGCCACTGACATTTGTACTGGCATTTTCGTCAGATTAAGCGTGAATTACGCTTACGGACGCAAAGGTATGAGTGCTGGCCGCGTTTAGCGAATATCCCCCTTTGTGCATGTGGGTAAAGCTGGGGATAAGTCGGTGGATAAGCGTGATTTCCTGTGCACAAAGCGGTGGATGAATTGTGGGTATCTCTCAGTTTTCTCTTATTAGCCTTTAAAGGTGCAGGTCAGCAGCGTTACATCGCCTTACATCGTTGTGCATGAAAGTAAATAACTATTTCTCATTAGTTGAGATGAGAAGCAAAATTGCAAAATAAAACGGGCCCGACGCAATTAGCGCCGAGCCCGTTCTAATTATTTATTTATTCAGCTACAACTGTCAGTGTAATTACTGCAGTTACATGGTGGTCTAGTGAGACCTTTGCTGAATGTGTACCAATCTTCTTGATGTGGCCAGCCATCTTGATACTGTGACGATCGATATCGATCGCAACTGCGCTCTTGATTACTGCTGCTACATCTTTATCGGTTACTGAACCGAATAGACGATTTCCGGTACCAACTTTTACCTTGATGGTAAGAGATGCGGCTTCAAGTGTTGCCTTGATTGAGTTAGCGTGATCGATATCGCGGATCTCGCGTGCTGCACGAGCACGACGAATTCCTTCGATCTGCTTCTCTCCGCCTTGGCTCCAGGTGATCGCATTTCCGCGTGGAAGCAAGTAGTTGCGGCCAAAGCCATCTTTAACAGTTACAACATCGCCAGCTTGACCAAGCCCAGCAACTTCGCGAGTAAGGATGAGTTTCATATGTTCATCGCTCCTTATCGCGCTGTAGATGTGTAAGGCAGTAGC
>CANHRM010000033.1 GCA_947463725.1 Actinomycetota bacterium | reverse complement strand
AAGAATGATCCGACTAAACCAAATGCAACTTACATTCCTGCTGCAAACGATGTTGTGCGCCGAATCGCAAAAAACAGAGGCGGCATTGCAGGCGGTCATATTGGCGATTTAATTAATGCCCCATTTACCGCCCATTTTGTTGGCGGCTGTGTAATAGGTTCTGATGTTGAACATGGCGTGATTGATCCGTACCACCGAGTATTCAATTATCCGAACTTACACATTGTCGATGGTTCGAGTGTCACTGCGAATTTAGGAGTTAATCCGTCACTGACAATTACCGCACAAGCCGAACGTGCATTCTCGATGTGGCCGAACAAAGGCGATCTAGATCCAAGACCGTTGCAGAATTCACCTTACCAACGCGTAAAGTCAGTGTTTCCTCAGCATCCATTCGTACCTGCGGGTGCGGTTGGTGAATTGCGTTGTTAGACTTAGATTCATGAGCAAATCGATTAACCCAGATTTTCAGCCTGGTTTTGATGATCTTTGGCGCGCCAATGAAGATTATGCGAATAATTTTAAATATAGCGATTTAACTGGCCGAGCAGCTCGAGGTCTAGCGATTGTTACCTGCATGGATTCAAGAATCAATCCGCTCTCAGTGGTTGGAATGAAATCTGGTGATGCCAAGATTCTGCGTAATGCTGGAGCTCGAGTCACACAAGATGTACTTCGTACCTTGGTACTAGCTACTTATCTACTTGGGGTTGATCGCATTTTGGTAATGCCTCACACCGATTGTCGAATGGCTCAAGAAGATGAAGAAGTTATTCATGCCATGATTGAAGAAAAACACGGAGTAGATACTCGCTCACTCGAATTCAATACCGTGGTTGATCAGCGTGCTGCACTAAGCCAAGATCTCGCTCGTATCCGCGCTTTCCCGCTAATACCTAAAGATGTAATTGTTAGTGGAGGGATTTACCATGTAGCAACTGGCAAGATTGAACCAATCGAGAGTTAAGCCGGATTAGTGCGGCGAATTGGTTGTCGAGTTATCGGATAAGACTGATCGCTTAAAAAACTCTTAATAATTGCAGTAACAATTTCCGGTTTTTCTTTTACTAACCCATGTGAAGTTCCGGGCACAATGGCTAATTGTCCAGACGGTAGAGCCTCATAAAGTTCAATTGAATGTGAATGTTTTACGACATCATCATCGCCAGCCATTACTAGCGTCGGAACACCTATTTGTGCGATATCTGTGACATCAATATTTGGTTCAACTTTCCAGATCTCATGCATTTTGGCAATCTTTAGATCAAGTGTTTCAGGAGCATCTGGTGACATTTCGGCGTATTCTGCTCGTTCTTCATCGCTAATTCCAGCCGGATCAAATATCGGCAGCTCGACAATCCCATCTGCATTGAAGTTAGCAGCGATTGAAACAATTGACTTAACTAGATCGGGGCGCGCGATAGCCACCATAAGCGCAATATTTGCACCATCGCTATAACCAACTAAATGAACTGGTTCCCTTATTACTTCAGAGATGTATGCGATTGCTTCATCACGTTGAAAATTAAAGTAGAAACTGCCTGGTTGGTCTGCACTGCGACCATGGCCAGCTCGGTCATATGCGAATAAGTGAAAAGAATTCTCTAGCGGCGCAACCATTACTTCAGCGAAAGAGTCGGTATTACTCAACCCACCATGTAATAAGAGAACTGCTTCGCCGTTATTAGCCCACTCAAAACTCCACAGTTGGGAACCAGAGACGTTTAGATATTTCATCTGCAGTTACCTACTACGCAATATCCATGATGTGGCGATTACCTCTATCAAAAGTTAAGTAGTTCCAGGTCCAGTCGGCAATTGTGCCAACCTTATTGCGACCACCTAAAAGATAGAAGAGATGGAGGAAAATCCAGATAAACCAAGCAGGAACCCCGGTTAGCTTAAGATTTTTTACTTCCACAACTGCCTTATGACGACCGATAGTGGCCATCGAACCTTTATCGCGATATTTGAAATCTTCGGTAGGGCGACCATTGCTCAGATTTAGAATTTGTTTTGCTGCCCAAGCACCTTGTTGGAGCGCAACTGGAGCAACCATAGGAAGCAGATTGCCTGATGCGTCAGTCAATCCTGCAATGTCACCAACAGCCCAAATATTTGGGTAATGATTTACTTGCAAAGTAGAAGTTGTATCAATTCTTGATTTAATAATTGGAAGTTTTAAGATCTCAGCAGTTGGCTCACCACGGACACCTGCAGCCCAGATAGTTACTTCAGATGGGACATCAGCACCATCTTTAATTGAGATTTTACGTGGCGCAACTTTTGCTACCGCAGTATTTAGAAAAACATTAACGCCCATTTTTTCTAAATCTCGTTTAGTTCGGTCGGATAACTTAGCCGCAAAGGTAGGCAATAGACGTGGTCCGGCTTCAATCAAATTGATTTTCATGTGCTTTGCTGCGTGCTCATGGTCATTCATAAGTGGGCCAGAGACCAGTTCAGCTAAAGCGCCAGCCATCTCAACACCAGTTGGCCCGCCACCAACTACGGTTAATGAGAGAACTGTTTCATCTTCGAAACGACAAAGATCTTCAAATCGGCGCATAATTTCAGCTCGGATATTTATTGCATCTGCAACACTTTTCATACCGAGGGCATGTTCGGTAACGCCAGGAATATTGAAATCTGCAGTTGCTGAGCCGAGCGCCACAATTAAGTGATCAAAGTTTAGAACTTCACTGCTATCCAATTTGATCGCTTTGTTTTTATGATCAATTTCGATTGGTGAGCCCATACGAAATTTAATGTCACTTTTGCGAAGTCCGCTTCGGACCGGATAAGCCACATGATCGGCCGCTAACCCAGCAGTGGCTACCTGATACAGCAGGGGCAAAAAAGTCTGGAAGTTATGGCGATCGACCAAAGTCACGTCAGCTTTGCCCGCTAATTCACGGGCAGCAGTCAAACCACCGAAGCCAGCACCCAAAATTACAACCTTAGGCTTGGTCATTTACTTCCTGCCTCCAATATTTCAAAACTGCAAAACTTATTGGTTAAGTCTATGGTTTATCTCATGGAACCGCAGACCAAAGCCCGCAAGTACCTTGTTACGGGAGCTTCCGGCTATGTGGGCGGTCGCTTGGTAAGAACTTTATTGAATGAAGATTTAGAAGTTCGAGTCTTGGTGCGCGATAAAGAGAAAATTAAAGGTCAACCTTGGTTTAACCATGTGGAAATTGTTGAAGGTAATGCCAATTCAGAAGCAGATCTAATTGCAGCGCTAACTGGAGTTCATACCGCTTACTATTTATTGCACTCAATTAATTTAGGTAAGAATTTTGATGACATTGAAGCGGTCATGGCGCGTGGTTTCGCCAAAGCTGCTGAAGCAGCAGGAATTTCGCAAATTGTTTATCTTGGTGGAATCGCAAATGATAAGAAATCTAGTCAGCATCTAGCTTCCCGGGTGCAAACAGGTACTGAGTTAGCATCCGGAACTGTTCCAGTACTAGAGCTGCGCGCAGGAATCATTATTGGTTCAGGTTCGGCGTCCTTTGAAATGTTGCGTCACTTAACTCACCGCTTACCAATCATGACTACTCCGAAGTGGGTTTCGAATCTGACCCACCCGATTGCAATTAGAGATGTTTTACATTATTTGCGAAGCACTGCACTTCTGGAAACTCCAGTAAATCAAGTTTTTGATATCGGCGGCCCCGAGATACTTTCTTACGCTGACATGATGCAAAAGTTTGCCAAACTATCTGGTTTGCCGCGCAGATGGATAATTAAAGTTCCAGTGTTAACGCCAGAACTATCAAGTTTATGGATTGGGCTAGTAACGCCAGTTCCGACTGCGCTCGCTCGACCACTCGTTGGTTCACTTATAAACGAAGTTGTCGCAGATCCAAAGAAGAGTATTAATGATCTGATTCCGATGCCGGCCGAAGGCTTACTTAATGTCGAAAGCGCAATCACTCTTGCGCTTTCAAGAACTAGTGATGGCAAAGTAGAAACACGTTGGTCTGATGCTTCTTACCCAACTGCGCCGTGGCAGAAAGCTCAAGGAGATCCAGATTGGGCAGGCGAAACAATTCTTAAAGATTCTCGCGAAGCAGTAACTGATTTGCCATTGGCACAAATTTGGAAAACCATTGAAGGAATTGGTGGCCAGCATGGTTGGTACGGCTCAGACTTTCTCTGGTTTGCACGCGGCTTAATAGATCGTATGTTTGGCGGAGTTGGGCTGCGTCGCGGGAGGCGAGATCCAGATCATTTACGCGTTGGTGAAAGTTTAGATTTTTGGCGAGTTGAAAGAATCGAACGCGAATCTATATTGCGCCTCTATGCCGAGATGGTGTTGCCAGGCAAAGCGTGGCTGGAATTTCGAGTATCTGAAGAAGATGGAAAAACTCGGATAATTCAAGAAGCAACATTTTCACCACGTGGTTTAGGCGGGCAGTTGTATTGGTATTCAGTACTGCCATTTCATACCTTTATCTTCCCAATCATGTTGCGCAACATAATTAAAAAGACCCAACGCAATATTTGTTAACTAAATTTCTTAATTAGTGGCAGACTCTCGGCATGCATGAGTTCACTCCTGAAGTTGAGGCGCTAGCCAATGAGGTATTGGCTTATAGCCTCGAGCGGTTAAAGAGTGATCCACCTCTAGATGGTCCGTTATCGGAAGCCGAGCTTTTTTCCCAAGTCGGAAACACAATCACTGCTAAAGGTTTAGGCGGCAAAGAAGCACTTGATGTTTTTACTTCGGTATTAGCAAAGGCGTGTATTTCTACAGATCACCCGCGCAATTTAGCTTTCATTCCATCTGCGCCTAGTGAATATGCCAACCTCTTTGATTTAGTTGTTGGAGCTAGCGCTTTATATGGCGGCTCATGGCAAGAAGGTTCTGGCGCAGTTTTTGCCGAAAACCAAGCGCTACGTTGGATTGCCGATTTAGCCGGCTTACCGCAAAGTTCTGGCGGTGTTTTTGTGCAGGGTGGCACGATGGGCAATCTTTCTGCGCTAGTTGTAGCACGCACACAAGCCCGTAAAAAATTTCCAGAAACTACTCGCTGGGTAATAGCTTGCAGTGATCAAGCACATTCATCTATTGCATCTGCAGCACAAGTAATGGATGTTGATGTATTAAAGATTGCTGTTGATGAAAGTGGCAAGTTGCAGGGCGACACCGTGGGCAAGGAAATTGATGCACTGCATCGACAGAGTGGTCGCCGGGTATTTGCAGTTGTTGCCACTGCAGGCACCACAAATCTAGGCATTATTGATGATTTAGCTGGTATCGGTACAGCCGCAAAAGCTCGCGACATTTGGTTCCACGTCGATGGTGCTTATGGATTAGCCGCATTATGTGCACCATCGGTTCGAGAAAAGTTTAAGGGCGTTGAAAACGCAGATTCACTTATTGTTGATCCACATAAATGGTTATTCGCTCCATTTGATGCATGCGCATTAATTTATCGGTCACCTAATTTAGCGCGTGAAGTTCACACTCAACATGCTTCATACCTCGATACGTTGCATGATGGAAATTGGAATCCATCGGATTACGCAATTCATTTAACTCGGCGCACACGTGGTTTACCATTTTGGTTTTCACTAGCAGCTTATGGAACCGACGCGTATTCCGAAGCAATGGAACAATCAATTGAAGTTGCAAAATATGCCGCTAAAAAAGTTAGCGAACATCCAAACTTGAAATTACTTTGCGAACCAGAACTTTCAATTGTTGCATTCACTCGCACTGGTTGGACAGCATCGGAATATCAAAAGTGGAGCGATGAGTTATTAGCTGATCAAGTTGGTTTTATTCCACCTTCATCTCATGGTGGTCAGCCAATATTGCGATTTGCCATAGTCAATCCGTGGACAAAATTCAGCGATATTGATCTAATTTTGCAGCGGTTATAAATCACTTGAAGTTCCCACACTTTTTCACTTGTGTTAAGTAAGATTGCCCTCATGTCCGCACAAGAACAGCTCTCGGTCTCAGCAAATCTGACCGATCTTGAAATGGCGATCCTAGAATTCGAACGAAATTGGTGGCGTTATGCCGGCGCCAAGGAGTCCTCAATCAAGGAACTATTCGATATGGATGCGCCCAAGTATTACCGCCTGCTCAATGATTTGATCGACCGCGAAGATGCTCTAGCTGCCTCACCGATGCTAGTTAAACGCCTTCGCCGCCTTCGTGAGGCCCGTACGCAGGCTCGTTCAGCCCGCTAAACCCGTTTCAAAGCCCGACCAAGCGCTCAATCCAGAGCTAATCCAGCCTGACCTCGTTTTGCGTGCGCGAAATAATCCCCGTAGATTTGGCGTTAGCACTCGAAGGGTGTGAGTGATAAGACGCCCTAGTTTTATAGAGCTTCACAAAGTTCTACAGAGTTAAACCAAAGATTGACTAGCAAGAAGGAGCAAGACCATGGCCAAGCAGATTGCCTTTAACGAAGAAGCCCGTCGCGGGCTAGAGCGCGGAATGAACGTGCTCGCCGATGCCGTCAAAGTAACGCTCGGACCTCGCGGACGAAACGTTGTTCTCGAAAAGAAGTGGGGCGCCCCAACAATTACTAATGACGGCGTATCAATTGCCAAAGAGATCGAGCTAGATGATCCATGGGAAAAGATTGGCGCTGAATTAGTTAAGGAAGTTGCTAAGAAGACTGATGATGTTGCCGGCGACGGAACCACGACTGCAACCGTGCTTGCTCAAGCACTTGTTCGCGAAGGCCTACGTAACGTTGCCGCTGGTTCAAATCCAATGGCGCTAAAACGCGGTATTGAAAAGGCAGTCGATGCAATCGTTGCCGAACTTCTTTCAATGGCAAAGAGCGTTGATTCAAAAGAACAGATTGCAGCTACTGCATCTATCTCAGCCGCTGACACCACAATCGGAGAAATGATCGCCGAAGCAATGGATAAGGTCGGCAAAGAAGGCGTTATCACAGTTGAAGAATCAAATACTTTTGGTCTTGAACTAGAACTAACAGAAGGTATGCGCTTTGATAAAGGTTACATCTCACCATATTTCGTAACTGATCAAGATCGCATGGAAGTTGTTCTAGAAGATGCTTACGTGCTTCTAGTTAACTCAAAAATTTCAAATATTAAAGACCTGCTACCTGTACTTGAAAAAGTAATGCAATCAGGTAAGCCACTTGCAATCATCGCTGAAGATGTTGAAGGCGAAGCACTTGCGACACTTGTTGTTAATAAGATTCGCGGAATTTTCCGTGCCGCAGCAGTTAAAGCGCCAGGCTTTGGTGATCGTCGTAAGGCGATGTTGCAAGATATTGCAATCCTTACCGGTGCAACTGTTATCTCTGAAGAAGTTGGCTTAAAGCTTGATCAAGCTGGCTTAGAACTTCTAGGAAAAGCTCGCAAAGTAGTTATCAGCAAGGAAGAAACCACCATCGTTGAAGGTGGCGGAGATGCTGATCAGATCAAGGGCCGCGTAAATCAGATTCGCGCCGAGATCGAGAAAAGCGATTCAGATTACGATCGCGAAAAACTCCAAGAGCGTCTAGCTAAGTTAGCTGGTGGCGTTGCAGTTATTAAGGCAGGCGCAGCTACTGAAGTTGAACTTAAAGAGCGCAAGCACCGCATTGAAGATGCAGTACGTAACGCAAAAGCTGCAGTTGAAGAAGGCATCGTTGCCGGTGGTGGCGTTGCGCTACTTCAGGCCGGACATGCAGTTTTCGCTAAGTTAAAGCTTGAGGGCGACGAAGCTACTGGTGCCAAGATTGTTGAACTATCAATCGAAGCCCCACTAAAGCAGATCGCAGTTAATGCCGGTCTTGAGGGCGGCGTAATCGTTGAGAAAGTTCGTCACTTAACTGCCGGTCACGGATTAAACGCAGCAACTGGAGAATATGTAGACATGATCAAAGCTGGCATCATCGATCCAGCTAAGGTAACTCGTTCTGCACTTCAAAATGCCGCATCAATCGCAGCACTATTTATTACAACTGAAGCAGTGATCACAGATAAGCCAGAGAAGAATCCAGCGCCTGCTCAGCAAGGCGGCGGAGATATGGACTTCTAAGACTTAAAAATTAAGCCTGAATAAGCAGTCGCGCCACCCTCGATTACCTTGAGGGTGGCGTTCTGCTTTACTCTTAGCCCATGAGTAAATGGGATGCCCGCGATTTAGCACACGCCGCCGCGATTGAAGATGCTGGTGATGCCAAGTTAGTTGGCGACTTTGTCACTGTAGATTTTGATGAAGAAGATCGCGTTGCAACTTATTTATTTGAAGCAAATTTAACTGGCTATCGCGGATGGCGTTGGGCAGTAACTGTTTCTAAAGTTGATAACAAATCAGTTGCCACACTTTGTGATGTTGTTGTATTGCCTGGCCCCGATGCGCTTGTTCCACCAAAATGGATTCCATATCGCGATCGCTTGCAGCCAGGTGATGTTGGCGTTGGTGACATTGTTCCTTCTTCCCTCGATGACACTCGTTTAACAACTGGCGAAGCTGCATTGCCGGCTGATGAAGAATTAGATCCAGGTTTAGCATTTGAATTAGGTTTAGGTCGCACTCGCGTTCTATCAATCGAAGGTCGTGATCAAGCAGCTAAGCGTTGGTTCGATGGTGAGCGCGGCCCAAATTCACCGATGGCACAGATGGCACCCAAGCCTTGTTATTCATGTGGCTTTTTCATTCCAATTGCTGGTTCTATGCGTAGTGCATTCGGCGCATGCGCCAATGCGATCTCGCCTGAAGATGGCCACGTAGTTTCGGTTTCACACGGCTGCGGCGCTCACTCCGAAGCGACTTTCTAAGCGAATAATCGCACTTCACGCCTTAACTTAAGTGCGATAAACTAGCCCCCTGTCCGCAACCGCGGCTAAACGATTACTAGAGTTAAAAAACTCAAATTTATAAATGTTGAAGGAGACTCCAAATGCCATCAGGCCGCGTTAAATGGTTCAGCCTGGAAAAAGGTTTCGGATTTATTGCCTCCGATGAAGGCGAAGATGTTTATCTTGCTGCTTCATCACTTCCAGCAGGTGTAACAACTGTAAAGCCAGGTACCAAACTTGAGTTTGGCGTTGCCGATAGCCGTCGTGGCCCACAAGCACTTTCAGTTGTAATTATTGATGCGCCACCGTCATTAGCTGAAAATAATCGCATTAACCCCGATGATTTAGCAGCGATTATTGAAGATTCGATCAAAATGTTAGACAAAGTTGGTAATGGTTTGCGTCATGGTCGTCGTCCAACTGCTGCTGAAGCAGAGCGTCTAGGTCGTGTACTTCGCGGTATTGCTGCGCAACTCGAAGCTTAAATTCCACTTCGCTTTGCACGGCGAATTGAATAACGCACACCAGTAGCACCAAGTACTGCACCAAAGACACATGTCCAAATAATTTTGGTATCTGTTCCAATTATGAGCGCAACTATGCCTGCGATAAGCCACGCAATAGTTCCAATAGTCACTAGAATTACGACTGTTCGAACTTTTCGATCTAATTTTTGATCTTGCATGAGAGCAGAGTAATGCGTTTTACAGTCAAGAGCGATGGCAACTGGCGCGCTTTTCGACACCGCAATTTTCGAATTCTCTACCCAGCAAATGCTGCCTCCAATATTGGTGGTTGGGTGCAGCGCATTGCGCAAGATTGGCTAGTCCTTGAGTTAACGCATAGCGGTTTCTATTTAGGTTTAGTTACGGCTCTGCAGTTTGCACCAGTCTGGTTTGTTAGTTTGCCAGGCGGAGCGCTCGCCGATCGATTTAATAAGCGAAAAGTTTTAATGGTGACTAACTCAATTGCTGGCCTTACTTCGCTGGCACTTGGATTACTTGTGGTCACAGATACCGTACGAATCTGGCATGTACTGGTTATCGCCTTCGTGCTGGGCGTGGCAGATTCAACAGATAAGCCAGTCCGCCAAAGCTTTGTATCTGAGATGGTGGGCATAACCGATATGCCAAATGCAGTTAGTTTGAACTCAGCGAATTTCAATTTCGGAAGGTTAACTGGCCCTGCGTTATCAGGGCTATTGATAGCAGCATTCGGTACTGGCCCAGCATTTCTAATAAATGCTTCCACCTATCTAATCGTTATTTTAGTGATGTCCAATATCCGTGAATCTGAACTCTTTCGCGAACCGCGTACGCCTGGGCCAACCACTATCCGTGAAGGCATTAAGTATGTGATGGCTCGTCCTGACATATTTGTTGTTATGTCAGTTATTTTCTTTGTGACAACTTTCGGGCTGAATTTTCAACTATTCAATGCGCTAATGGCCACTGAAGTTTTTAGTAAAGGCGTCAAAACCTTCGGATTGATGGGAACATTCATTGCCGTTGGCTCGCTTAGCGCGGCGCTTTTCTCTGCTCGAATCGAAAAATACCGGTCAACTAAATTTGTAATTGCTAGCTCATTCGTATTCGGCTTCTCGATATTAGTTATTGGTTTTATGCCATCTTTTGAAACTTATATTCTGATGTTGCCGGTCGCAGGTGCAGCTGCTTTAACGACCATGATTGCGGCAAATTCAACAGTGCAAACAAATTGCGATAGCGCAGTGCGTGGCCGAGTCATGGGAATCTATCAATTTGTATTACTTGGGGGAGCGCCACTAGTAACACCATTGCTGGGTCTATTTTCAGAAAAATTTGGAATTCGCCACACAATTACGTTATGTGCCGTAATAACAATTCTGGCGCCAACTGTAATTTGGTTGAAATTTAAAGATCGAATAGCAGTTCCGGCAGATATTTCAATTGCTGCAGTATTAAAGACCGCTTAGAACAAACATTCCCAAGATTCCAAAGAGAATTACTAGGGTAACTATTCGACGGGTTTTGTAGTTCATTACTTGATTATATTCGTATCTTCGTGCGATGGAACTTTAACAATAATTATCATGGCAATAGCAATTAGTACAGGCACCATTATGTAAGCACGACTGATGCTTCCCAAGGTGTCGCCCAATAGGCCAAGTGCGAATGGCGCACCACCGATAGCTATTCCGGCGGCCAATGAACTCTTACCGATTGCTAAATCAGGGCGATTATCACTAAGGCCAATTAATCGAATTGAAGAAAGTGCGAATTGCATAGAAATTCCAAGACCCATTACGAGTAGCGAAATAAGCGATACCCACAAAATATGTGAGAACCAGAAAATTGCGAATCCAATAAATTGGGTGCCAATTATGATTTGAATTTGATGATCTAACTTGAATCGCTTTAGTGCCGGCCCACCGAACCAGCGTCCAATACCCATTCCAGTTCCGAGGGCAACTATGCAGACGGTGCTTATGGCTGCAGTTGATTCAACTCGGTCACGAAGCAGAGCAGCTGCCCAGAAAGTTGTGGCAAATTCACTCGAGATACATGCTACAAAGCCAATCCAAGCAAACCAAAATTGTGGTGACAGTTTGCCGCGTTGTGGCCCATCAAGATCTGGCACATGCTCGTCAGCGTCTTTTTCACGGCCAAAAATGTAAAGAATTAATGAAAGGGGAGCCGCAAGTAGTAGGCCGTAGCGCCAACTAAGCGAAGTTCCGGCAAGAGTGCCGACTAACAAAGTTCCGGAAACATAACCAGCTGAACCAATTGCATTTGATTGTGGAAGCGCTATTCCTGCATCTTCTTTGTAATGATGGGAAATAGACGTCACCATATTATTAATTACCGTTGATGTACCGACGCCACCTAAAAGAGTTGCAAGCAAAGTTAATTGAACTGGTTGACAATAAACAAACATCACGATTCCTGCGGCAAAAAGCCCCAAACCCAACCAGGAAGCGCGATTACGGCCGAATTTGTGAACTAAATATGGATTCAGTGCGCCAGCAATGATTGAAGCGAGCCCCATGGCAGTTCCGTGTAGACCAGCAATTGTAAGTGAGGTGCCTTGATCTTCACGAAGTAATGGTTGGGCAGGGCCGAAACCACCGAGATAGAAATTAACGAGCGCGATCTGTGCCGAAATCGTCCAAAAAGCCCGATCGCGTTGCAGCGTCATATTTTAAAGAGCGGCTACAACGTAATCAATACAAGCGGTTAAAGCTTTAACGTCACTTGGATCGATCGCAGGGAACATTCCCACACGCAATTGATTCTTACCTAACTTGCGATATGGCTCAGTATCAACAATGCCATTTGCGCGTAAGGCGGCAGCAACAGCCATCGCATCAATTGATTCATCAAAGTTTATTGTTGCAACGACCTTTGAGCGCATTGCTGGATCAGTTACAAATGGAGTTGTGTAAGAAGTTTTTTCGGCCCAGTCATAAATATGAGCTGCTGATTCAGCGCTACGGCCGGCTGCAAAACTTAAGCCACCGTTCTCATTCATCCAATTAATTTGATCTGCCAGCATCATCAAAGTAACTAGTGCAGGAGTGTTGTACGTTTGATCTAAACGTGAGTTTTCAATTGCGATTCCAAGATCGAAAAATGCTGGAACCCAACGACCACTAGCTTTAATTTTTTCAGCTCGAGCAATCGCAGCAGGACTCATAAGCGCAATCCAGAGTCCGCCATCGGATGCAAAAGATTTCTGAGGGGCAAAGTAATAAGTATCGAATTCTTTAGCATCGACAGTTAGGCCACCTGCTGCACTAGTTGCATCAACTAAAACAAGTGCACCATCGGTGCCGGCTGGTCGAATAATTGGCATCGAAACACCAGTACTGGTTTCGTTATGTGTTTGGGCATAAACATCAATACCGGCTTCAGCAACATTTGCTGGGTGTGTGCCTGGCTCAGATTTAATAACTGTTGGCTCGCCGAGGAATGGTGCCTCTTTAGCAGCGGCTGCAAACTTAGATGAGAACTCACCGAAAACTAAGTGTTGTGAACGTTGCTCGATTAAACCAAAAGTTGCAATATCCCAAAACGCAGTAGAGCCACCGTTGCCCAAAACAACTTCATAGCCTTCAGGTAATGCGAATAATGAAGAGAGACCTTCGCGAACATTCTTTACAACGTTCTTGACTGGCTTCTGTCGGTGCGAAGTTCCCAAAATTTTCGTGCCACTTGCAACAAGTGCATCTAATGTAGCTGGACGAATTTTTGAAGGACCGCAACCAAAACGACCATCAACGGGCTTAATATCTGCAGGTATTTTAATTTCGCTCACCGGCATAGCCTAAGGGTAGTAGCGGTTTAACGCCCAATCATTACTTGTGGCATCGAACTCATAGCGCAAGCGATCATGTAATCGCGAGTAGCGGCCTTGCCAAAATTCAATGCTCGTAGGCATAACGCGATAGCCACCCCAATACGGTGGAAGCGGAACCTCTGTGCCTTCGGGCCATTTTTCTGCAGCACCTTGCCAACGTTGTTCCAATTCTTCGCGCGAAGCAAGTGGTGCTGATTGGTGACTTGCCCAAGCACCGATCTGGCTGCCCCAAGGTCTAGTTGCAAAGTATTCAGCTGATTCAGATTGCGCAATCTTTTCGGCAGTTCCACTAATTGAGATTTGTCGTTCCATCGCATACCAAGGAAAGAGCAATGTAACTTGCGGATTAATTTCCATGGCATGGCTTTTACGTGATGAGTAATTGGTAAAGAAAGTAAAACCACCTTCAGAAACATCTTTCAATAAAACAGTTCGAGTAGAAATATCACCGTCACCGCCGAGAGTTGAAAGAACCATTGCATTAGCTTCGACAATTACTGGATTGGCGCGAGCTTCAGCCAACCAGGTCAGGAAAGCTGCAAACGGGTCAGCCGGCAATGTCTCTAATCCAGCCTCGCCATAGGAGCGGCGCATGGCCGAAATTTCAGCCCGGGTTAATGAATTATCCATAGCTGTATCTAACGTCACTTTCCGCAACTAAGCATCTTTAGCCGACTTGGTAGAAAGCACCCCCGCCTAAGGGGCAGAATTACCCCATAAGAGTGGTTCGCAAAGCGAGCCAAACGCGGATTTAGTTAGAAGGAGTTCAACATGTCTGATGATTTCAAGCCAGGTCTTGAAGGTGTAATCGCATTCGAATCAGAGATTGCTGAGCCCGATAAAGAAGGTAGCGCGCTTCGCTACCGCGGCGTTGATATTGATGACCTAGTTGGCCGCGTAACTTTTGGAAACGTTTGGGGCCTACTAGTTGATGATTTGTTCAATCCAGGTCTACCAAATGCTGAGCCATTCCCACTTCCAGTTCACTCGGGCGATGTTCGCGTAGATGTGCAATCAGCAATTGCAATGTTGGCACCAGCTTGGGGATTCAAACCACTTCTAGATATTTCTGATGAAGAAGCTCGCAGCAACTTAGCGCGCACATCAGTAATGGTGCTTTCTTACTTAGCACAGGCAGCACGTGGCATTGTTGGTCCACCTGTCCCAGAATCTGAAATTGATAAAGCACACACTGTTGTTGAGCGAATGATGATTCGTTGGCGCGGAGAGCCTGACCCACTTCATGTTCGTGCAATTGATGCTTACTTTGTATCAGCAGCAGAACACGGAATGAATGCATCAACATTTACTTCGCGCGTAATCGCATCAACCGGTGCTGATGTTTGTGCAGCGATTTCTGGTGCAATCGGTGCGATGTCTGGCCCACTTCATGGTGGCGCTCCCGCACGCGTACTAACAATGATTGAAGATGTTGAAAAATCAGGCAACGCTGAAACTTATGTAAAGGGATTACTTGATCGCAAAGAGCGCTTAATGGGATTCGGTCACCGCGTTTATCGCGCCGAAGATCCACGTGCTCGCACATTGCGTCGTACTGCAAAGGAACTTAATGCTCCTCGCTACGCAGTTGCAGAAGCCCTTGAGCAAGCTGCTCTTAAGGAACTTCGTGAGCGTCAACCAGATCGCGTTCTAGAAACTAACGTTGAGTTCTGGGCTGCAATCGTGCTCGACTTCGCTGAAGTTCCAGCACCACTATTTACTTCAATGTTTACTGCTGCACGTACTGCGGGTTGGTCTGCACATATTCTTGAGCAGAAGCGAACAGGCCGCTTAATACGTCCTTCAGCTCGCTACGTTGGTAAAGCAGCTCGTCGCCCAGAAGATGTTGCTGGTTGGGATCACACCGTCGGAATGATTCACAACTAAGTAATTAGTTGAACTGATCAATACTTTGAAGATTGTATTTGCTGGCGACAGCATTACCGCATCTGGAAATTGGGCTGAGGCAATTAATTTTGCTGAAGTTGAAAACTTTGCCGTTCCTGGCGGTT
>CANHRM010000032.1 GCA_947463725.1 Actinomycetota bacterium | reverse complement strand
ATTTATCTGATTTAGATCAACCGGCACCGCTGTGATGTATTTTGCATCGGGATTTGGCCAACTTGAACTAGATACAACAATTTCATCTTTCTTTTGAGGGGATGGAGAAGGAGTTGGCGTGGCCGAAGCTGATGGCTTTGGTGTTGGTGTTGGTGTTGGTGTTGGTGTTGGTGTTGGTGTTGGTGTTGGTGTTGGTGTTGGTGTTGGTGTTGGTGTTGGTGTTGGTTTAGGTGCAGGGATTGCGACACCTTTGTTCCATTGAAGTTTTTTCCCTACTTTCACGCAAGTATATTTCTTGTTAGCACTAATGGCACTTGCGTTAAGTTTTGCGCAACTAGCACCGGCTTTGACGACTGCAGCAGTACTGGCAACTGGCGTAAGAGAGACAATTAATGTGAAACTCAATATGGCTACTGGTTTCATGCTCTCACCTTAAGGCTTTAAAGCAAGCGACGGGAAGAGATGATGCTAGTTACCACTCAACTATTTGGTTGTCTTCCCACAGAACTCCGGTGGTATCGCTAGCGTTAAATTCTCTAGTTGCTAACCAGAGCGCTGTCGCTGCGCCTTGTTCTGCACTGCGCGGTGCATCAGGGCCACCCATATCGGTGCGTGAGTGATTCGGGCACACTGCGTCAACTAAAACTCCACGCGCACCTAACCCAGTTTCATGGGCAAGATTTCGCACAAATGCATTTACGCCAGCTTTGCTGATTCGATATGGCGCAAGGCCACCAGCATTTCCGGGGCCAGACATACGGCCTAAACAAGCAGAATAAATAATGATGCGGCCATTTCGTGCTTCAGCCATTGCGGGTACTAAGCCATTAACAATTGTGAAAACGGAATCTAAATTTATTGCCAGTACGCGACGCCATTCAGCATCAGTTGTTTTCAACGTCTTTGACATCTTTTCGCTCATCACACCATGAGCCAGAATTATGATTTCAGGAGTTGAATGCTGCTGCGCAATCAGTTCAACCGCTTTACGAGTTGCCGACATATCTTCTAGATCAACGGCATACGTTGCAAACTTTTGATTTGGGTATTGGGCTTGCAGAGTTTTTTGAGCAAGCGATAAACGATCTGGATCCTTTGCAATCAACACAATGTCATGACCCAGCGCAGCTAGAGATTTGGCATTTTCAAAGCCCAAACCTCTGCTTGAACCGGTAATTATTGCTAAAGCCATGGGCAAAGCCTGCCTCAGATTGCTAGAAATTGCCGACTGAAATAGATGTGCGAATCAACTTCCGTGCGTAAAGTACTGACCTATGGCAACTAAAGATCGCAGTGGATATTTAACTTGGAAGCACGGCCGAACTTGGTTTCGAGTAATCGGAGACCCTAGAAATGGGCAAATTCCAATAGTTGTAATGCATGGCGGCCCAGGTGGAACCCACGTTGGTGTTCTGACAATGGCGAAGTTACTAAATGCCACAGGTCGCCCAGTAATTGTTTACGATCAAATTGGCTGCGGTAAATCAACTTCGTTGAAAGCAAAGCCAGCCAGTTTCTGGACGATAGAACTTTTCGAAGAAGAATTAACGCGACTAATTAAGCACCTCAAGATTGATAAGCGTTACATGCTTGCTGGTGCATCTTGGGGCGGAATGTTGGCACTTAATTATGCGATCAAAAAGCCTAAAGGATTAAAAGGTTTAATCATTGCTAACTCACTTCCTTCTAGTCGCATGTGGGTGCGCGAGACTCGTAAATTAGTTGCCAAGTTGCCAGCAAAACATCGTAATGCGATTTATAAGTATGAAAAATTAGAGAAATACAAAGCAAAGGAATACCTGGCTGCAAATGTTGAGTTTGCTAAACGGCACATAAGACAGATTCCACAGCTCGTTGATTTTGCTCAGAAACCAAAATTCGGAATGCATGTTTACGAAGCGATGTGGGGACCAACTGAATTTACGGTGACAGGCACGCTAAAAGAATGGTCCGTCGAAAAGGAGCTCCACCGCATTAACGTGCCAACTTTCTTTATCAATGGCGATAAAGATGAAGCAACGCCAGTTATGCATCGATTTATGAAAGCGCGCGTTAAAGGTTCGCAGTATTACTGCATAAAAGGTGCGGCACATACTGCCCCGGCCGAGGCGCCACTTGAGTGGATGCAGGTAACTCAGAAGTGGCTAAAAAGTAAGAAGCTCTAAATAAACGAATTGCTTAAACTTCTTTAGTAATTAACCGTTAAGCGCTGCAACCTCAGCTGCATAAACATCGCTCCAGGCAAGATAGGCATTTGATGCTTTGGTTACTAATGGATCAGCCTTCTTGATAATCTTTTCATCATTTTTTTGAATGCCTGATTTAAGAGTTGTAATCGCAGTTTTGTATGCAGCGCACACTTTCTTTAACATTGGGCCAGATTTTGGAAACCCTTCTGATGGCACCAAGGCATTTAATTTTGCAACTGTTGCCAATACTGCATCAGAACTTTTGGTAGCGGCAGTTTTGTACTTAGTCCACTTGCTTCCAATTGCAAACGTTGGTGGTTTTGCAATTGAAGTTCCCCAGGCTGCAGTAACTTTGGAAAATTCTTGAGATAGCGCCGACACCTTGGTTGAGTAATCAACATCGGCTTGTGTAGCGCCGGCAGCTATCGCCGAATTAGGCGCAGTGATTGCCAGCGAAACAAGACCGATTACGAATAGAGCGATTGATTTCTTCTTAGTTGCGGCACGCATTTTCGACTCCTTGGGTAGCTACTTAAATAAATACCGTAATAAGTGGGCAGTTTTATGCGAGAAACTCTGGCCAAGATTTCTTGCTTCTCTATCTGATTTCGTGATATCATGATGTCATGACTAAGCAAACAACTTTGCGCCTCCCCGATGATCTAGCCGATCAAGCAGAAGTCGTGGCTGCTGTAAGAAATATCAGTGTTAACCAATTAGCAATCGAAGCTCTTCAAGCCGAGATTTCGCGTATGAAAGACGATGATCAATTTATCGTCGACCTTAAATTGCATTCGAAGAAGCATAAGAATCTGCTGGATCGCCTAGCTAGGTGACCTCGTACCTGACTTTGAATCAGGTACTGCATATTGCTGAAGAAGTAACCGGTGTATCACTTGAAACATTGGCACGAGTTTCTCAATTACACCTTCTCGCTTCGGCAGTTGCAGCACCTCAGACAGAACTAATCGGGCTAGACCCATATCCAGAACTTTCAGATAAGGCTGCGGCATTGGCCTTTCATATTGCACGAAATCACGCACTTCCAGATGGAAACAAACGACTTGCTTTTCTCTCTGCTTTTGAATTTTGCTGGATTAATGGTTTCGAAATGGAATTCGATATTGACGATGCCGAAGCAATTTTCTTCGGACTAGCCGGTGGCGAAATTTCTCAAGAAGCTCTTGCGATTTGGATTAAGAAAACACTTCGCGAGAGAAACTAATTAAATCTGCACGCCGATGTATTTAGTTTGCAGGAACTCATGAATTCCATCGAAGCCACCCTCGCGACCTAAACCAGATTGCTTAACGCCACCGAAAGGTGCGGCAGGGTCTGAGATAACACCTTTGTTGATCGCAACCATTCCGGATTCCATTGCCTCTGCCGTGCGAAGCGCACGAGCTAGATCACTTGAGAACACGTAACTAATTAGTCCAAATTCGGTGTCATTGGCCAACGCAATTCCTTCGGCATCGGTATCGAAGATAACTACTGGGGCAACTGGGCCAAAGATTTCGTGCTTCAAAATCGGGTTGTCTTTAGCCACTGAAAGCACGGTTGCTGGGTAGAAAGCGCCTGCGCCATCGGGGGTTTTGCCGCCGGTTTCGACCTTAGCGCCAGCTGCGATTGCTTGATCAACTAACTCAGCGATCTTGTTGCGCTCTTTGACAGAAACACTGGCACCTAGCGTTGTGGTGGCATCAGTGCCGCGACCAACAACAAAGGCTGACATTGATTTAGTTAGTTCGGCAATGAATTTGTCGGCGATTGGTCGCTGAACATAAATGCGATTAGCTGATGTGCAAGCAGCGCCACCGTTGCGCATCTTTGCTAGCAACAATTGTGGAATTGTCACTGCAAGATCGGCATCATCGTGCACGATAACTTGTGCATTGCCGCCAAGTTCCATTGAACAACGAACCACTCTGTCAGCAGCTTCTTTTAACAATACGCGACCGACTTCAGTTGAACCCGTGAAAGATAAATTCTTAACGCGTGGATCATGCAGCATCTTAGAAATTGCTGGCCCAGTTTTCTCTGGAATAACTAAATTCAAAACACCTTTAGGTAATCCAGCGCGCTCTAAAATATCTACGATGTGTATTGCAGTTAACGGAGTTTCAGTTGCTGGCTTTAAAATCATGGTGCAACCAGCAGCAATTGCTGGTCCGATTTTGCGAGTGGCCATTCCGGCTGGGAAATTCCAAGGTGTAATTAAAATTGATAAACCAATTGGTTGATGGGTGACCAAGATTCGTTTGTCGCCACTAGGTGACATGCGGAAATCACCTGGTGTGCGCACAGTCTCTTCAGCAAACCATCGGAAAAATTCGGAAGCATAGGCTGCTTCTCCGCGAGCATCAGGCATCGCTTTTCCATTTTCGCGCGAGATTAGTGTTGCAATCTCTTCAATCTCAGCGGTCATGATTTCAAATGCTTTGCGCAGAATTTCCGAACGCAATCGTGGCGCAGTCGCGGCCCACTCAACAGCTGCGGCATCGGCAGCAGCAATAGCGGCCTCGCATTGCGCATCATCGGCAATCGCAACTTGGGCAATTTCTGAACCATCGCTGGGATCAATTACGGCAACCGTGCTTGCACCCGGCACCCACTGGCCATTTATATAGAGTTGTGTGCGCATAAGCAGAGCATAACAATCTAAGATAGAGCCTCTAACAAGGAGTAAAAGTGCCTAAGTCTTGGACTGATGGAGCCCCAGCCCCGGTAGCGCTTCAGGATCATGCGCATCTGCGCGACCCTTTGACCTACAAGATCAAAAAGTGGTTCTTGGGTGGCGCACTAAACCGTCACTCCCTAGATCACCAAAGGTTGCAAAAGCGTTACGCACTCGGCATTTTATCTTCGGACTGTATTTCATCTTCGGCTTATGGTTCTGAGCAGATTTTGATCGCGCTGCTACCAGCTTTTGGTTTAGCGGCTTTCACAATTTTGATGCCAATGACTGGCGTTATTTTGGCAATTCTTTTCCTTATTACTCTTTCTTATCGCAATGTAATTGATGTGTATACCAAAACTGGTGGCGCTTATATTGTTTCACGCGATAACTTCGGGCCAGTAGTTGCCCAAGTTGCTGCGGTTGCCTTGATGCTTGATTACATCGTAACTGTTGCAATTCAATCCGCGGCTGGTGTTGCTGCGATCATTTCAACTTTCCCAAGTCTTGATCCATGGAAAATCGAAATGACTTTGGCAATTATTTTGTTTTTAACTTTCGGAAATTTACGTGGCGTAAAAGAAGCTGGCAAGGCATTTGCGTTACCTACTTACTTATTCCTTGGCGCGATGATGATTGTTTTCGGATGTGGCCTTTATCGTTATTTCACTGATACCTTGCCATTGCTACGTACTGATTTACCGGGCGCTGTTGAAGTTGGACAACCAAGTGGATTAATGACTGGTGCGGCAATCTTTATTCTGCTTCGCGCATTTGCAAATGGCGGTTCATCATTGACAGGGCTGGAAGCAATCTCCGACGGTGTTGCACTTTTCAAAGCACCCGAGGCAAATAATGCAAGACGCACGTTGGTAATCATGAGTTCGATCCTGGGAACTTTAGTTCTTGGTGTTTCTTGGTTTGCACATCAAATTCATGCGATGCCATATGAATCAGGTACGCCTACCGTTATTTCGCAAATCGCAAAAGCTGCAGTCGGTACCGGCGGTTTTGGCCAAGCAATGTTCGTGCTCGTTCAGCTAGCCACGATGTTAATTCTCTTCGCTGGCGCCAACACCACTTACAGCGCATTTCCATTACTTTGTAATTTCGTGGCTAGCGATGGTTATTTGCCTCGTCAGTTAACGAAGCGTGGCCACCGTTTAGCCTTCTCAAATGGCATTCTGTTGCTCTCAGGTGGCGGAATTTTGTTGGTTCTATTCACTAAAGCATCGGTTGAACACTTAGTTGCGTTTTATGCCTTAGGTGTATTTACCGGCTTCACTTTGGCTGGTTTCGGAATGGCAAAGCATGCAATCACGCACAAGACTGAGAAATGGCAGTTGAAAGTATTTATCAACGGCTTAGCTGGCTTGGTTTCCTTCACAATTGTCATCATCTTCTCGGTTGTTAAATTTACCGAGGGCGCTTGGTTGGTACTAGTTATTGCGCCGATCGCAGTTCTTTCATTCCTACGCTTGCGTCGTCAATACACCGCAGAACAGAAAGCGTTAACAGTAAAGAGTGAACAACAACGTGCAACTTCAATTACTCGTCATGATGTGACTGTTCTAGTTGACTCGGTAGACCTTGCGACAATAAGCGTTGTTCGATATGCCCGTACTTTAAATGCTCGAAAGATTTCAGCAGTCCACTTTGTAATCGATGATCGTCGTGCTGCAGATATTCAAGCAGCTTGGGCAGCATCTGATGCAGTTGACGATGTGGAACTTGAATTAATTGATTGCCCTGATCGTCGCTTACCTAATGCGGCGCTTGATTATGCAATTCGTATGACTGAACAAGCCGATGTTGAATTAACTCTCTTATTGCCTCGTCGTTCATACTCTGGCGTTCTTGGTCGATTGCTACATGATCAGACAGCGGAAGATATTGCAGCACCTATTTCGCAACTATCACGAGTAGTTGCAACGATTATGCCATTTGATGTTTCGAAAATGATTTCTGGAAAGTCACTTGTGGTAGAAAATCACAAACATGATGCACTTGTTGCCGCTAAACCAGTTGCTGTAAAAGTTGAAACTAAATCTGTAGTTGCACAATCAGCTGAACCAATAAGTCATTACGCAGAAAATATGACACCTATTGGAAATATTGTTTGGCGTAAGCGCGCACATATCCAAGGTCGAGTTACTTCAATTCGTACTGCGCCAAGCGGGTCGGCACCAGTAATTAATGTAGAAATTTGGGATGAAAGCGGTGGCGTAACGCTGCAGTTCTTAGGCCGCCGTGAGATTCGAGGCCTTGATATTGGCACCGAATTACGCGCCGAAGGAATGGTTGCTGACAACGAAGGCAAAATGACTATTTTGAATCCTTCATATGAGCTGCTCAAATAAGTCATAGTTAACCCGCATTAAATAAGACTTTGGCGGTGGCGGTGGGATTTGAACCCACGGTTGAGTTTCCCCAACACACGCTTTCGAGGCGTGCTCTTTTGGCCGCTCAGACACGCCACCGTAGGTGACGATACCTCAAATTATTACTGGCGGAAAAAGTTAGTTAATAGCTCAGCGCATTCCGCTTCGAGTACGCCGCCAACAACTTCCATTTTATGAATGGCACGCGGATCACGTAATACATCCCAGACCGAACCGACTGCTCCTGCTTTTTCATCCCAAGCACCAAATATCAGGGTGTTAATTCGTGATTGTGCGATTGCACCTGCGCACATTGCACAAGGTTCGAGAGTTACAACTAATTTACAATCATCTAACCGCCAGGTGCCTAATTTTTGTGCAGCTCGTCGAATAGCAACGATTTCAGCATGCGCTGTTGGATCTTGATGTGCCTCTCGTTCGTTGTACCCAGTTGAAATTATATTATTTGCAGAGTCAACTATTAATGCACCGACTGGTACGTCATCTGTTTTTAGAGCGCTTTGAGCAATGGAAATTGCTGAACGCATTAGATCTTGATGAATCAAAGTTCTAGTAGCTCCGCAAACTCATTTCCAAAACCTAATCGCTTGGCAATTGCTTCTAGTTGTTCATCTGGAAATAGTTCACTGTCATCACAAAGTGCAAGAAGTTCCATATGTGGCATTCCGAGATCGGCAAAAATATCTTTATTGCCGGCAGGTAATGGTTCATCTTCATCAGTTGGTTGATCAAGATCTGCAATTTCTAGAAATTCTTCAGCTACTTCGTAATCAAGTGCACACGAAATATCACTCAAGAACATATAAATATGGGTTCCGAGCACTCGGATCAAAATAAAAAACTCTTCATCAATTGAAATCAGAGCGACTGCGCCGCCATTTGTTTGTTGTGACTTGAGGCGATCAATAATTGCTGGTAGATCTTGGGCATCAGGCAGATTGGCTAGTGTCCAACGGCCGTCTTCATGCCAGGCTTCAACGGCGATATCGACTTCATTAATGAGTTCAGTCACTTTTCCACCCCTCACCGCATCGCCACGAAGGAACTTCCGAAGAGTTCCAATGCGAACATAGTGGCACTTATTTATGCCGAAAGAAACCCCTGTATGGTTTGCGTTATGAAAGTTCACGTAGCAAATCACCCACTAATTTCGCATAAATTAACGGTTCTGCGTGATCAGGAAACTGATTCACCAACTTTCCGACACCTAGTCGAAGAACTTGTAACACTGCTGGCTTACGAAGCCACCCGAGATGTTCGCACTCAAGAAGTTGAAATCACAACACCGGTAACAAAAACCACTGGAATCAAAATGGCTTCACCGGCTCCGGTAGTGGTTCCGATTCTGCGTGCCGGACTTGGCATGTTAGAAGGAATGGTGAAATTGCTGCCAACTGCGCAAGTTGGTTTCCTCGGAATGGTGCGCGATGAAAAAACTTTAAAGGCAAGCACTTACGCCAATCGATTGCCTGAAGATTTAACTGGTCGCCAAGTATTTGTTCTCGATCCGATGTTGGCAACTGGCGGAACTTTAGTTGCTGCCTTCAATTATCTAATCGAGCGCGGTGCTTCTGATATCACTGCAGTTTGTATCTTGGCTGCCCCTGAAGGAATCAAAATTGTTGAAGAAGCATTCAAAGATGCCAAGATTGATATTAAATTAGTAACTGGCGCCTTAGATGAAAAGTTAAACGAACACGGTTACATCGTCCCGGGTCTTGGCGATGCCGGTGATCGTTTGTACGGTGTCGTATAAATGGCCAGCACAAGTCCCGGCTATGGAATCACAATTCGTGTTGAAGGACATCCAGATACTCACCCAGTAGCTGCGATCACTTCTGTTATCAGCGAAGCAGGTGCGAGTATTACCGCACTTGATGTTGTTGAGTCTTTACTCGAGCGAGTAGTTATCGATATAACTTGCGATGCCGTTGACCAAGATCACGCAAATACGATTACAGGTGCAATTTCAAGCCACCCTGGTTTAACAGTTCGTAAAGTTTCTGATCGCACATTCCTCTTGCACCTTGGTGGAAAAATCGAGATTCAATCAAAGGTGCCATTAAAAACTCGCGATGATCTATCTCGTGCATATACCCCGGGCGTAGCGCGTATCTGCCAAGCAATTGTTGATGATCCAGCCGACGCTCGCCGCTTAACTATTAAGCGAAATACCGTGGCTGTTGTTACCGATGGATCAGCTGTTCTCGGATTAGGAAATATTGGTCCCGCAGCTGCACTTCCAGTTATGGAAGGAAAAGCTGCATTATTTAAGCGATTTGCCGATGTCGATGCTTGGCCGGTTTGTCTAGATACTCAAGATGTAGATGAGATTGTTCGCACCGTGCAATTAATTGCCCCAGTTTATGGCGGAATTAATCTTGAAGATATCTCTGCGCCTCGTTGCTTCGAAATCGAAGCTCGCTTGCGCGAACTACTAGATATTCCAGTCTTCCACGATGATCAACATGGAACAGCGATTGTAGTTTTAGCAGCACTTCGTAATTCACTAAAATTAGTTAGGAAAGATCTTTCACAAGTAAAAATCATCATGAGCGGTGCTGGCGCTGCTGGCACTGCTATCGCTCGCTTGTTAACTAAGAGCGGTGCTACAAATATCATTGCCTTTGATAAAGATGGTGTGATTTGCAAAGAAACTAAGAGCGATCAAGATCCAATGCGCCAATGGTTTATTGATAACTGCAACCCAAATAACTTTAATGGAAATATTCACGAAGCAATGAGTGGGGCTGATGTCTTTATCGGAGTTAGTGCGCCAAACGTATTAGTCGAAGCCGATATTGCTGCTATGAATGCTGGCTCAATTGTCTTCGCCTTAGCTAATCCAGATCCTGAAATTGATCCCGTAATTGCCCGTAAGTACGCAGCTGTTGTTGCTACTGGTCGCAGTGATCAACCAAATCAAATAAACAATGTTTTGGCGTTCCCTGGAATATTCCGTGGGTTACTAGACGCCAACGCGCACAAGATCACCGATACTTTATTGATAGCAGCAGCTGAAGCGATCGCTGATTGCGTAAGTGTGTCACAGTTAAATACCTCATTTATCGTGCCAAGCGTCTTTGATCCTCAAGTTGTAACAGCGGTTGCAGCGGCGGTAAAGAAGAGCTGTTAATGGACTTTGCCGCATCTTTTGACACTCAATTGGCACCATTAGCGCCATTTTTGATCTATTTAGTGGCTGGTGCGTTTGTCTTCATCGAGACTGCAGTCATTTTTGCTTTCTTTATGCCTGGCGACTCATTGCTATTTAGTGTGGGATTAGTAGCAGCTACCCATG
Source organism: Actinomycetota bacterium (assembly GCA_947463725.1). Taxonomy (GTDB): domain Bacteria; phylum Actinomycetota; class Actinomycetes; order Nanopelagicales; family Nanopelagicaceae; genus Planktophila. Next base: position 5,620 of record CANHRM010000032.1, on the reverse strand, counting down.
GCGATGTAAATATTGTAATTCTCTGTGCAGTAATTTTTGCCGCTGCTTTCTTTGGTGATCAAGTTGGTTTCGTACTTGGCCGGGTAATTGGTCGACCTTATTTGGATAAGCGCACTAGCCCACGAATTCAGTCAATGATTAAGAGGTCCGAAGAATTTTACGAGCGTACCGGCTGGTGGGCTGTTGTGGCCGCTCGCTTTTTCCCTTGGATTCGCAGCTTTGTCCCACCAATCGCTGGTGCTTCCAAAATGAACTACTACAAATTCTTATCGGCTAATACTCTCGGTGGTTTGCTTTGGGGTGTTGGAATAACTTTGACGGGTTATTACGCAGCAACAATTCCGTTAGTTAAAACATCAAGCTACGCAATTGCGGCTTTCTTTATTCTTGGCTCACTGGTTTCCGCACTCGTGAACTACTTACGCCACCGGCGATAACGCCAAAGTAGGTCATTACAATTCCGGTAACTAGATAGGCGCTGATATTTACGCCATTGGTTGGTGAAATTAAATCAATTAACAATGATCCTACTAGTTGACCGCCAACACTAAAGAGTGTGAAAGTTAAAACTCCTAAATGCTGAACAATAGTTGAAGTAAATGCAATGTAAATTACGCCGATTACGCCTCCGGTATAAATCCACCATGGGCCAGCAGGTAATGGTGAGAGTTCAGACCAATTTGCAATTACTGCAATAACTAAAAGAATTACCAAAAAGCCAGTACCCATTATGAAATTTAGTAGCGATGTAGTGAAACTCTGTTTAGAGTGTTCATTTATTTGGCCATTAAGTGCTCGTTGCACTCCAACTATCGCACCTGCCAAAACCCCGAAAAATACTGCCCACATCGATAGATTCTTAGCATCTATGCGATCCCATACTGAAACTAATACCGCCAACACAGTCAAAGCTGCTGCTGCAATACGTCGTCCAGAAATCATCTTCTTTCCGCCACCAGTTAAACCAATTCGATCTACGTAAAGAGACATTGCGGTCTGACCAGCAATCGATGCCACTGAATAAATTGCCACGCCGATGATTGGTACAACTTGAGTTTGAAAAGCAACAAAAGTTCCACCCAATGCGCCGGCAAATAGTCGCCAGCGGGGAATCTGCTTGGCTATTACAGCAGCGCGAAGATTAGTGATTCCCTCTTTTATGCCTTTATGGAAAAGGGATATAACAGCAATAATAAGTAAACCAGAACCAAATGAAACTAGCGCCGCTTCGATTCCATTATTTAGGCGGTGAGAAAGTTCTCCGTTGGCACGCGCTTGAAGGGCAATCATCACTCCAGAGAGAGTTGCTAATAAGTCCAGGCGCATTAATTGTGTGTGCCGTGGAACTCTCGCTTATCGGCAATCCAATCCATTAGTGCGAATAAAACTCCAGAAGCTACGAAAGTTAAGTGAATTACTAGGCGCCACTTAGTGCCTCCGCCAACATGGTCTTGGCCGGCAAGTTCAATGAAGTCTTTCAATAGTTCGATTACTGAAATTGCAACGAGAGAACCGATTAACTTGATTTTTAGACCTGAGAAATCAATGGTTCCCATCCAGTGTGGACGATCAGCTGATTCGGCAGCCACATCAATGCGAGATACAAAGTTTTCATAACCAGCAAAGATCACCATCAGGATTAAATTAGCTAGTAACGTTAAATCAAGTAGGGCTAGTAGTTCTAAAGTAAATGATTGGCCGGTAGCTTCGCCAATGTTTTGAGCTATGTGATAGAACTCAACAATAAAGCGCCAGCAAAGCAGGACTAAGGCGCCAACTAAGCCTAAATACAGTGGAGCCAGCAAGAAGCGGGCACGGAATAAGGTAACTTCGATTGCTTGTGTTAATTTATTCATAGACCAAGTTTAACCCTCAATGAGCAATGTTGCCGCTAACCATTCTTCTTCGCGCCGAACTTTTTCTAAACTCAACTCAGATAGTTCAGCGGATATGGCTGCCAAGCGCACCGAGTCAAACTCGCACAGTTCTTGCTCTGCAATTAAAGCCGCAATCTTTTCCTCTAACTTAGCGATCTGGCGTTCAATACGTGTTAAATCTTTCTTAGCTTGACGCTGTTCTGCTGCAGAAGATGTTGATTTATTCTCTTTCTTCGTTGAATTCCCTGAAATGGCTTTTTCACGTAGCTCCAAATATTGATCGACACCACGTGGCAGGTCAAGCAACTTCTGATCGCCAAGCAAACCAACAAAGCGATCACAAACTCGCTCTAAGAAATATCTATCGTGCGAAATAATTAGCAAGGTGCCAGCGTAGCTATCTAGTAAATCTTCTAACTCAGTCAAGATTTCAATATCAAAATCATTGGTTGGCTCATCAAGCATCAAAACGTTAGGACTTTCCATCAGCAATCTGGTTAGTTGTAGACGTCGTTTTTCACCACCAGATAGATCACCGACAGGGGTCCATTGTGAATCGCGATCAAAACCTAAGCGCTCACAAAGTTGTGAAGCTGAAAGCGTGCGACCTTTGCCAAGTTCAATATGTGAGGCAACTTTTTCAACGGCTTCGAGTACGCGCCAAGTTGGGTCCAACTCGGCTAAATGTTGGGTTAAGAAAGCTGCTTTTACAGTCACGCCAGTAACTAATTTTCCAGCACTAGGCTGAATTTCACCAGCAAAAGTGCGCATCAACGTGGTTTTGCCAGCGCCATTTATACCAACAATGCCAATGCGATCGCCAGGTCCGACATTCCAATAGAGATCATCAATTAACTCTTTATCACCGGCGCGAACTTGCAGATGATGCGCCTCGTAAACGGTGTTTCCTAATCGATTTTGGGCAAATTTCAATAACTCGGTGGTGTCACGTGGGGCTGGTTCAGCTGAAATTAATTCATTTGCGGCATCGACTCTGAATTTAGGTTTGGTTGTTCGAGCTGGCGCACCACGTCGTAACCAAGCCAATTCTTTACGAATTAGCATGTTGCGGCGTTGATCAAGTACTGAAGCTTGGCGAGAACGTTCGGCTTTAGCTAATACGAATGCTGAATATCCACCGTCATATTCTTCAACTTTGCCGCCAACAACTTCCCAGGTTCGATCAGTAACTTCATCTAAAAACCAACGATCGTGTGTTACTACTGTTACAGCTATGTTTTTTCGATTCTTTAAATGGTTTGCTAGCCAAGCCACACCTTCGACATCTAAGTGGTTTGTAGGTTCATCAAGCAGAATTAAATCAAGATCATCAATTAGTAACTTAGCTAAGCCAACGCGGCGGCGTTCACCACCTGATAGCGAAAGAAATGTGCGTTCGAAAAGATGATCATCAAAGCCACCAAATAATCCGGTAAATACTTCACGCACGCCAGCATCACTAGCCCATTCGTGTTTAGCTTTATCGCCCAAAACAACATCTCTAACTGTTGCAGCTTTATCGGCAATATCTACCTGATTGAGCATTCCGAGCTTAACTGAATTGTTCTTCGTCACTCGACCAGAGTCTGGTTGCTCAATTCCAGCAATCAATTTCATTAAAGTGCTCTTACCGGCGCCATTACGCCCAACAATTCCGATGCGTTCGCCTTCAGCAACGCCGAGAGATACGCCAACTAGTAATTGCTTGATATCAAAGGCTTTGTTTACGCTTTCGACGTTAACAAGATTGCGTGCCATAGGGGGAAAGCGTACCTTTACGGCATGAAGGTTACTGACCGAGAATATGCATTGGCACTAGATGCCGCAGACCCGTTACGCCATTTCAAAGAGCGTTATGTGATTACCGACCCAGATATGTGTTATCTGGATGGAAATTCGCTCGGCCGCTTACCGCATGACACTGTTGTGGCGGTAACTGATTTTTTAACTAAAGAATGGGGTCCAGAAGTAGTAAATGGCTGGGGCCACTGGGTTGATGAAGCCCAGCCAACCGGCGATTTAATTGGCCGAGCAACTTTAGGTGCTGCTGCTGGCCAAGTTCTAGCTTGTGATACTACTTCGGTTAATTTCTACCAACTTTGTTTAGCTGCAATTCATGCACGACCTGGCCGCAAAACAATCATCACTGATGCCGCTAATTTTCCAACCGATCGATACATTCTCGATGGCATTGCTAAGCAATTTGGTTTGAATTTGGTAATAATCGATAACGAAGACCCAAAAATTGCTGACAATGAATTAATCACTGTTGATATTTTGAAGCCATACTTATCTGACGATGTGGCATTAGTAACGCTAGAAGTAATTCAATATCGATCAGGTGCGCGCAATGATATTAAGTCTTTAACTGATTTAGTTCGTAGCTTTGGCGCATTTCTACTTTGGGATGCTAGCCACGCAGTCGGCGCGATTGAAATGAACTTCGACGCTAACGGCGTAGACATCGCAGTTGGTTGCACATATAAATACGGCAACTCTGGCCCTGGTGCACCAGCTTGGTTATATGTAAACAAGCGCGTGCAAGCTGAACTACAAGTTCCAATTCAAGGTTGGTTTTCGCAAGGGGATCAATTTGGCATGGGTCCGGTATTTGAACGCGCTGAAGGTATTCGTGGTTTTCAAATTGCCAGCCCTTCCTTAATTGGGCTCCGTTGTATCAAAAGTGCATTTTCAATTATTGAAGAAGCGGGTCTGAATCAAATTGCACATAAGTGTGCCACCGGAACTCAAATGATGATCGAGCTATATGACGCTTGGTTGGCTGACCTTGGCTTCACGCTGCTGACTTCACGCGATGCCAATGAAAGAGGCGGCCATGTCTCAATTGGGCACCCAGATGCCGCACGTATCTGCGTTGCACTTCGTCAGTTTGCAAACGTGATTCCTGACTATCGCACCCCAGATTCAATTCGCTTAGCTATCTCTCCTTTGCCTACTTCTTATGTGGAAATTTGGGATGGTTTTCAACGTATTCATGATTTAGTTACTACCCGCCAATATGAAAAGATTGAAAAAACAGATTCGAGAGTTACGTGAGCAATGAACAGGCAGATCCGGCACTTACTTACACTTCTTATTTAGCTGTAGATGAACTACTTAGCTTACAAAGACCGCTATCAGAAGGTCCGGAACATGATGAGATGCTTTTTATTATCATCCACCAGAGTTACGAACTTTGGTTCAAACAATTAATTCATGAATTCTTAGCTGCTCAAGTTTCTCTAGAAGCCGGCGATACTCATCGTTCGCTTGCGCTGCTTGGACGAATTCGTACAATTATGAAAGTTTGTGTAGCTCAGATTGATATTCTCGAAACGATGACGCCGTTGCAATTTAATAGTTTCCGTTCTTATCTTTCATCATCTAGCGGTTTTCAATCTGCGCAATTTAGAAAAGTCGAAGCAATACTTGGTCGTCGCGATAGCGCAATGGCCGGGCACCTACCAACAAATGTGCAAAGTGATATTTCAGAAATAACTAGCCGCAATTCAGTTTGGGATTCATTGCTGGTTTATATTTCAAAGCGCGGCCATGCAATTCCTGCGGAAGTTCTAGCTCGTGATAAATCAGTTGCTTACGTCGCAAATCCAGCAGTACAAGATGTCTTACTTGAAGTACATCGCAACGATCCGGAAAGTGCTGGTGTTTGCGAGCGCTTACTTGATATCGATGAAGGTTTACAAGAATGGCGCTACCGTCATGTGAAAATGGTTGAACGAACT
>CANHRM010000031.1 GCA_947463725.1 Actinomycetota bacterium | reverse complement strand
GCTCATGCGGAGTAGCCTCGGCCTTCTACCGAGATGGAGTTTTTTCCTCATGAGAGGCCAACAATGAAAGCGCTAGTAATAGGCGCTGGTGGCGTCGGTAGAGCAATTGCCAATATCGCATCCCGCAGAAGCTTTATCTCTTCTATGGTCATTGCCGATCGCAATTTTGCTCGAGCCGAAGAAGCAGTCGCCCGCGTAAAAGATGCCCGTTTTTCAGCCGCTGAAGTAAACGCCGCTGAACTAGAAGATATTCGTGCGTTAATTCGCAAAGCCAAGCCAGATGTGGTGATCAATGCAGTTGACCCACGTTTCGTAATGCCGATTTTCTTAGCGTGCGAAATTGAAAATACTAATTACATTGATATGGCGATGTCGTTATCGCGCCCACATCCGCATTACCCAAATACCGAAACTGGTGTGAAGTTAGGTGACGAGCAATTCGCACGTGACTGGAACTGGGGCGAGCGCGGCATTTACGCACTCGTCGGCATGGGTATCGAACCTGGCATGAGTGATGTTTTTGCTAAGTACGCATCTGACTATTTATTTAGTCGCCTAGATTCAGTAACAGTTTTTGATGGTTCGAATTTAACAGTTGAAGGTTTTGATTTTGCGCCTTCGTTCTCAATTTGGACAACCATCGAAGAATGTTTAAATCCGCCACTGATGTGGGAAGACGGTCGTGGTTGGTTTACTACTGAACCATTTAGTGATTTAGAAGTATTCGATTTCCCAGAAGGTATCGGGCCAGTTGAATGTGTAAACGTTGAACACGAAGAGGTTGTGCTAATCCCCCAGAAAGTTGATGCGAAAAAAGTAGCATTCAAGTATGGCTTAGGTGCGCAATTCATTACAACGCTAAAGACAATTCACATGCTCGGAATGGATCGTAAAGACACTGTTGATGTGCAAGGTGTCGCAGTTTCACCACGTGATCTATTGGCCGCAGCACTGCCAGATCCAGCAACACTTGGTTCGCGCATGAAAGGTAAAACTTGCGCCGGAACTTTGGTTAAAGGTTTAGATAAAGAAGGTAAGCCGCGCGCTGTATATATGTATAACGTGGTTGATAACGCTTGGTCTATGGCTAATTACGGCGATCAAGCTGTTGTTTGGCAGACCGCAATTAACCCAGTTATTGCTATGGAATTAATCCATAACGGCACCTGGAAGCCAGATGGTGTCAATGGTCCAGAATGGTTTGATGCAAAACCATTCCTAGAGATGCTCGAGGAATATGACAGCAGTTGGCATATCCGCGAAGAATCTACCGATGGCATCGTCCCTGATGATGCGGCTTCGCTCGCGTAATTGAATTGACGATGATCATGAGCAACCAAGACAATAAAGGCAAGTGGGCGCTAGTTACTGGCGCTACTGCAGGAATCGGCGAAAGTTTTTCGCGTCTACTTGCAGAACTTGGTTTCAATCTTGTTTTGGTTGCTCGTGATCTACCTCGATTAAATGAACGTGCGGCTGCGTTAGAGGCAAACTTTAAAATTGAAACAAAAGTTATAGCTGCTGATCTAGCAACTGATTTGGGTTGCAAGTCGATCGAAGATTTTATTACAGCTAACGAAGTTGAAGTATTAATTAACAATGCTGGTTTCGGAATCAATAAATCTTTCTTGGTAAGCGATATGGCTGCCGAACAACAGATGTTTGATGTTTTAGTTCGCACTCCGATGCGCTTGATGCACGCGATTTTGCCTAAGATGAAGGAACGTGACTCGGGCACCCTGATTAATGTTTCATCAATTGCTGCCTGGATTGCTGGTGGTTCTTATAGCGCGAGCAAGTCTTACCTAACGGTTTTAACCGAATCGCTTCATACTGAATTAGCTGGCACGAATGTAAAGGTTTCTGCATTGGCGCCCGGGTTTACGCGCACTGAATTTCACCAACGTGGCCGCATAAAGATGAATGGTTTACCAAACTTTATGTGGCTCAACGCTGATGCACTTGTTGCCAAAGCTTGGGCAGACGCGCAAAAAGGTGCTGCGGTTTCAGTTCCTGGTTGGCAATATTCTCTGTTAAGTACGTTCTTGCGTTTTGGGCCAAGACCGCTAATTCGTAAACTTGGCATGAACGTTCGCATCCGCCAGCGCAATAAATAAGTTCTCACATCAATTTCGCAGGTATTTCCCGCGTTACGGGCAGGTGCTTTTAAACTGTTTCGGTAAGATCGGCACATAATCTATGGAGGTCAATATGTTGCGCAAGGTTTCTACACTCTCTATTGCTGGGGCGCTTATCGCCGGAATGCTGCTTTCAACTCCCGCTTATGCCGCAGTTAGCAATGGCTCGACCTGTACCGTAGTTAATAAGACCACCAAGGTAAGCGGCTTCACCTACAAGTGTGTAACGGCAGTGAAATCATCAGTGACACTTGATGGCGCCAAGACCACAATTTATTTGCCAGCAACTGCGAAAACAAAAAATGCCAAGAAGTACTACTTAGCTGCTGATTGCATTACTGAAACAACTTCATTCGCAAAGTCTGAAAAGGAGCTTGCGACTCTAGAAATCAGTACCGCGGCGGCGCTTGTCGAAATTGATGCTCAGATTGCGACTCAAAATACAGCGAGTGCAACAGTACAGACTCAGATTGATGCTTTAACTAAGGAAAACGCTGACCTTGCAATCAAAATCAAGGAGCAAACAGATTTAATTCCGATTGCTCAAAAGGAAGTCACCGATTTAACTGCAAAAATTGCTACTGTTACAAAGCAGATCGATGATTTTACAATTATCTTAAATAGCTCTAAAGCAACGCTAGCAAAACTAAAGTTGGACACTGTGAATGCTGCTAAGAATGCAGCTGCTATTACTCGTTTGTCTACTGCAATTAACCAGCTTTCAACTTCTATAACATCATTGAAGTCTTCTAATTCGACTTCGAAAATTCAGATGCAGTCTGTCAATGGCTCGATTAGCAAGTACAACTCATCAATCATGCAGCTCAAGAGCACAGTATCTAAGAACTTAGCTTCGATTGAGAATTCAAAGAAGATCAGTTCGACGATTGCGACTCTAAATAAAACTAAAGAACTAACATCTAGCCAGTTGCAGCAAGCCAGAGATGCGCTTGTTCAGACTAAAAACTCACGAAATCTACTTTGTAGCGCGGGTTTATAACTAATTAATTAAAAGAATAGGGCTGGCCGGGTAACTCTGGCTAGCCCTATTCTTTTCCCCTTTCGCAAGTATTTACAGTTTTGAAATGGCTTCCTTTAAATTATTTCGAATAGGAAGCTTCGTGTTGGTTCTCGCTACGTTTATTTCAGGCTCAAATACAGATAAACCTGACTTAATAAATGATCTACTGCTCTATAACGCTGCACCTTTGGCGCTGTTAGCTTTAAGTTTTTTAGCGCTAAAAGGTGAAGATTTACGTACTCGCCTTTCGCTCGAACTAGCACTGTTTTTCTGGGTTATTGGCTCTGTTATTTCTTCATTAACTGCGGTTTATTTACTTGAGAATAACCTTCAAATTATTTCTGACTTCCTTTACCTGTTGTTCTATCCCCTTATATTCATTGCTATACCAAGACTATTTAACTCAAATGTACCCAGCACAATTCTGGAAAATATCGATGCTGCGATCGTCGCGCTCGGGGTAAGCACTCTTGCTGCCGCATTGCTTATGAAACCAGTTTTACCGAACTTCAGTGGCGATCAGTTAGAGACATTTTTTGCCATAGTATTTCCAGTTGCGGATATTGTGCTAATTGCACTTATCATTTCGCTTAATCCATTTCAGCAAATGAATCCGCGCAACTTAATTCTCTCCATTGGCATATTTTCATTTGCGACTGCAGACTTTATAAATCTTTGGTTAAGCAACCATGGCAAATATAGATTTGGCAGCTGGACTGATTCGCTTTGGTTAGTTGCACTATTTTTCGTTGTTGAATCTTTGTTTCATAAACGCGATGAAAGTGATTCACGGGTTCCTACTCACCCAGTATTGATCGCAGTTGCTGTTCTGTTCAGCGCAATACTTTTATCTTTGCTTGCGTTAAAACCAGGATACTTACCTGGTTTTGTAGTGGGTCCAGCAATTGCCACACTTTTTTTGGCTTTTGTTCGAATGGTTGTTGCGCTTCGACAAGCTCAGGAAATTGGTGCTGAGCGAACTTTGGCGCGTACTGATGAATTAACTGGCTTACCTAATCGCCGAAAGTTCATGGCTGAGTTAATTGAATTTTCTAATACGCAAGGAGCTCTCTTGCTACTCGATCTAAATGGGTTTAAGCCAATTAATGACCAATATGGCCATGAAATTGGTGACCAACTATTGCGGGCAGTTTCGCAAAGGTTCCGACGCTCATTACCAACTCATTCCACGTTGGCGCGCTTAGGAGGTGATGAGTTTGGAGCGCTGATTTCTGGTGATTTTGAAAGCACCATGGAGGCAGCTTTGGCTCTTCATGCCAGCGTTAGTTATCCATTCGCCATTTCGGGTGAAACAATAATGATTGGCGTCAGTGTCGGATTTGTAACAAATGATGGAACTCGCGACATGATGCATCGCGCGGATCAAGCAATGTATAAAGCTAAACGCGAGGATCTAGGGGTTTGTCAGCTTTAATCTCGGCCAAACGTTCAAGTGATTCAATTCGTTCGGCAGCATGATCAACAATTCGCTCGACGTAACCGTTGCTATAGCCGTCTAGATATAACCAAGGTTCATGAATTTCTGCAGCAGATAAATGCGCTAGTTCTGGAACGAACTTTCGAATGTAATCACCTTCGGCATCAAAGCGCTTACCCTGCTCAATCGGATTAAAAACTCGGTAATAAGGAGATGCATCTGTGCCACAACCGGCTGTCCATTGCCAACCATGTGAATTGGAAGCAATATCATAATCAACTAAATGTTGCCCGAAGAATCTTGCGCCGTGTTGCCATTCCAGATGTAAATCTTTAACCAAAAAAGATGCTACGACCATTCGGGTGCGATTATGCATCCAACCAGTTTGCAATAATTGGCGCATAGCTGCATCTACAAATGGATAGCCAGTCTTACCTTCACACCATGCATTAAATTTTGAATCAGGTTCTTCGTATCGCATCTCTTTGAAGCGAGGTGCGTAGTAATCCCAAGTCGTTTGTGGGTTGTGATGCAATACGTCAGCATAAAATTCACGCCAAGCAATTTCTTTACGAAATACATCATGCGCTTTGCTATCGCCCAACTTGGCTAACAGAGTGCGTGGATGTATCTCGCCCCATCGCAAGTGTGCACTTAATCGACTAGTTCCATCTATTCCGGAAAAGTTGCGATTCTCGTCATAATTACTTAAGCCGTTGCTTTGAAATTCTTTCCAGCGATCAAGAGCTAAGTTCTCGCCAGCTGAAATTTTTATCTCAGCGTTCCAGTCTGGAAAATTGCGATCCTCAGCAAAAGGTTCAGCAGCCTTGATTTGCTTTGGTTTAGCAGCTGGTGCGCGCCATCCATGAGTACACCAGCCGCGATAAAATGGCGTGTAAACCCGATAAGGTGTTTCATCACTTTTGCGCACTCGGCCTGGTGCCACTGCATAAGAGCTGCCAGTTTGAATTAATTCAATTCCATTTTCGATAACTTTAGCATCACGCGCAACTCCATAAGGCGTGTAATCAGAGCTAACGTGAACTGAAGTTGCTCCATACCTTTTCATTACATCTTTTAATACTTTGCTAGGTTCCCCTGAAATGACTAATAACTTCTGATTTAGTGATTCATCAAGTGCGCGCAAGCTTTCTGCTAAGTAGGCCTGTCGATTCGCGCCAGATTTTTTAGCAACTTTGTCATCCATGATGAAGAGTGGCACGATTTCATCAGAAGACTCAATAGCGGCTAATAGCGCTGGGTGATCAGAGATGCGCAAATCGCGTCGAAACCAGATGACCGATCGCTTCTTTACATTTTCTGATGCCATGGCATTATTCAACCACTATGGAGTTAATTAAGAGATATCAAGTTCGCGGTGTTCCTGGCGAAGTAAGTCGGGTTAATTTTGATGGCCGCACAGTTGACTTCTGGATTCCTAGTGGACCTACCCAGCATCTCTTGATCGCCCATGACGGACAAAATGTTTTCGATGGTAAGACTTCAACTCATCGCCGCAGCACGTGGCAGATGGCGCAAAGTGCGATCCGGGTTTCTGAACACCTTGGTATTGCTCCGCCAGCCATAATTGCGATTTGGCATGGCGGTAACAAGCAAGATGAACATGGTCGGGCAAAGGATTTATCACCACAAAGATTCTTTCAAGAAGATGTGGTCGTCAATTTAGCAAATGTCGTAAAAGCAGACTTAGCTCAGTTACGTGGCGATCAATATCTAAATTTGATTTTTGACCAAATAGTTCCAGAAATCCTCACTGCCTTTGAGCTTGAGATTCCAGTATCTAACCGAGCCATGATTGGCTCCAGTATGGGTGGTTTATCAACGCTTTACGCAGGAATACAGCGGCCAGAGCAGATGAGCACTTTGTTGGCACTCTCGCCACATTGGACTATTGGTGGCAATCGCTTAGTTGAGCGCACTATTGAAGAACTGCCAAAACCTGGAACCCATAAAGTTTGGATGAGCCGCGGAACTAAAAGTCTTGATGCTGATTACAAACCTTTCCAAGAATTAGCCGATCGGCTAATGAAGGAAAAGGGTTACCGAATCGGGCACGACTTTGCAACTAAGGTTTATGAAAAGACCAGCCACAACGAAAGATCTTGGGCAAGTTATCTAGATCAAGTAATTAAGTTTTGGCTTGCTTAACTAATTAGTAGTTAACTTTATATTTAATAATCTTTGAAACTGCAGTTTTGTTTGCTGCGTTCTTAACAATTGATACGAATTCAAGATTAGTACCATTTGCATAATTGCGAGGCTCAATAAAGACTCGGTATAAACCAGCTGCTGCAGTATCGCCTTTTACTGTGCGATGGTCTGAAGTGCCAATATTCACCCAACTCTTGCCAGCTTCGCGCACTAAATAAGTTACTTGATTGTATTCATCACCCTTTACGGTTGAACTTATCTCAAGCAAATAATCCATCGCAAAATCTGATCTTGGTGGATTAAGAGTCACTGCCGGAGCTAACTTAGCTTTGAACTTAGTTGCAGCCTTTAGAACGACATAATTTGTAGCGCCGACTTTGACAGTTAAATTAGCACCTGAAACTGATGAGGAAAGTGCAGTGCCAAGAATTGGTGTCCACTTTGAGCCAGTTGTGCTGACGTTAAATTTTATTTCCTGTGCAATTTCACCAGAGTTAAATACCACCGCATACTCTTGGCCATCTAAATATCGAGTAGTTGCGAATACAACGCCATTGCCATATCGAATCTGTTGTGTGCCATAACGAAGTGCTGGATTAGCTTTAATAATTGCTTGCACTGCAGTTATTTGATCTTCAAGAGGATTCTGAACATCAAAAGCACTACGGGTGCCAATTGGGTCAGAACCAATTCGCTTCTCGTCTTGCCAGTATGAAACCAGCGTAGGGAACATATCTTGGCGCGAAGCTTTATCTCCGCCGCTGCCAATCATTCCCTTTTCGTCACCGTAATAAAGAGCAGGTCCGCCACGTAATAAGAAAAGCAGCGCGTTTGCTAACTTCGACTTAGCTAACGCATCAGCATCGCTACTTGCTGCGCTATCAATGAACATTCCAATTCGGCCCATATCGTGATTGCCTAGGAACGTCGTTAATCCATATGCCGATGTGGTTGAAGTCGTGTAAAGATCATCTGCATTAAATAGTTCGACTAACTTCTCAGCTCCTCGACCGTCAGTTACAAATGCAGTTACGTTACTTTGGAAAGCAAAATCAAGAATTCCTGGAAATGCTTGATCGCGCACAAACTTGGCAGTCGTTAATGGGTTTGCATCAAATACTTCACCATAAATGGGGAAATCAGTTTTACCGGCAGCTTTGGCTGCCTTTAAGACAGCCGGGATAAATGCTCGCCAAAATTCTGGGTTTACATGTTTAGCGGTATCGATGCGATATCCATCGATACCAAACTTGGTAATCCAATTGCTCCAGACATCAATCCAGCCTTTAACTACTTCTGGCTTCTCAGTGAAGACATCATCTAGACCAAAGAAGTCGCCATCAAAAACCGATGTACCCGACCAATTTGAATCACCGCGATTGTGATAGTTGGTGATGTCATTTAGGAATGCTGGTTTCTTGATATTTGCACTGGCGGCATCTACAGATGGTTTCTTAGCAAATGAAACATTGGCATCTAATTTTGGAAAAGTATCTTTTCCAGCTAAAGCTGCAACATCAAAGGCTTTGCCAGCTGCATCTAAATAAGGTGCACCTTTTTGGCTAACGTATGCGTTGTTATCGGAGTACTGGATAACGTCGGCTGTGTGGTTTACGACGATATCAATAATGACTTTCATGCCGATAGCGTGAGCTTTTACTACCAACTCCTTGAAGTCATATTCACTTCCTAAGTGCGGATCAACAGTTGTGAAATCCAAGCCCCAGTAGCCGTGATATGCCGCTGAATTTCCTTGCATAGTCTGCTGTTTAACTGGCGGAGTCACCCAAATAGAGGTAAATCCAAGCTTTTTTAGACGATCGAGACTATTCGTAATTCCTTTGAAATCGCCACCGTGGAACATTCCATAATCAGCTGGCTCGAACCCGCTGTCATATGCCCCCGCTTTAGCGCCACCGTTGTCATTACTGGAATCGCCATTTGCATAGCGATCAGTCATAACAAAGTAAGCCGATTCATCGCTCTGCGCACCACGAGCAATATTTGTAGCAAGAGCTGCAATATTTTCAGCAGCCGAACTTCCGGTGAATGAGAATCCTAAAATCGCAACCGAAAGTAGCGCAATAACTTTTTTCATTATGCGACTTCCCAAATACCAGCTAAGCCGTTCTTAGACTTTAACTTCAAGCGAGATCCGCTAGCAGCAGGGCCGAAATGAGTTCCAATGATTGAGTAACCATATTTGCTTAGGTCAACATCAACTTTAGTTTTATCTCGAGCTACCAAAATTAATAAGTTCTGATCGGTTGCTTCACGTAAGAAGAGTAAATGATCGTCTTGCACATCGACCCAACGTAATCCACCTTCAATTAGCGCAGGTGCGGTGCGACGAAGTTTTACAAGTTCTTTAACAGAGTTTAAGAAATTGTGATCCCAATTATGGGCATCATCCCAAGTCATGGTGCGACGAGCGTCTTCGCCCCATGCACCTTCAATTCCAATTTCATCACCAGCAAAAATTGATGGCACGCCTGGATAAGTAAGCAAGAGACCCATAGCTGCCATGTGCTTTTCTTTATCGCCACCAACCACATTGCGCATACGGGCGGTGTCGTGCGAATCAAGCAATGTCATGCTGTCAATTAAATTACGCCATGGAATTGAAGAGTTAAATACCGTCATCGCTTTAACAAATTGCTCACCAGTTGTTTTTGGGATTGCAATTGGCAAACCATGGAAACCGCCGGCTTCAAGTTTTGGATTGTGATTAAACCAAGCCCAAAGTGGTCGCATGAATCCGTTGTAATTCATGGTGCCATCCCAGCCAGTGCCATTTAAATCAGAAGGCCACATATCGGCGTTCTCTGCTACTAACCAAGTATTTGGCTTCATTTTGTCCATTGCTACACGAATATCACGCATAACTTCATCATGAATGTCGGCTTCACGATAACGGCCTGTCTGGTTTCCGACATCGATACGCCAGCCATCAAGAGCGTATTTAGGCGATAGCCATTTCTGAATAACTGAATTTTTAGCTTCATAAAAACGCTTACGTAATTCAGCTGATGCAAAGTTAAGTTTAGGCATTTGCTTAACGGCATAGAAAGTCGCATAACCAAATGGAGTTTTCTTATCCCAGTAAAAGAACTTGTTCTCCTTTGAACTCTTGCTCTTCTGGCCGGTTAAGAACCACGGATGTTCATTACTGCAATGGTTTGTGGTGATGTCGCCAAGAACTTTAATTTTTGCTTTCTTAGCTGCTTTCATAAATTCAAAGAAAGCCTTGTCGCCACCAAGTAGGGGATCTATCTTGTCAAATGAAGTTGCGTCATATCGATGATTTGATTTTGATGGGAAAAATGGGGTGAAGTAAATTCCATTGGCTCCCAAATTAATCACATGATCAAGGTGCGCGGTAATGCCCTCGAAGTCGCCACCGAAAAGTTCGATACCGGTTGTTGGTCCATGGCCGTGAGGTAATGCATCCCATTGCATCGGAATCGCCCATTCTGGCGCCGGGCGTTCAACACCTTTGGCAAAACGATCTGGGAAAATTTGATAGAAGACCGAACTCTTTAGCCAAGTTGTTGTGCGCGGGCGAGCGATGATTCGAAAATCTTCATTGGTGTGAACATCGTGGTCAAATAAACCCGAAGCATTCAGCCATTCATACTTGCCGGCACGAGAAAATAGAAAACGATATTGAACGTCATAGTTCTTAACCGGAATCTTGGCCGACCACCAAGACTCGACTTCGCCATCGCTTTCTTTCGATAGTTTGGCCACAGTTGATTCGCTATCCATGTAATAACGAACTAGCCCGATATCGAAGGTGTAGGTATTAGGTACGCGCACTCGAAGCGTTACTTCAGAGCCTATTTTTGGCGCATCCGAACTTACGTAGAGCTCTGAACCGTCATGGTGAGGCTTTAGATGGGCATCATTGAAGGTCATTTCTTCCCCTTTTAGATCTCGGCACTTGGGCTCAATATCGCCCTAAAAGTACCTGTTTGCCGGCGCTTTTTTCCTTAGGAATAAGGTGCGCAGGTCAGACTCTAATTGTGGCTGTACGCGGCTTATGTAACAGCCTCCCATTTACAACGATTTCGATACAAATCCCATTATGGCTAGAACCGCCGATTAACGGCTAATAAACTCTGTCCAATCCCTAACGGGTTGATCATCCCTCTAAAAAAGTTAGAAAGGCAAACAATGATTCTACGTAAGCGTAGCCTTGCAGCTGCTTTGGTTCTTGCCCTAGCAGCTTCAGGTGCAATTGTTGCTCCATCATTCGCAGCAGATACTGCATCAAAGACCGTAACAATCTGGTCAGGTGCATCAAGTGCTAAGGACGACGAGCAGACTCCAATTATCGCAGCTTGGGCAAAGACCCAAGGCATCACTGTAAACGTTGTTTACAAGAAAGATGTTCGTAACGAATTTATCAAGGCTGTCCCAGAAGGAAAAGGCCCAGACCTAATGGTTGGCGCACATGACTGGACCGGACAACTTGTTGGTGCTGGTGTTTTAGCTCCAATCGTTATCGGTTCACTTGGAAACCAATTCTCAAAGGATATGAAGTCAGGTTTCACAATCAACGGCAAGCTTTACGGTATGCCAATTTATTCTGAGAACATTGCACTTATCTGGAACAAGCGCGATGGCAAAGATCCAGCAGGAATGTCAATGGCTCAGCTCATTGCATCAAAGCCAGGTCTTGCAATGCCAATCCAGAAGGCAAACACAAATGGCGATCCTTACCATATGTCAGCAATCGCATCTTCATTTGGTTTAACACTATTCACACGTAATTCAACTGGTTGGACAAAGACTCTTGGATACTCTGCTGCCGGCGCTGATGCATATGCTGCTTGGCTAGTTGAAAATGGTCCAAAGCTTGTTGCAACTGATGGTTGGGACAAGTCAGCTTGCCACATCCAAAATGGTGGATACGCAATCTCAGGTCCATGGATGTACAACCACGTTCAAGACACCATCAGCGGTTGCGCTGGCAAGCCACTAACTAAGGCTGAAGTTGGAATTTTAAATATTCCTTCAGCAGGTGGCAAGACAGTTCACCAAATGTCTGGTGTATATGGATACTGGCAGTCAGTGAAGGTTGCTGGCGCTAAGAACTCTGTAAACGTTGGAAAGGTACTTCGCTACATTGGCGGAGCAGACTTCCAGGTTGCATTCCAGAAGAAAGCAAACAACATCCCAGCTAACGCAGATGCTCGTGCACAGCTATCAGATAAGAACCTAACTGCATTCGGTGCAGCAGGTGTAAACGCTTATCCAATGCCAGCATGGGTATTCCTAGATGCAGTATGGGCAAAGATTGGTCAAGCAGAGCAGGCTCTTGTTTACGGAACATCAACTGGTACACCAGGTGACTTCCTACGCAAGGCTGTAGCTTCACTTCAATCAACAATCGACGCTGCTTAATTAGCTTCGGTTAATTAGAAGTACTGGGTTAGGGGTTCGAAGCCAGAGATGGTTTCGAACCCCTAACTTTTCTAAAGTTTAAGATTTATAATGTAATTTGTTAAATTTTATTAAAATTATTTCAAAGGAGCAGTTTGCCCATGAGAAAACGAAATAAGAATTTCGAACTTTACTCAGGCGGCACTCCAAGTTTGCGTGGCACCTTAGCCAAAATCTTTATTTTGGGATTAGTTGATGCTGGCGTTGGCTTTGTTTTGATGATTTTATTTGGCAAAGAAAAATACGGCTTTGCGATTTTTCTTGGTTTAGTAACACTTCTAGTTAACTGGATTTATTTGCGCCGCGGTGGGCTGCCAGCTAAATACTTAGCTCCAGGTGTAATGCTATTAATTGCATTTCAAGTTTATGTAGTTATTTTCAGCGGATATATTTCATTTACTAACTATGGCGCGCTGCATAATGGAAGTTACGCCGAGGCTTTAGATGCTATTCAACAATCTGCCGTCGAGCCAATTGAAGGTGCTGCTGAATATGAAATTAAAGTTGTTAAAGCTGCAGATGGTGCGGTTCTGTTTTTAGGATTAGATTTAAATACCAATAAAACTTTCATAGGTGGTGAGGATTACGCCAAACATCCTTGGCGAGAGATCACTACAGCTGATGGATTAGTAGTAGACGGCTCTGGTTATCCAACTTCACTTTCTGGCGTTACCTTCTTAACAGATGACCAAATTGTTGATGTTGATCCTGGCGTAACAACCATGAAAATTCCACTGGGGCCAAACCTTGATACCGATGGCTTCATCGCAACAGCTGATGCTTTCTTTGCTCAGCAAAATCGCTTCTCTTATATTTACGACGAGAAAAATAAGAGCATGACTCGCCTCATTGATAACAAGGTCTTTCCAGCTGATGACTCTTCTGGTTTTTTTGAGAATAAAGATGGCGAAGTTCTAAGTGAAATTGGCTGGCAAGTTCGGGTTGGCTGGAGCAACTATAAGAAGATCTTTGGCGACCCAGATCTGCGCGGCCCACTTAGCGGCATTATTCTTTGGACTTTCCTCTTCGCCTTCTTCTCGGTATTTAGCACTTTCGTTCTTGGTTTAACGCTGGCGCTAATTTTTAATGATGAGCGAATCCGCGGGCTCAAGATTTACCGAGCGATCTTTATTTTGCCTTACGCATTTCCGGCTTTCTTATCGGCCTACGTATGGCGAGGTATGTTTAACACTGAAGATGGGTTTATTAACCGTTCAATCTTGGGCTTCATGGGCTCTGAACATCGGATTCCTTGGCTAGAGCAGCAAGGCCCAGCCCGTGCGGCTGTACTTCTAACAAACTTATGGCTTGGTTTCCCGTACATGTTCTTGATCTGTACAGGTGCGTTGCAAGCAATCCCTAACGATTTAACTGAAGCTGCTGGCATTGATGGAGCTTCTCCTTGGAAGATCGTTAAGTTAATTAAGTTGCCTTTGCTCCTAGTTTCATTAGCTCCACTACTTATTGCTTCGTTTGCGTATAACTTCAATAACTTTGGCGCGGTGTATCTATTAACTGGCGGTGGCCCATTCTTAAATCCAACGCTTAAAGTTAACGCAGGTGCTACAGATATTTTGATTACCTTCGTTTATCGAATCGCCTTTAGTGGTTCGCAAGGTGCTGACTACGGATTAGCAAGTGCGTTTTCGGTTCTAATCTTCATATTGATCGGTTCTATCTCTTTCTTTAGCTTCAAACGCACCAAGGGATTAGAGGAGTTAACCCAATGACAACTTTGCAGGCACGTCATCCAAAATCTAAGCGGGGCGGTGTCGTCCGTTGGTTCATGCAAGTGGGCTGGAAACATTTGCTTGCTCTAGTCGTAATCGCCTATGCCACCTTCCCATTGGTTTACATTCTCTCTACATCGCTAACTGATATGGGTGGAATCGAAAACTTCACACTTTTCGGCCAGTTCTACACCAAGAACTACACCGACTTACTTACTTCACCTGATTATCCATTCTTAAAATGGATGACGAACACTGTAACTTTGGCGGGCATCACGGCAATCATTAGCGTATTCATTAGCGCGCTAGCGGCTTTTGCTTTCTCACGTCTGCGTTTTAAAGGTCGTCGCCCAGGTTTGTTAGCTTTGATTTTGATCCAGATGTTCCCATCAATCCTTGGTTTAACAGCTGTTTACGGAATCTTGAGCAAGCTAACTGACTATGTTCCAGCGATTGGATTGGGTACTAAAGCGGGCTTGATCTTGGTTTACCTTGGTGGCTCACTCGGTGGTGGAACTTATTTAATGTATGGATTCTTTAATACAGTTCCAAGAGAGTTAGATGAAGCAGCCAAGATTGATGGTGCTACACACACTCAAATCTACTTCCAGATTATTCTGCGGTTGGTTGCACCAGTACTCGCTGTTATGGCGCTGCTTTCTTTCATTGGAACCTTCGGAGATTATGTTTTAGCATCCATTGTTTTTAATACGACTGATCAATACACAGTTGCAGTCGGACTTAACTTATTGCTCGCTGACCCATGGTCAAAGAACTGGGCGATGTTTGCAGCTGGCGCGGTTATGTCATCACTACCAATTGTGGTGCTATTCGTATCGCTACAGAAGTACATCACCAACGGTCTAACAGGTGGCGCGGTAAAGGGTTAAGCCTGTAACCAGACTGTTGTTTCACCCGGTACTTGGTTACCAACTAGCGGCATGCTACTCAGTAGAACTTTTCCTTTCGGAAGTTTCACTGACTGCTTGCCGAAATTAGTAAATGACTGCCAACCATTTGGGCGCGCAAAGTGCAATACGCTGCGATTCCAATTAAAGATAAATTTAATTTCTTCATGACACTGCAGCCCTCTGCGCATAGCAATCGCTATGCGGTAAAGATTAAGTACAGAATTAGCAGCAGCCTCATTTGCTTCAACTGAATATTTTCCAAAATCAGCTGGCATTGGTAAATGTGAACCACCAGAGCCAAAACCAAATGATGATCCACCTGATGCAGATTGACTAATAGCCCAAGGCAACGGAATACGGCAGCCATCACGACTACGCGCTTTTCCTGGATTTCTAAACCACTGTGGATCTTGCATTGCTTCGCGAGGGGTATCGGCAACTTCAAATAAGCCGATTTCTTCGCCTTGATATAGGTAGGTAGAGCCAGGAAGAGCCAAAATCAGCATTGTTGATGCGCGTGCACGATCAATACCTTGCTTAGCATCAAGGGGTGCTGACTTTCCTTCTGAGATGTACCACTTAACCAAATCTGTTTTATCCGGCAAGCCATAACGAGTTGGGTGGCGCACCACGTCATGATTAGAAAGAACCCAAGTATTTGAAGAACCAGATTTTTCAGCGCGCTTCATACTGTTGCTAATTAAGTGCTTAAAACGTTTGGTATCCCAATCTGCATGCAACAAATCAAAGTTAAATGCTTGCCCGAGTGTTTCTTCACTGGCATATGCACCTAAGCGGTGCGCCGGTGCACTTGCTTCAGCAACTGCAACGCGTGGTGGGTCATACTCGTTAAATACTTTGCGCCATTCGCGGTAAATCTCGTGCACCTCATCGCGATCAAATAGCGGATCACTACCGTCGGGCTTGGTTGGATCAATATCCATGGTATCGCGCGCAGGTAAGCCATCAGAGAAATCTTTAGTTAACGCGTGCGCCACATCGATGCGGAAACCATCGACGCCGCGATCTGACCAGAAGCGCAAAGTTTTAATAAAGTCATCGCGAACTTCTTGATTATCCCAATTGAAATCTGGTTGTTCTGGTGCGAATAAGTGCAGATACCACTGCCCAGGTGTGCCATCTGGTTCAGTAACGCGAGTCCAGCCGGTTGGGCCGAAGTGGCTAACTAATTCTGATGGGCGAATATCGCCGTTCTCGCCTAAACCATCGTGGAAAATATAGCGATCGCGTTCTGGTGAACCGCGGCCAGCTTTTAGCGCGGCCTGGAACCACTCGTGCTGATCAGATGAGTGGTTTGGAACGATATCTACAAATACTCGAATTCCAACTTTATGTAGCTCTTCAATTAATTTATCGAACTCTTGCAAAGTTCCAATGCGTGGGTCAACATTGCGGTAATCAGCAACGTCATATCCGCCATCGGCTAGCTCAGATGGATAAAACGGGCTGAGCCAAACTGCATCAATGCTTAGCGATTTTAAATATGGGACTCGATCGATCATGCCGGCTAGATCGCCAATGCCATCGCCATTTAAA
This sequence comes from Actinomycetota bacterium, assembly GCA_947463725.1. GTDB lineage: Bacteria > Actinomycetota > Actinomycetes > Nanopelagicales > Nanopelagicaceae > Planktophila. Next base: position 726 of record CANHRM010000031.1, on the reverse strand, counting down.
TCAGCGAAGCTACGTGGATAGATCTGATAAACGACAGCTTGGCGCCACCATTTTTTGTCACCAGCGATGAATTTATAATCAGCCATAATGCGGCAACATTAACAGAATCAGTTGAGTTATTTGGCGATTACCATGCGTTGCAGAGTTGGTAACAAAACAGTTATCCATTTTCGGTAACCATTCTCATTTAAATGTAACTTTAAAGTTGGCTCATCAGCCATTACAAATTGATCTGCTAGGGATAATCCATCTGGTGCTACGAAATGTGACCATAAATCAATAAACTCGATATCGGCAGGCAAATTAGCTTTAATAAAATTATTTGCTTCGATCACACGTGGTCTTAAATCAACCCCAGACGCTTCTACGCCGCGAGGCAAAATAGTATGCAAAAGCAGCTGAGCATTTGGTACTTGCGCTTTGAATTCATTAACGATCGCGATAACGCGAGCGCCAACATCTGCGCCATCGCGATTAATCTCGGGGTTACCAAAATCGTTGGTACCAATTAAAACTGAGATTAGATCGGGATTGCTACTTACTATTTCTGGAATTGCATCAAGCAAACCATCAGTAGAACCGCCAGGAACGGCAAAGTTTTCAACTTCAGCAAAATTAATTGCCTCAGCCCAATTTCCAGATGCGGTAATGCTGTCGCCAGCAAATACAATCTTCAAAGTATTGATCAGTTCAACTAATTACTTAGTTGTGAATCATTCCGACGGT
>CANHRM010000030.1 GCA_947463725.1 Actinomycetota bacterium | reverse complement strand
GAGAAAATTGAAATTCGTCGCATCGGCGTTCTAACTGGTTCACCAGTTGGCGTTTACATGCACCGCACTAGCCCAGATCTACCACCACAAGTTGGCGTTCTTGTTCAGTTGACCAAGGAAGCTGGCGAAGTTGGTAAGGATGTTGCTCAACACATTGCAGCTTTCGCTCCACAATATGTGAAGCGCGAAGATGTTCCAGCAGAGGCAATCGAAAACGAGCGCCGTCTTGCTCAAGAAACTGCGGTTAACGAAGGCAAGACCGAGCCAGCGCTTTCTAAGATCGTCGAAGGCCGCGTGACTGGTTTCGTTAAGGAAGTTTCCTTGATCGAGCAGTCATTTGCTAAGGATGCCAAGAAGAGCGTTAAGCAGATTCTGGACGAAGCGGGCACTGATGTGACTGCATTCTTCCGTTTCCGCGTGGGTCAATAACAGGTAAGTAATCGCCTAATAGACTCATCACATAACCAGTAGAAGTTAAGGAGCGCTCATGCCGGGTACACGAGGTACATACGGAAGAGTGCTCCTTAAACTTTCTGGTGAAGTTTTCGGTGGCGCTAAAGGCATCGGTGTTGATCCTGATGTTGTGCAAGATGTAGCACGCCAAATTGCCGACGTTGTTCGCACTGGCGTTCAAGTAGCAGTTGTTGTCGGTGGCGGTAATTATTTCCGCGGCGCCGAACTACAACAGCGCGGCATGGATCGTTCTCGAGCTGACTACATGGGCATGCTCGGCACAGTTATGAATTGTTTAGCTTTACAAGATTTCCTGGAAAAAGAGGGCATTGCAACTCGCGTGCAAACTGCGATCACAATGGGTCAAGTTGCCGAACCTTATATTCCGCTTCGCGCCATTCGTCACTTAGAAAAAGGTCGCGTAGTTATTTTCGGTGCAGGAGCCGGAATGCCATTCTTCACAACCGATACCGTTTCAGCGCAACGCGCACTTGAAATTGGTGCCGAAGCGTTATTGCTCGCAAAGAGCGGCGTCGATGGCGTTTATTCAGCCGATCCAAAGAAAGATCCAAAAGCAACTAAGTACGACTCAATTTCATACGATGAAGTTTTGAGTAAGTCACTTGCAGTGGCCGATGCAGCAGCATTTGCGCTCTGTCGCGAAAATAAGTTGCCGATTGTGATCTTTGATTTAATGACAAATGGAAATATTGCACGCGCCGTTCGTGGCGAATCGATTGGCACGATCGTCGCATAAGCGGCGGTCACTAAGTTAGGCGGGAAACCAAATGGCAGATGTAGCAGCAACGTTAAGCGATGCAACTAGCAAGATGGATAAAGCGGTAACTGTCGCTAAAGAAGATTTCGCGAGTATTCGTACCGGTCGTGCTAACCCAGCCCTATTTAACAAAATCATGGTTGATTACTACGGCACCTACACCGCACTTTCGCAATTAGCTTCAATTCAAGTTCCTGAAGCCCGCATGGCAATCGTTTCACCATTTGATAAAGGCGCTATGGCCAGCATTGAAAAGGCGATTCGCGATTCAGATTTAGGCGTTAACCCAGGCAACGATGGCGTGGTTATTCGCGTTAATTTCCCGCAGTTAACTGAGGAACGTCGCAAGGAATATGTAAAAGTTGTTAAGACTAAAGGCGAAGATGCCAAGATTTCGATTCGCAATATTCGTCGCGCAGCTAAGGAATTACTAGAAAAAGCTGAAAAAGATGGCGATATTGGTAAAGATGATTTAACTCGTGCTGAAAAAGAGCTAGAAAAAATGACTGGCGATCACACCAACATGATCGATGAGTTGTTAAAGCACAAGGAGGCCGAACTCCTCGAAGTCTAAGGAGTTTGTAACCCATGGACGATCTCCATTCGATTAACGATGCCATTAATCGTCGTGCCGGCCGCAAGCTCGGCCCTTCGATCTTGGTTTCACTTTCGTTAGTCGCAATTGTCTGGGCATCGTTAGCTTTCCAACCAATCTTTTTCGCAGCCCTGGTTACCTTGGCGGTATGTCTAGGTATTCGCGAAATCTCTCGCGCATTTGCTCAGGTGGAAACAAAAATTTCGAACAATGCGCTAATCGCAGTTGCAATCGGTTTAACTGTTGCAACTTGGGTTGACGGCGTTGAAGGTTTGGCAGTTGCGACTGCGGTTGCATTACCGCTTCTGCTGATCAATTTGTTGCGTGGTGGCCCCGAGGGTTTTGTGCGCAGTGCAACTGCGACGACGTTAGCGCTTATCTATTTACCTTTTCTGGCCGGTTTTCTTATTCTGTTAGGCCACGATGAAAAGGGTCTCGAACGAGTAATGACTTTTGTAATTCTGGTTGGTTGCAACGACACTTTCGGATATTTCGTTGGCGTATTAATTGGCAAACATCCAATGGCGCCAAAAATTAGTCCTAAGAAATCTTGGGAAGGCTTAATTGGTTCTATCGTCTTCACCACTTTAGGTGGCGGCCTGATGTTCCATTACGTTTTAGGTATTCATTGGCACATTGGTGCGCTAGTTGGCTTATTAATAGTTTTCACAGCGACAAGTGGAGATTTGATTGAAAGTGCTATGAAACGCGATTTGCATTTAAAAGATATGGGCTCACTGTTGCCTGGCCATGGCGGCATTCTCGATCGCTTAGATTCAGTGCTGCTTTCCGCACCAGCGCTCTGGTTGACGCTCGAATTAGTGCAGCGATACCTATAAATGACTGAAATAAAGTTAGTTTTCGACGAACCAGTTCAGCGCAAGAAAGCCCCTAAGCATCTAGCTGATTTAGCACCGGCCGATCGCAAAGCATGGGCCACCGAACTTGGTTTTCCTGGCTATCGTGCCAATCAAGTAGCAACCCACTACTTCTCGCACTTGGCTCATGATCCAAATACCTGGACTGATATTCCAGCAGATTCACGTCAGGCGCTAGCAGATGCGCTAACCCCGTCGTTAATTAAATTAGTTCGCACCGTCACTTGCGATAACGGAATGACCCGTAAAGATCTTTGGAAATTGCACGATGGTGTTTTAGTTGAATCCGTTTTGATGCGTTACACAGATCGCACTACGGTTTGTATTTCATCGCAAGCAGGTTGCGGAATGAACTGCCCGTTCTGCGCAACTGGCCAAGCTGGTTTAACTCGCAATCTTTCAGCGGGTGAAATAACTGAACAAATTGTGGCCGCTGCTCGTACCTGCGCCAATGGCGAACTACCTGGTGGACCAACCAGACTTTCAAATATTGTTTTCATGGGAATGGGAGAACCTCTTGCCAACTACAACGCAGTAGCTCGCACGTTACGAAATATCACTGATGAGAATCCCAATGGCCTCGGCATCAGTGCTCGCTCGGTTACCGTTTCAACTGTTGGCTTAGTTAACGGTATTGAAAAGTTGATGGCCGAAGATTTAAATGTGACTCTGGCAATTTCGCTACACACTCCTGATGATGAGCTACGTGATTCGTTAGTGCCGATTAACTCGCGCTATAAAGTCCGCGAAGTTTTGGCAGCCGCTGATGATTACGAAAAGAAGACCGGGCGTCGGTATTCAATTGAATACGCGTTAATTCGCGATATTAATGACCAAGCCTGGCGCGCAGATCTATTAGGCCGCTTACTAAAGAACCGTAATGCGCACGTAAATTTGATTCCGCTAAACCCAACACCTGGTTCAAAATGGACTGCATCGCGCCATGAGGATGAACTCGAATTTGTACGAGTTCTAGAAAGCTATGGCGTGCCAACAACAGTGCGTGATACCCGCGGCCGCGAAATCGACGGTGCCTGCGGTCAATTAGCTGCGGCAGAACTAGCCAAAGCCGACTAGCCAAGTAAAAGCAACTCGTCGTAGGCTAAGCCGCATGGAACAACTACAGAATTTTATCAACGGCAAATCAGTACCTGGCTCATCTGGCGAGGTCACCCAACTAATTAATCCAGCCACTGGCGAGGTCTATGCGACTGCGCCGAAATCAAACGCTGCCGATGTTGATGCTGCAATGAAAGCAGCCTCCGATGCCTTCGTAACTTGGCGTGACTCAACACCGTCAGAGCGTCAACGTGCATTACTGAAAATTGCCGATGCCCTTGAATCTCGAGCCAATGAAATTATTGCAATTGAATGCCGTAACACAGGCAAGCCAATAGCAATTACGGCTTCTGAAGAAGTACCACCGATGATTGATCAAATTCGTTTCTTCGCCGGCGCGGCTCGCAATCTCGAAGGCAAATCAGCCGGCGAATACATGCGCGGTATGACCTCATTTATTCGGCGCGAGCCAATTGGGGTTTGCGCGCAAGTAACTCCTTGGAACTATCCAATGATGATGGCTGTCTGGAAATGGGCACCAGCAATTGCAGCTGGAAACACAGTGGTGCTTAAGCCAAGTGATACAACGCCTGCATCAACTTTATTTATGGCACAAGTAATGAGTGAATTCTTACCTGCTGGCGTCTTCAATGTAATTTGCGGCGAACGCGAAACTGGAAAATTATTAGTCGATCACTCAACTCCGGTAATGGTTTCAATTACCGGTTCAGTTCGGGCTGGTACTGAAGTTGCAACTGCTGCTGCTTCACAATTAAAGCGAGTTCACCTTGAACTCGGCGGCAAAGCACCTGTGGTCGTATTCGATGATGCTGATCTAGATGCAGCAGCTGAAGGAATTGCGATCGCTGGTTTCTTTAACTCAGGCCAAGATTGCACAGCCGCTACTAGAGTATTGGTGCAAGCCGGTGTCTATGACGCAATGGTCGCCAAGTTGGCAGATCAAGCGACCAATAACATTGCCGTTGGCATGCCTGATAGCGATGCGCTAGTCGGTCCACTAAATAATGCCAATCAGTTAGCTCGCGTAAAGGGCTTTGTAGATCGCACTCCTGCCCATGCCAAGATTGTGGCTGGCGGGAAACAACTTGAACAGCCTGGTTACTTCTTCGCTCCAACTGTGATCGCAGATCTCAAGCAAGATGACGAGATGATCCAGAATGAGATTTTTGGCCCAGTCATTACGATTCAGAAGTTCCAGACCGAAGAAGAGGCGATTTCCTTAGCCAATGGCGTTGATTACGGCCTGGCTTCGAGCATCTGGACCAAGGATCATGGCCGAGCGATGCGCCTATCTCGCGCCTTTGATTTCGGCTGTGTCTGGATCAATACTCACATTCCGATTGTGGCCGAAATGCCTCATGGTGGATTTAAACGATCTGGCTATGGCAAAGACCTATCTAGTTATGGTTTTGAAGATTACACTCGAATCAAGCATGTAATGTCGAATCTCGGCGCGTAATAGTCCATAATTACGCTCGTTGAACCACCGTCCATCCACTAACAAGAAGAAGGCCTGATAACCCCACACTTGCACGACCTGCGAAGGAGTTAATAAATGTCTAAGAAGGTTTCTAAAAAGGATCTCTCACCCGAAACTCGCGCGATAATTAATTCGCAAGTAACTCGTCGTGGTTTTTTAACTGGCGCAGGCGGAATCGGTGTTGCTTCGTTCCTCGGATTGAGCATGGCTGAACTTAACGCCGCTTCAACTAGTGGAAGTGTTCGTTGGGCAAACTGGGGCTACTACATCGATTTCGACGAAAAATCTAGCAAGTATCCAACTCTCGAGGCGTTCACCAAGAAAACTGGCATAAAGGTTACTTATCAAGAAGCGATAGATGACAACGATACATTTTCAGCAAAAGTATCACCTCAGCTAAAGCTCAAAAAAGATATTGGCTATGACCTAGTTACACCAACTGAGTGGATGGCAGCGCGTTGGATCGCGAGCGGATTTACTAAGAAATTCGATGTTGCAAATATTCCGAACAAGAAAAATGTTATTGATTTACTTGCGAATCGCCCATTAGATCCAAAGCGCGAGCAGACACTCCCTTATGCGGGAATTATCGCCGGAGTCGCGTGGAATAAAAAGAAAACTCCAGCGGGATTCAAGACGATGGATCAAGTATTTGATAAGAAATATAAAGGAAAGCGCCAGATTCTTGTACTTTCTGAAATGCGCGACACCATTGGTTTAATCATGATGTGGCAAGGTGTTGACATTGGCGGAAAATTCACCGAGGCACAATTTATGAATGCCGTAAATAAATTTGATCAACTTATTAAAGATGGTTATATCGGACAGATTAAAGGTCAGTCTTATGCGCAAGACTTGCAATCTGGCAATGTTAGCCACGTAATTGGCTGGTCCGGAGACATAGCGCAGCTAAATCTCCAAGTAGGTTCAGATCAATTTGGATTTGCAGTACCAGAGTCAGGTGGAACTTTTTCATCTGATAACTTCCTGATTCCTTCTACTGCAAAAAATCAAGCTAATGCAGAAAAATTAATCAATTATTATTACGATCCAGTTGTAGCGGCAAAACTCTCAGCGTATATCAATTACGTTTGCCCTGTTAAAGGAGCCCAAGAGGAAATGGCTAAATTCAATCTGAAGCAATCGAAGAATCCATTAATTTTCCCAACTGCGGATACATTTAAAAAGCTGCAAGTTTTCCGTGGCTTGACACCTTCTGAACAACTTAAATTCTCGACAGCGTTCCAGAAGGTAAGTGGTAACGGATAGTGAGCGATGCGTCAACCTCTGCAAAAGGAGATTTGAAGCTTAATAACATTTCAAAGTCATACGGAGATTTCAAGGCCGTTGATGATCTCTCGCTGATTATTCCCGAAGGCTCATTCTTCGCTTTGCTCGGCCCGTCAGGCTGTGGCAAAACTACGACTTTGCGCATGATTGCTGGGTTGGAAGAACCAACGTCAGGGTCCATATTTGTTGGACAAACAGATATCACAGAAATGAAACCTTATAAGCGGCCGGTAAACACAGTTTTTCAGAACTACGCACTTTTCCCACATTTAACTATCTTTGAAAATATCGCATTCGGTCTTCGCCGTCGTGGGATAAATGATGTTGAAGGCGCAGTTAACAAAGTTCTTGATTTAGTTGAGTTACCGCATCTAGCGCAACGCAAACCAACTCAATTATCAGGTGGCCAGCAGCAACGCATTGCACTTGCTCGCGCAATTGTTAATCGCCCAGCTCTGCTTTTGCTCGATGAACCACTCGGCGCACTTGATCTAAAGCTACGTCGCCAGATGCAGATTGAACTTAAGTGGATTCAAAAAGAAGTTGGTTTAACTTTCGTCCACGTAACTCATGATCAAGAAGAAGCTATGACCATGGCTGACACGATTGCAGTTATGAATGAAGGCCAAATAGAGCAAATGGGCTCACCAGCTGACTTATATGACAACCCAAAGACTGCCTTCGTCGCTAACTTCTTGGGTCAATCAAACTTAATTAAAGGCACTATCAGCGGCAATGATGGTGATTCACATATCGTTGATTTATTCGGTCAGAAGATTTCGCTTCAAAAGAATCGCTCGCATGCTGTTGATAACTCAATTTATGCCGGTATTCGTCCTGAGAAGTTCCGCATCTCTCGGTTAGGTACGTCAACATCTGGAAATATTTTAACTGGTGGTCACATTGAAGATGTTTCCTACATCGGAGTTTCAACTCAGTATCAAGTTGAGATGCCATGGGGTCAAGAACTTATGGTCTTCGAGCAAAACGACGATGGAGTTGCTCCGTTTAGTAAAGGCGAAGAAGTAAATATCTCTTGGGAACCAATCTTCACATTCGGACTTCATGGAGATGAAGATGCTAATGCTGGTTCTGAAGTTAATCCTGATGAGGATGAATAAATTGTGGTTGCTCTCGCAAAGAAAGTAGACATTAATAACTCAATAGCTTCATTAAAGCAAAAAGTAGCAATGCCTTATCTGCTGCTACTTCCTGGAATGCTTTGGTTAATAGTTTTCTTTCTTTCTCCAATTTTAACTCTTGTAAGTACCTCCACAAAAGAACCCGGGTTAGGGTTTGGCGAATTTATCCAAACGTATAGATGGGCAAATTACACTGATGCACTGGTTAATTTGCAAGAGCAATTTATTCGCTCCTTTGTATATGCACTGATCGCTACCGCAATAGCTTTAGCTATTGCCTACCCGCTGGCTTACGCAATTGCGTTCAAATCAGGAAAATGGAAGAACGTTTTACTAGTACTTGTTGTAGCGCCTTTTTTCTGTTCATTTCTACTGCGTACGATCGCATGGCGCCAAATTTTAGCCCAAGATGGAATTGTGTTTAAGTCTCTTGTGACACTGCACTTAATCTCACCAGACACTCGTTTGACTTCAAGTGCATTTGCGGTAATAACTGGACTTGCATATAACTTTTTGCCTTTTATGACGCTGCCACTTTATGCGAGCCTGGAGCGTATTGACCCTCGTACGCTGGAAGCTTCAGGCGACCTATATGCGAATGGAATTGTCACGTTTCGTAAAGTAACGGTTCCTCTATCAATGCCAGGCGTGGTTGCTGGAACCCTTCTTACTTTCATCCCTGCGGCTGGAGATTTTGTCAATGCTCAGATTCTTGGTAATCCAAGCACGACAATGATTGGCAATGTAATCAATGCGCAGTATTTGCAAACCGCAAATTATCCTCTAGCGGCAACTCTTTCATTCCTGCTCATGCTAATGATTTTGGCTCTGGTTTTGGTTTATATTAGAAAATCAGGAACGGAAGAGCTGGTATGAAAAAAGCGCTGCGCTGGATTTCTAAAAATTTAATAAAAATATATGCGTTCTTAGGATTTACTTACCTTTTTATTCCCATCATTTACACCTTTGTTTTTTCATTCAATAAGTATGTCAGAAGTAATTTGGTATGGAAAAGTTTCACGTTAGAAAACTGGAAAAATCCTTGCAAGCCAATAGATATTTGTTCTGCTTTAGGTAACTCAATAAAAATTGGGTTGCTTGCAACAGCGGGCGCGACATTGCTGGGAACCCTAATAGCATTTGCGCTTGCACGATATGCATTTAAAGGTCGAGGCTTTGTTAACACTCTAATTTTCTTACCTATGGCGACTCCAGAATTAGTGTTAGGCGCCTCGCTATTGACGATGTTTCTTAATTTGGGTTTCAATCCTGGATTTTGGACCATAGTTATTGCGCATGTAATGTTCTGTATTTCGTTCGTTGTGGTTACGGTTAAAGCACGAATAGCCAGTTTAGATCCGCGCCTTGAACAAGCAGCGATGGATCTTTACGCAAATGAACATGAAACCTTCCGTCGCGTAACGCTGCCGCTTGTGGCACCTGGAATAGCTGGCGGAGCACTGTTGGCATTTAGCTTGTCTTTTGATGATTTTATTATCACGAATTTCAATTCTGGTACGACCATGACATTTCCTCTATATGTTTACACTCACGAGAAAGGCGGTTTGCCTGCGCAAGCGAATGTAATTGGCTTTTCAATGTTCTTTTTAGCGCTGCTAATCGTTATTGCTGGGCAGATTGTGGGTCGTAAGCGTAAAGTGAGCGCATGACCAATCACGGCAATTTGTACGGCCCCAGCTTTACCTTCTTAGGCATTCCAGCCTGTGATCTTGAGGTGCCAGCTAGTTATGCCGATGCCGATGTAATTATTTTGGGCGCTCCAATTGATTCGGGAACATCGCACCGGTCTGGTGCCAAGTTTGGTCCACAAGCAATTCGCGGTGGCGATTATTTGCCGCACGATGGCGAACGTCCGCACTTAGCTCTGCGTACTGATGGCTTAAAAGATCTTAAAGTTTATGATGCTGGTGATTTATTAATGCCGGGCGGAGATCTTGTTGCATCTCTTGAAGTCCTAGCTAAAGCGACTGAACAAATCTCACGAGCCGGCATCATCCCGGTAATTCTTGGTGGCGATCACTCAATTGCTTCGGCAGATGTTGCGGGCATTGCTAAGCATCGCGGGCTGGGCAAAATTTCAATGATTCACTTTGATGCACATGCCGATACCGGTGCTGATCAAATGGGTGCTCTAGTTGGTCATGGCACTCCGATGCGCAGATTAATTGATGGCGGTTTTGTACGCGGTGACCGCTTCTTGCAATTAGGTCTACGTGGTTACTGGCCAGATAACGAAACTCTAAATTGGATGCGCGATCAAGGTATGCGTAGTTACGAAATGACCGAGATCCATCATCGCGGTCTTGGCCCAGTACTTGATGAATCTTTTGTAACTCTGACAAACCAATGTGATGGCGTTTTCTTATCCGTTGATATCGACGTAGTTGATCCAGGAATGGCGCCAGGCACCGGCACACCTGAACCAGGTGGCATGACTAGTCGCGAATTACTTGAAGCAGTGCGCCGAATTTGTTTAGAGCTACCAATTGTTGGTATCGACGTGGTTGAAGTCGCGCCAGCATTTGATAGCGCCGACATAACTGCCATCTTGGCTAACCGCGTTGTGCTAGAAGCGCTAAGTGCGATCGCTAAACGTCGTAATGGCACTCCATACTCACCAACGCAGAACTTGCTTGATCGATAATAAATGCGCGATTTAGTAATTCTCGGTTCAACCGGGTCGATCGGTGTGCAGGCACTTGAAATAGTCGCGGCAAACCCAGGTGCCTTTAACGTGGTTGCAATCAGCGCTTATGGCAGTAGTCCAGCAGCAATCATTGAGCAAGCCCGAACTTACAAAGTGCAAGTAATTGGCGTAGTTACAAACGCTGATGTAATTCGCGAAGCACTGCCTGGCGTGACAGTAATTGATGGCCCAAATGCAGCCAGTGAAATTGCCGCAATTACTTGCGAAGTAGTGCTTAACGGCATCACCGGTTCGATTGGCTTAGGACCAACGCTTGCTGCTCTCGAAGTAGGAAATAAATTAGCGCTCGCAAATAAAGAATCTTTAGTCGCAGCTGGTGAATTAGTCATGTCTCGAGCTGCAGAAAACCAATTGATTCCAGTTGATTCTGAACACAGTGCGATTTGGCAGAGTGCCATGGCGGGTAAGAAGTCCGAAATCGCTAAGTTAGTTTTAACTGCAAGTGGTGGGCCATTTAGAAATCGTCGCGATTTAAGCGAGGTCACAATTGCCGACGCGCTTGCTCACCCAACTTGGGCCATGGGGCAAGTTGTGACAATTAATTCGGCAACCTTAATGAATAAGTCACTTGAGATTATTGAAGCACATTACTTATTTGATATGCCATATCGCCAAATCGAAGCAGTGATTCATCCGCAATCGATTGTGCATTCAATGGTCGAATACATAGATGGTTCAACTTTGGCTCAGCTAAGCCCGCCAAATATGAAAGGACCAATCGCGTACGCCATTAATTGGCCAGTGCGATTACCAAGTGCAACCAAAGCAATAGATTGGTCCCAACAGCACACTCTCGAGTTTGAACCAATTGATAATGAGCGATTCCCGGTAATTGAACTCGCGCGCCGATGTGGTGAGTTGGGTGGGGGATTGCCAGCAATCTTTAATGCGGCAAATGAAGTTGCAGTAGCTGCCTTCTTAGCCGGTCAGATTTCCTTTACTTCAATCATCGAAAGTGTTGATTTAACGGTGCAGAAGTTAGGTTCGGCTGTGAATCCAATTAGAGATTTAGCAGATGTCAGTGCCATCGAGAATGATGCCCGTAAAGTAGCGGGCGAGATCATTGAGAAAGTGGCGAAATAATGGAATTTATCGGCATATTGGCATTTGTTGTGGCCCTGCTCTTCTCAGTTATGGTGCATGAGTTTGGCCACTACATAACAGCTCGTAAATTCGGCATGAAGGTCACTGAATTTTTCTTAGGCTTTGGTAAGCGAATTTGGTCAACTCAGCGTGGTGAAACCGAATTTGGTATCAAAGCGATTCCGGCCGGTGGATATTGCAAGATCTCTGGCATGACTGTGCGCGATGAGATGGACCTAGGTGAAGAAAACCGTGCTTTTATCAAAGCATCTTCCGGGCGCAAGTTAATTGTTTTAGGGGCTGGCTCATTTCTTCACTTTGTTCTAGGTTTCGTAATTTTGCTTATTCTTTATATAGGTATCGGTACCAATCAAATTACACCGCAAGTAGCTCAAGTATCAGATTGCATTCCAATTAGTACCGAAGTTTGTACCAACACATCGATTCCATCTCCGGCAAAGGCAGCAGGTATCAAAGCTGGCGATTATATTTTGGCGATAAATAACCAACCAGTTGAGAATTGGATTGATGATGTTAAGTTGATCCGCCATTCAGCAAATAAAGAGTTAATGCTTTCGATTTATCGTGATGGTGAAAAAATCACGATTACGGCGACACCAGTTAAACGAATCGTTAATCGTGAAGAACGCGGCGTTCTGGGCATAATTAATGAAGTAGCAAATGTTCGAAGTGGCCCAATTGAAGCTGCCAAAGAATCGGTTTCGCTAAGTAAAGAGTTTTTGGTATCTAGTGTTAAATCTTTAATTGCATTACCGGCCAAAATTCCAGCGCTATGGGGTCAAACTTTTCAAGGTAAGCAGCGCGATGCCGATGGCCTGGTAGGCATAGTTGGCGTGGCCGCAGTTTCTGGCCAAGTAACTGCTTCTGATCAAATGACATGGACCGAACGCATCGGGGCATTCTTACTAATTGTGGCTAGCCTTAATTTCTTTGTCGGCGTCTTTAACTTATTGCCGATCTTGCCGCTCGATGGTGGCCATATGGCAGTCGCAATTGCCGATGAAATTAGGGCATTTTTTGCTCGCTTGCGCGGAAAGCCAAGACCAAAGCCAATCGATGTAACAGTGCTCACGCCAATAACAATGGTGGTCTTTGTTTTGTTGGCAGTGCTCACCGTCATGCTCCTTGTGGCAGACATTATTAATCCAGTAAATCTCAATCTTTAGCGCAGCGGGCTGCTTTAGGGCAGAATGGCACCATGGTTGATCTTGGAATTCCTGCCGCACCTCCTGCCGCTTTAGCCCCACGTCGTAAAACCCGTCAGCTTCAGGTTGGCAAAGTTGGGGTAGGCAGTGATTCACCGGTCAGCGTGCAATCAATGTGCACCACATTGACCTCTGATGTGAATGCCACCTTGCAGCAGATTGCTGAATTAACTGCTTCTGGTTGCCAGATTGTGCGCGTTGCAGTGCCGAGCCAAGATGATGCCGATGCGTTAGCTCAGATTGCTAAGAAGTCACAGATTCCAGTAATTGCAGATATTCACTTTCAACCAAAATATATTTTTGCCGCCATTGATGCGGGTTGTGCAGCAGTTCGCGTTAACCCAGGCAACATCAAGCAGTTCGATGACAAAGTTAAAGAAGTTGCTAAGGCCGCTGGCGATGCTGGTATTCCAATTCGTATTGGCGTAAATGCTGGTTCCTTAGATCCACGTTTGTTAGCCAAGTACGGCAAAGCAACTCCTGAGGCACTCGTTGAGTCAGCGATTTGGGAAGCATCACTTTTTGAAGAGCATGGTTTTTCAGATATCAAAATTTCAGTTAAACATCACGATCCAGTAATCATGGTCAAGGCCTATCGCTTACTTGCCGCGCAAACTACTTATCCGTTGCACTTAGGTGTTACTGAAGCTGGCCCACTTTTCCAGGGCACGATTAAATCTGCAACTGCTTTTGGAATCTTATTAGCTGAAGGAATCGGCGACACGATTCGCGTATCTCTTTCAGCGCCACCAGTTGAAGAAGTTAAAGTCGGTATCTCGATTCTAGAATCGCTAAATCTGCGCCAACGTAAGCTAGAAATTGTCTCTTGCCCATCATGTGGTCGCGCCCAAGTAGATGTTTACACCTTGGCCGAACAAGTACAGGCTGGCCTCGAAGGAATGACTGTGCCATTACGCGTTGCAGTTATGGGCTGTGTTGTAAATGGTCCAGGTGAAGCGCGTGAAGCAGATCTTGGTGTTGCATCAGGTAACGGCAAAGGCCAGATTTTTGTTAAGGGTGAAGTAATTAAGACCGTACCTGAATCGATGATCGTTCAAACGCTAATTGAAGAAGCAATGCGTTTAGCTGAAGAGATGGAGGCTGCCGGCGTTGCATCGGGCGAGCCAGTTGTGAGCACTTCCTGATGCTAAAGATGTCGACGCTTTTTCTACGCACCCTTCGTGATGATCCAGCGGATGCTGAAGTAGCTAGCCACAAACTATTGGTTCGTGCTGGTTATGTGCGCCGTATTGCCGCCGGAATTTATTCTTGGTTACCACTTGGCGTAATTACACTGCGCAATATTGAGCGAGTGATTCGCGAAGAGATGGATGCCGCTGGCTTTCAAGAAGTTAATTTTCCTTCACTGTTGCCGCGCGATGCCTACGAAGCCACTAATCGCTGGGAGGAGTACGGACCAGCACTATTTCGCTTGCAAGATCGTAAAGGCGGCGATTACTTACTAGGCCCAACTCACGAAGAAATGTTCACCTTGATGGTTAAAGGCGAATATTCATCATATAAAGATCTGCCACTTAGCATTTATCAGATTCAAACTAAGTTCCGCGATGAAGCACGACCACGCAGTGGAATTATTCGTGGTCGCGAATTTGTGATGAAAGATTCTTATTCCTTCGATATCGATGATGCCGGCCTCGAAGTTTCCTACCAAAACCATCGCCAAGCTTATGTAAAGACTTTTGATCGCTTAGGCATGCAGTACAACATTGTTAAAGCCGTCTCTGGCGCAATGGGTGGTTCTAAATCCGAAGAATTCTTAGCCCCATGTTCAACTGGTGAAGATACATATGTCCTCTGCCCTAAGTGTGGTTTTGCCGCAAACGTTGAAGCGATGGTTACTAAAGTTGCCTCAATTGATTCATCAGCAACTCCGGCCGCTGAGCCATTTGATTCTCCAAATACGCCAACTATCGACACTTTGGTAGAACTACTTAACAATAAATTTGGTGGCGGATTCACAGGCGCGCACACTTTAAAGAATGTAATGCTGATGGCAGATAACAAAGCTATTTGCGTATTGGTGCCTGGCGATCGTGAAGTTGATTTAAAGCGCTTCCAAGAAAACATTGGCGGAATTCACGAGCTGCGGGTATTTGAAGATGCTGATTTTGTTAAGTTCCCGGCCCTAGTTAAGGGTTACATCGGGCCACAAGATGCTAAGAAATCTGGCATTACGGTTTATGCAGATCCAAGAATTGCGCCAGGTAGCGCATGGGTAACAGGTGCGAATCAAAAAGATCGTCATGCTCGCAACGTTGTTAATGGTCGCGACTTCACGCCAGATGCCTACGTCGAAGCAGCCGAAGTTCGCGCCGGAGATGCTTGCCCAGAATGCGCCACACCTGTTGTAATTGATCGCGCAATTGAGATCGGCCATATCTTCCAACTAGGTCGCAAGTATGCCGAGGCCTTAAACCTGACCGTGCTTGATCAAAACGGTAAATCACAGATCGTCACCATGGGTTCTTACGGCATTGGCGTATCGCGCGCAGTTGCCGCAATCGCTGAACAAACTCACGATGAAATCGGACTTAATTGGCCAGTAGATTTAGCGCCAGCCAAAGTTCATATCGTGGCAACCGGTAAAGAGGATGCCATTTTCGATGCTGCCCTTGATCTTGGAAACAAGTTAGAAGCTATTGGGATTACGGTAATGCTTGATGATCGTCGTGATCCAAGTGCAGGTGTGAAATTTAAAGATGCCGAGTTAATTGGTAATCCAATTATTGTCGTTGTCGGTAAAGCACTTGCAAATGGAAACGTCGAAGTTCGAGTTCGCAAGAGTGGCGATAAGAGTGAAGTTGCAGTCGGTGAAGCAGTAAATGCAATCACTGCGCTATTGGCTGCAATTAAGTAATTAATGCTCGCCGATCTATCGCTCTACACACTGCTCTTTCTCTTCATCGCAGCGTTCGGAGCTGGCTTAATTGATGCCATAGCGGGCGGCGGCGGGCTAATTCAATTACCTGCACTGCTAATTGGGCTAAGCGATTTCAAAACTGTCGAAGTGCTGGGCACAAACAAATCGATCTCGATTTTTGGCACAACGGCATCAGCTCGGCTTTATCGCAAGAGCGTTAAAAGTGATCCTAAGTTCTTACTGGCGTTGGTCATTCCAGCTCTTCTTGGTTCAATCGGGGGAGCCTCACTTGCTTCGCGTTTACCTACCGAGTATTTCCGCCCAGTTGTACTGGTACTGCTAATTGCAGTTGCGATTTATACCTTTAATAAGCCAGAGCTCGGCCAAGTCGAAGCAATGAAACATTCAACAAAGCACCGTACATTTCTCGGAATTTCAATAGCCGCAGTCATTGGTTTCTACGATGGCATCTTCGGGCCAGGTACCGGTTCGTTTTTGGTATTAGCAATGGTTGGCCTGGGCTTTGCTTTCTTAAGTGCATCCGCGATAGCCAAGGTAGTAAATGTTTCAACCAACTTAGGTGCGATTATTGTCTTTGGCTTACATGGGGTGATCCTGTGGCAGATCGGTTTAACGCTGGCAATAGCCAATGTGGCAGGTGCGATTATCGGCGCCAAACTAGCCATTCGCGGTGGTTCAACGTTAGTGCGCAAAGTTTTCTTAGTTGTAACAGTTGCCCTGATAATTAAGGTCGCACTAGATACGTTCAAAACTTTCTGATTCATAGGTTAGAATTAGCATTACAACTTAATAGATAGGAAGATTCAAATGGCCCTGAAAGAACAGATTAGCGAATTAGTAACACCCGCAGTCGTAGGGGCCGGTTTCTATCTAGAAGATGTAGAAATATTAAATGCCGGCAGATCAAGAGTTATTACTTGCATCGTAGATGGCGATATTCCATTAAACCTTGATCAAGTAACTGTCGTAACTAAAGCAATCTCAGCGCTTCTTGACGAAGCAGCATTTCTAGATGAAACCGCATTTACCCTCGAAGTTACATCCCCTGGCGTTGAACGCCCACTTACCTTGCCCCGCCACTGGCGCAAGAATCATGACCGATTGATCAAAATTGTTTTAACAAACGGCGAAGTTGTCGAAGGCAGAATTGCATCAAGCGATGAATTCTCAGTAACTGTGACTGGCGCAAAAGCAGAAGTACAGGTTGTCTTCGCTGACATTAAGCGCGCAACCGTAGAGATTGAATTTAATCGCAAAGTAGACAAGTAATGAATGTTGATTTTGAAGCGCTAATCACGCTTACTACTGAGAAATCGATTCCGGTACTAAGTATCATCGAAGGTATCGAGCAAGAAGTTATTTCACTTTACCGCGAACTACCTGAAGCCAAGCCACATGCACGCGTTCGCGTTGATCGCGAAACTGGTGAGATTCATATTTGGGTGCCAACTTTTAACGAAGAAGGCGTGCGCGAAAGCGAAGAAATTCATGAGCCCGAAGGCTTTGACAAAGTCGCAATGGCGACGATTCGCAAAGTAATTCGCTTGAAGATGCGCGAAACAAATGATGCCGAAATCGTGGGCGAGTTCAGTGCCTCAGTTGGCGATGTGGTTTCTGGCATCGTGCAACAAGGTCGCGATCCAAAAATGATTCACGTTAATTTAGGTCGCGTCGAAGGTCGAGTTCCACCTCAAGAACAAGTACCTGGCGAGGTTTACGTTCACGGCGATCGCATTAAATGTTTCGTGGTTGAAGTAAAGCAAGGGCTAAAAGGCCCTGAGATTATGTTGTCGCGATCTCACCCAGCACTTGTTAAACAACTCTTCGCACTTGAAGTTCCAGAAATTACTGATCGCATTGTTGAAATCATGGCTGTTGCTCGCGAAGCTGGTCATCGCACCAAGATTGCAGTCCGTTCACATCGTGCAGGTGTTAGTCCTAAAGGTTCATTAATTGGCCCAATGGGTTCGCGTTCACAAGCGGTTATGAATGAATTACATGGCGAGAAAATCGATATCGTCGATTGGTCTGAAGACCCTGCAACTTTCGTGGCAAACGCGCTAGCCCCAGCAAAAGTAAGCAGCGTTACGGTTGTCGATGAATTCACTCGTTCAGCCAAGGTAGTTGTACCCGATTACCAACTCTCGCTTGCGATCGGCAAAGATGGGCAAAATGCCCGTTTGGCCGCACGTTTAACGGGCTGGCGCATAGATATTCATCCAGATAATCCCGTGTAGACTGCGCGTAGTAATCAGGCTCGCAGGTCTAGAGATTGAGACTTTTGATATGAATCCGATTCGGAGTTGTATCGGTTGTCGCAAGACTGGCTCACCTTCTAGCTTGATGCGTATGGTCCTAGTTGATGGAAAAGTAATTTTCGATCAGCAGCAAATTGCCCCCGGGCGAGGTGCATGGGTTCATCGCAAATGT
>CANHRM010000029.1 GCA_947463725.1 Actinomycetota bacterium | reverse complement strand
GAACAAGTGGCGTTGCGTTTAGCGAAATCCGGTTTGATTCCGGTGCTGTCCCGCAACTGTAAAGATCGCAAGATCTAAGCCAGGTCGCCTGGCGTGACGCCGAAAGTGTTATCCAACCTCGGAGGAAGGTTGGGCCTTTACGCGGAACTCTTCGTTTAATTGCCCCCTTTCTCCCTCAAATATCTTGAGGGAGTTTTTTATGTTTAAAAGGTTAACTCGACCCACGGCACTTTTAGTCACCGCCCTATTGCTTGCCCCACTTGCACCAATTAACGCGGCAAGTACAGCAACAAAATATCCATTGATTATTTCATCCGGCGGATATTCAACAACAATTGCTAAGAAGCCAGTTCGTATCATTTCGCTTTCGCCAAGTGCGACTGAATCACTTTTTGAAATTGGCGCCGGCAAACAAGTTCTGGCAGTTGACTCACTATCAAATTATCCAAAGTCAGCTCCAATTACTGAGCTAAGCGCCTTTGAACCAAATGTCGAAGCAATCGCTGCGCTAAAACCCGACCTAGTGGTCTTATCAGTAGATGCGATGAAATCTTTGGTAGTTAAAGAAGCGCTAGAAAAACTAAAGATTTCGGTATTGATGGAGAAAGCACCAGAGAACTTAAGCCAGGCATATAAAGAGATCGAAGTATTGGGCGCGGTAACTGATCACACATCAGATGCCAAAAAAGTCACTTTTAAAATGGCTTCGCTAATCAAATCCATTCTTAATCGAGGAAAAGTGACTGGCAAAGTAACTTTCTTCCATGAGCTTGATAACACGCTTTATTCAGTTACTTCCGATACTTTCATTGGCAAGGTCTATAAGGACTTTGGCTTAATTAATATCGCAGATAAGGCTGCCGGCGCTGATTCATATGGCTATCCGCAGTTATCCGCTGAATATCTATTAAAGGCTGATCCAGACATTATTTTCTTGGCAGATGCCGAATATGGCGAAAGCACAGCTACGGTTAAGGCACGCGCTGGTTGGTCTGGCATAACAGCCGTAACCAAGAAGAATGTTTTTGCTCTGCCAAATGATTTTCCTTCTAGATGGGGGCCACGACTTGTTGACTTCTATCGCTACGTTGCAGCCTCATTGTCAAAGGTGAAGAAGTAAACAAATGAAAAAGAATCAGATCGATCGCGTGTGGCGTTGGCAGATTACTGCCAGCGCTGCCGCGGCGTTACTGATTGCTTGTTTGCTTGGTGTTGGCTTTGGCCCAGTTAATCTCAATTTTGGTTCAATCATTAGAACGCTATTGGGACTACCTAATGGTCTAGAAAATGAAGATCGCACTTTGTTACTTGAATTGCGTTTGCCTCGAGTTGTGTTGGGTGCACTAGTTGGTGCAGCCCTGGCAACAAGTGGTGCGGTTTACCAAAGTGTATTTAGAAATCCTTTGGCTGACCCTTATTTACTTGGTGCAGCATCTGGGGCTGGCTTGGGCGCAACAATTGCAATCACAAATGGTGGCGGCAATCTGCACGCACTCTTGCCGATCTTTGCATTCTTAGGTGGCGTGCTAGCTGTTGCTGCAACTTTCCTAGTTGCCGGCAGGCTATTTGCAGACCCAAGTACTTTGTTATTAGCCGGCATCGCTGTCGGTTCTTTTGCAACCGCGTTCCAAACTTATTTGCAACAGCGAAATAGCGCAGCTTTGCGTCCGGTGTATTCCTGGATTCTGGGTGAGCTAACAGTTGCCAATTGGGATGTAGTTAAGTGGGCTGGCTTCTATATTTTGATCGCGCTCTTCGTCTTAATTCGTATTTCCAAAGTCCTTGATGCCCTGATGCTCAGTGATGAAGAGGCTTATTCTTTAGGGGTTTCACCGCAGAAAATCCGCTTTATTGCCGTTGCTGCAGCGACACTGGCTACTGCTACCGCCGTTTCAGCAAGTGGTCTAATCGGCTTCGTTGGAATCGTGGTTCCGCACTTGGTTCGAGGTTTAACCAAGCGGGCCACAAACCGATCGCTACTTTCGATTGCCTTTGTTGGCGCTGCGTTTTTAGTAATTGCCGACCTCGGTGCGCGCACCTTGCTATCCCCAGCAGAGCTACCGATCGGCGTCATTACTGCCTTTGTTGGCGCCCCATTCTTTTTATTTGTCCTACGAGCACGCAATCGAGGTAGCCAGTGATTAACATCGAAAATCTTTCAGTTCGTTTTGATGACGCTGAAGTTTTGCAATCAATTAATTTGGATATTCCCGAAGGCACTTGGAGCTGTTTAGTTGGCCCTAATGGCGCTGGCAAGACAACGCTCTTGCGCACAATGCTGGGCATGCAACCTTATTCCGGATCGATTAAATATAACGGTCGTGAAATTGCTAAGAACAAATCTTTAAACATTGCATTTGTTCCGCAGCGCCCATCTATTCCAGCAGCAATGAGTGTTGCTGAATATGTGATGTTAGGGCGGGCCAAGCTAGATGGCTGGGGCAAAGAATCAGCGCACAGTCGCAACATTGTTCACGAAATGTTAGAAGCCACTCAGTTACTAGGCATGCAAGGCCAACTTGTAAATACCCTTTCCGGTGGCGAGATGCAGCGGGTATTAATCGCACGCGCATTGGTGCAAGAACCAGAAGTTATGTTGCTAGATGAACCAACCAGTGCCCTTGATCTTCATCATCAGATTGCAGTACTAAACAAAGTTGAAGAAATTAAAGCAACTGGTGTAACAATCATTTCGACGATGCACGACATCACATTGGGCGCGATGTATGCAGAGCGAATCATCATCATGCAAAGCGGACGAGTGTTATTAGATGGCGAATCACAATCGGTTATCCACTCACCCGAGCTACGCAGCGCCTTTGATGACCGCATCAGCGTGCATTTGCTTGAGAACGGCCGCCCGGTAATCATTGCGGCTAAGCGTGCGGCAGGGTTAGAACAAGGGGTTATTTAGTACCTAACAGAGTTGATTTAGGGGTTAGAGATGGCAATTCTCGCCCATCTAAGTAACCCTATCCCTATGAACCAGCTTGATTCGAGTATCACCCTTTCGCGAATCCGCCCACCTGAATTGCCAGCCAATTTCCTTTCCCGACGCCACCTTTTTGAGTTAATTGATGGTCAAGCCCCCGGTTACACCATGGTGGTGGCACCGGCTGGATATGGAAAAACTTCGCTGATTGCCGAATGGGCAAAACAAAGTAAGAAAAAAGTCATTTGGTACACGATGTCAGAAACCGATAGTTCAGTCGGGCTAGCTGAATATTTAATAAGTGCGATCCGCCAGGAGTTTCCGGATTTCGCACCAGATCTAGAAGCAAAAACAGTTACTTCAATTTTTCAAGCTATTGCAAATCTTAAGGAAGATATTGTTTTAGTTCTAGATAATGTGGTTGACGTTTTCACTTATCAATTAAATGTAACGCAATCATATATGGATGCGATTCCAGATAATATTCACATTTTCGCACTGCGCCGCGTAATGCCCACAGTATCGCTTAAACGATTTTCAAGTATTGGCCGTCTGTCGGTAATTACTGCTGGCGACTTAGTCTTTTCAAAAGATGAGATTAATTCCTTACTTCAAGTTTCTGGCGTTGAAACAAATGAAAAGAAACTAGATCAAATCTTGCAACAAACTCATGGCTGGCCATCAGCAGTTGGAATCATTGCAAGTGGCGAAGATAGTAAATTCGAGCTAGAAGTTGACGATAGCTTGGTGAAGAATTTACTTCTCAGCAAGTTTGAAAAACTAGCAAAAGATACTCGCGAGCTATTAATCGCGATGTCTAGTTTTGAAGTTTTTGATCTAGATTTAGCTGCATTAATTATGCAGAAGCCGGCAAATGAAGTGAATCTAAACAAACTCGCTGCCGAAGGTGTATTTCTAATGCTGACAGCTGGCCAAAAAGGTTCCTATATTTTCAATAACGCGGCGCGCGAAGTAATTGATGAGATTGCCCGCGCAGACAGCAAGAAATATCAACAGAATCAAATAGTGGTTTCTGAACTCTTCCAGCTTCGGAATCGATTGAATTTGGCGATTTCTCACGCAATAAAGTCTGGTGATTCTGAATACTTACGAAAGATGTTTAAGCCAGCGCTACGTAAGTTGATTACTCGTGGCGATGGTAGAAATATTCTCTATTGGAGCAATTACCTACCGCTAGATAACACTCGAAATAAATTATTTGCTGAACTAGCCTCAATTATGGGGCACTTAGTTAGTTATGAATTTGAACGCACTATTCAATTGATTGAAGAGATGCGATTTTCCTATAAAGATTCGCCACTGTCGCCATTTCTCGACCGAGTCAATGGTGCAGCATTGGCACATATCGCCTTCTGCCGCGGCCGGTTATCCGAATTTGATACTCAAATGGAAATTATTTTTCGTGAGCCAATGCCAGAGCCTGCGATCGAGCAATCTGATCGATTAGGTATTTTGCGTATATTGGCTGCCAGGTCATTTATCTTTGAAGATTCGGCAATTCTAAATTCGATTGAAGCCGAAGTAAAAGAGATCATCAAGGACAGTAATTCACCAGATGATTTATTTATTTGGCAGACAATTCGCGCCATGAAGTTATTTTTAGAAGGTGAATACCTGCAAGCTCTAGATGCGGCATCGCTAACTGAGGAAATAGGGCAACGCAATGATTATGCAGGATTCTTTGGTTATACCGAAGCCATCTATATTAAAGCGCGCTGTTATTTAGAATTTAGTGAAGCAGAGAAAGCCACTGAGGAGCTAGAAGAACTGGCAAAACTCGCACGAGAATGGCAGCAATGGCCATGGGTATTTATGGCCGAAAGTTATCTGGCTCGGGTCTTAATGATGAATGGCAAAGTCGAAGAAGCTTTTGCGGTTGTACGTGATCATCGAAAACTTGCCGCTGAGTTCAAAGGCGAAGATGGCCTAAGTTTAATAATTGATATTAATGAGCTTTTTCTTAGGTTCTGGGTTAAGGATTACGAGCGATCTGCTCAAATTCTAAATCGCCTACCTAAAGATCTAATTTTCACATATCAATATCGACAGGCACTTTCTGCGGTTTCAAAGAATGAAGTGAAGAAAAAGACGGCGCCAGAAATTTTGGATTCCGATAGTGCTCGTGAAAAGATTTGGAAATCCTTAGTTGGTTGTGAGGCAAATATTTCGCAGGAAACTTTGGCGATGGATTCACTTAAAGTAGGCCTCGATATTGGTGCCCGAGTTGGCGCAAAAGAAACTTTCTTACGGCAAGACCCCACAATTCTAGAATTAATTATCCGAAGTGCGTCTAAGCGGCCAACCGTGTATCTAGAGGAATTAGCTCGAGCTGCAGCTGCTCGAATGAATGCAAAGAACAACCAGAATGCGGCCTTGACCCAACCGCTAACTAAGCGTGAAATAGATGTGCTTCGTTCGCTTGCGACTGGTAAGCCAATCACGGCAATCGGTAAGACCTTACACATTTCGCACAACACCATGAAGACTCACCTGCGCAATATCTATCGCAAGTTGAGCGCGAGTGGGCGAGAAGAGGCAGTAGTGAAAGCGCAGACCCTATTCATAATTTAGGATAACTAAATGGCTTCGGAACTAGATTTGGTGCAGGAAACCCTGGTAACACAGCGGCTGGAATTGCATCACATTAGCGGTGCGAATCTGATCACGCTTTTTGAACAGCGGGATGATTTACCAATTCTTAAAGGCGCGAATTTCACTAATCCACACCGGGTTTTAGTTGATTTTCAAGGCCCGCTTCACTGGCGAGTGCCACAAGTAAAAGCAGATCCCGGCTGCAATAAATGGTTTGTGCGCCAAATCGTGCTGAAACAAAGCCGCGAGATTATTGGCAGCACTAGTTTTCATGGCGTGCCAGATGAAAATGGCATGGTTGAAATTGGCTTAGGGATCGAGCCAGAATTTCACAATCAAGGTTTTGCTAAAGAAGCGCTAATGGCAATGTGGATGTGGGCGCTAGATCAACCTGGGGTTAAATCATTTAGATATACGGTCAGTCCAGATAATGCACCATCGATTAAAGTTATTGAATACTTTGGTTTTCCTTTTACAGGTGTGCAGATTGATGAAGAAGATGGTCCGGAAAATGTTTATGAAATTTCAGTTGCTGACTTTAAGGCTAAGTTCGCCGATTAGTCGTGGTGCTGACCTGATTTATGTTTGAAGCGACCCATGAATTCATCTTTTAGATCAAAGAAATGACCAGTCTTTAGAGCTGCTCGCATTTGATCAACTAAGCGCACTACGAAACGTTCGTTGTGAATGGTGGCAAGTGTTGCTGCGATCATTTCTTTGCCGTGGAATAAGTGGTTTAGATATGCGCGGGTGTAGTTGGTGCAGGTATAGCAATCGCATTCACTATCGATCGGATTGAAATCTCGCTTGTAGGTAGCATTAGTTAAGTTATAGCGGCCAGTCATTGTGTAGACCGCGCTCGATCGAGCAATACGTGAAGCGAGTACGCAATCGAAGGTATCGATACCGCTTTCAACGCCTACAAATAGGTCTTCTGGGGCGCCAATACCCAGCAAATGCTTTGGTTTTTCTTCGGGAAGGTCGCTATTTACCCATTGCACAATGGTGCCGAGTGAATCTTTATCAAGGGCTCCACCAATACCGAAACCATCAAATGAAATCCCGGATGATTCAAGTGAACCTAAATCTTTGGCTGCTTTGCGTCGCAAGTCTTCATATTGGGCACCTTGAATAACGCCAAAGAGAGCTTGGTAAGGCTTATCGGCTCGCTCAATTGTTAAACGTTTATGTTCATCTAAACAACGAATTGCCCAAGCATAAGTTCGATCCATCGCGCGCTCTTGATAGCCACGAGTGTTGTGCAGCGTGGTGCATTCATCAAATGCAAACATAACGTCGGCGCCAATTTGATGTTGAATCTGCATTGAAACTTCGGGCGTAAAGCGATGCATCGAACCGTTTAAGTGCGACTTAAAAGTTACGCCTTCGTCATCGACGTGAGCTAGGCGTTGTTTGTTATCAGCAATTACATCATCGGCTCGGAAAGTTTTGGAATCCATCGCTAGAACTTTTTTAAAGCCCACCCCAAGTGATAAAACTTGGAAACCACCGCTGTCAGTAAAAGTCGGACCATTCCAATTCATAAACTTTGATAAGCCGCCAGCTTCATCAAGAATTTCTGGGCCTGGTTGTAAATACAAGTGATAAGCATTTGAAAGAAGTGCTTGAGCACCAAGTTCGCGCATTGCTTCAGGCAAGACCGATTTAACTGTGGCCTTAGTGCCCACTGGAATAAATGCAGGTGTTTCAACTACGCCATTTGGGGTCGTTAACGTGCCAGTTCGGGCAAATGAATTTTCAGCCGACTTGTTGATTTCAAATTTGAAACCAGGGCTCGCGTTCATGGACATGACAGGTATTGTCGCAGAGTTATAGGCTCGCTCAATGCGCTATTTCACCGAGTATTTCGATTTACTATCGCCAAAAGCGCGCCGGCTAGTAATAGGTGTTGGGTTTAATGCCATTGGCGGGGGAATGACGATGTCATTGCTCTTGGTCTACCTGCACGATATGCGGGGCTTTACAACAACTTTTGGTGGGTTATTGCTGGCCTGGAGCGCTTCAATGTCATTAGTTATCGGTGGGCCAAGCGGGGCACTAATTGATCGAATTGGCCCTAAGAAAGTTATTTTGACTGGCTTGCTGCTGAAGATTTGTGCGACCGCAGCATGGGCATTTGTTGATAACAAAACAACCGCGATCATCGTGGCAACTGTTAGCGCCATTGGCGATAGCACCACTTGGCCTGGGCAAACCGTGATGTTAACGCGTATGACAAAACCGGAAGACCGACAAAAGATTTTCGGACTTAATTTTATGTTGCTTAATTTAGGCTTGGGTCTAGGCGGGTTGATTTCATCGCTGATAGTTTCAAATAGTTCGTTGCGCTCTTATCAAATTCTTTACCTAGTTGATACCTGTACTTTCATTGTTTTCTTTCTTGCTATTTATTCTTTGCATGGCCCCGAAGTTGGTAAATATGTTGCAAAAGAAAATGAACCACAAACTGGTTCTTATCGTGAACTTCTTAAAATCCCTAGCTTGATGCGGTTATCACTGGGCGGATTAATTCTGATGATTTTTGGTTATGGCGCCACGATGTCGGGTATCCCATTATTTGCTACGCAAGTTCTAGATTTATCACCAAAATGGTTAGGCATAATTTTTGCGGCTAACACAATAACTATTTTTATTCTGCAACCATTAGTTTTGAAATTGCTTACCCGCATTTCAAAGCAGCGAGCTTTAGTTTCAGTCTCCTTAATTTGGGCGCTTTCCTGGACTTTCGTAGGCATTGCACCGTTAGCGCCACTTTTCGTAGCCGGCATTCTTCTCGCGATCAGCCAAGTGGTATTCGCATTTGGTGAAATGGTTTGGTCGCCAACTTCACCAGCAATTGCTAATGAACTTTCACCGGAACATTTGCGAGGTCGCACAAATGCGTTAATGGGCATGCAGTGGGGAGTCTCCGGGGTAATTGGGCCTGCAATCGCAGGCACCATGATTGATGCCAACCTGGGATTGCTATGGGTCGTCATGATGACCCTAGGGGCTTTGATTCCGATCCAGCTCTTTAGAGGGATTCTGCGCTAACTAGGCTGGCCATAGGTGCTCACCGATAAGGCGTAATAGATAAGAATCGTTACTTAACTGAAGCCTTAAAATGGGGTAATTCGGACATTTGGGGTTTTAATTTAGCCGTAGTTTTAGTAACGTTCAGGCCTTGTCCTCGCGTGGCATGAGCTAACGTGCGGTAATTCGTATTTGCGACTTAGTTGCAACTACTGGCAGTAGATGAAAACTTAACTGAAAGGTTTTTTAATTGGCCAACAACGCTGTGCTTGAAGCTGAAGATAACGCTCAAGAAGTTGCGCTGCGCACGCCTAAGCAAATTGCGATAGCGCGTTTTCGTCGAAACAAGACAGGCGTTTTTTCTTTAGGCGCAGTTATCTTTTTTATTTTCTTGGCTTACGGCGCTCCAATTGTTACTCGTATTTTCGGAGTCAGCTCAACTGAAACGTATCTCACGGGCCTAGATCAGCAAGCAATGCCGATGGGATTTGGCGGCGGTATTTCGTGGCAACATCCATTTGGCCTAGAGCCAGGCGCGGGCCGCGATGTTTTTGCGATGTTGCTTTACGGTTCCCGAATTTCTTTCAGCGTGGCAATCCTTACAAGTGTTTCAACAATCGGAATCGGCATGCTGCTTGGAATTTCCGCAGGTTTCTATCGCGGGCGTATCGATGCAATTATTGGTCGCTTCTCAGATCTACTTTTCGCATTCCCATCATTCTTTATGATTATTGCCTTGTCTTATCCAATGGTTGAGCGGGTTGAATCTCTAGGAATTGTGCGCGATAACGGCGCTCGACTAACCGTGCTAATTATTTTCTTCGTGTTCTTCGGTTGGCCTGGCTTTGCTCGACTTGTTCGCTCTCAAGCTATGTCACTTCGCGAACGCGATTTCATCATGGCTGCGCAGTCTCAAGGCGCTTCTAATTGGCGAATCATCACCAAAGAGATGCTGCCTAATCTTTGGCCAACTGCGATCGTTTTCTTATCCTTATCACTACCGGGCTATCTGGCCGCCGAAGCAGTGTTCTCATTCTTAGGCGTCGGCATTAACCCACCAGCCACAACCTTCGGATTAGTTCTCTCAGATGGAATCAAGTACTGGCGCTCAGATCCAGCATATTTATTGATTCCATCGTTAATGCTGATCACCATCGTTCTAGCGCTTAACTTATTCGGCGATGCCGTAAGAGATGCGCTTGATACCAAAGCAGAATAAATATTCCTTAATCTGACTAGTTGATTAAGGGGATTGTTACCGAGGGGCTCTATCTAGAGTTCATCAGTAGCAAGAAGAAGTACTTCATGTCGCGGCCGCGATATGAAACTCACTCATAAGGAGGGCACATGTCAGTAATGAAAATTACTGCTCGTCGTCTAATCGCAACTACATCTGTTGTAGCTATGGCTGCATCTGTAGTTCTTGTTGGCGGCGTAAATTCAGCGAGTGCAGCAACTGCTAAACCTGTAACAGGTGGCACGCTGTACTTCTATACACACGCATCACAGTTTCCAAATCTAGATCCACAACGTATTTACACAGGTCGCGATATCGCGTTCCTAGGTTCATACCTAATGCGTACATTGGTTTCATACAAGCCAGTTCCTGGCAAAGATGGAGCATCACTAGTAGCAGATATGGCTACAAACACAGGCGTGCCAAGCAACAAGGCAAAGACCTGGAAATACACACTTCGTCCAGGCGTTTCATGGGAAGATGGCAAGCCAGTTACATGTGCTGATGTTAAGTACGGTTGGTCACGTACATTTGCAACAGATGTATATGTAGAAGGTCCTGCTTATCCTTTGACATGGCTAGATATTCCAGCAGCTTCAGATGGATCTTCAGCTTATAAGGGTCCATACAAGAAGACTGGTCAAGCTCTGTTTGATAAGTCGATTCTTTGTTCAAAAGACAATCGCACAATCACATTCAACTTGAAGCGTTCAGTACCTGACTTCAACTACTACTTAACTTACCTAGCAGGCGGACCAGTTCCACAGGCTAAAGACACAGCTGATAAGTATGACCTACGTCCATTTGCATCAGGTCCTTACATGATCAAGAAGTACGCGATCGATGATGAAATGGTTCTAGTTCGTAACCCAAACTGGAAGAAGTCATCAGACCCAATTCGTACTCCTTACGCAGATGACATCGTAGTTAAGTTCGGCATGGATGAAGATCTTCGTGACCAAATCACATTAGATGACTCAATTCCAAACGGAATTAATATGGATGGCCTACAGCCAGCCAACAATATTAAGTTCTTCGAAGATCCAAAGAATGCTAATCGTCGTATGAACAACTACGACCCTTACACTTCTTATCTCGCAGCCAATAACTCAGTAGGTCGCCTTGACTGTCTAGATGTTCGTAAGGCAATTTTCTTCGCCTACGATAATCAGTCATTGATCAACCTATCTGGTGGATTGAAGTACTACGGCGAAATGGGCGATAGCCCAGTTAAGCCAGTAATTGGTATGGACTACGCACCTACAAAGGGAAATATTCACGATCCGAACTTCAAGATCGGTGGAAACCCTGAGTATGCAAAGGAACTACTTGCTAAGGCAAAGGTTTCATGTCCTGAAGCTTACGACCGTGCGACAAACCCAGCTAAGGGACTTGTCTATTACCGTCCAGATACAGCTGGAAATAAGAAGTCTGCAGTTCTAGTAGAAGCAGCACTCAAGAAGGCTGGCTTTGTAATCAATACGATTTACAAGCCATCAGGTACTTACAATGCCAACCTTGAGACATACAAGAACGAAACAGATCTCTTTGGTTCAGGCTGGGGTGCCGACTGGGCAAATGCTTCAACTGTTATCCCTGAACTATGGGGCGACGGTTGCTGTAACTACACAAAGAACAAGAAGACACCTGAGTACGCAGCCTTCATCGCGAAGGTAAACCTTGCACTCGTTGAGCTTGATCGTAAGAAGCAAGCGAAGATGTGGCAAGAGCTCGCTCAGTACGGCATGGATCAGTACTGGTATATCCGTACTGTATTCGGCAAGAGCCAGCAAACTTGGGGTTCAAAAATCGGTGGTGTTTACTACTGGGAACCACAGGGAAGCTTCGGTTTCGGCCAGCTTTACGTAAAGCAATAATAGAAGTAAATAGCTAGCGCAAGATCGAGGTGTGCGGGTAAAACCGCACACCTCGACCATGTGCTGAATACAGTTAAAGAAGTTCAATTATTTTATGAATTATCAAGTAGTACATGAGAGGAGATTAGAATGCTTAAGTACGTCAGTCGCAGAATTCTTTACACCACAATTCTCCTGTTAATCGTTAGCCTCTCAATCTTTTATATCTTTGATTTAATTCCAATGGACCCAGCGCGTCTAATCTGCTCCAAGCAATGTACTCCTGCGCTTGTTGAAGCTAACCGGCACCGTTTGGGCCTTGACGTTTCAGTTATAGAACAATGGTGGCGCTTTATAGTTGGTCTATTTGCAGGACGCACCTTTGGCGAAGATGGCATCGGCCAATTCTGCTCAGCTCCAGCTCTTGGCTATTCCTTCCCCCGCCACGAATGTGTAACCACAATTGTGGCCAATGCTTTTCCTTTCACACTGAGCCTGGCAGTCGGTGCATTCATAATGTGGATCAGCGTTGGTGTATCGCTCGGCGTGCTTTCAGCGCGCAAAAAGGGCAAATTTGCCGATCGCGCAGCTTCAGTTTTTGTACTTGTAGGAACTTCGCTGCCAACATTTATCTCTGGCATTTTGATTCTTCTATTCATCGTTCTTAAATTTAATCTTGTCAACCCACTTGAACTTGGTGACTGGCATAACCCATTCACAGAGCCCATCGGCTGGCTAAATACGTTTTTCTTCCCGTGCGCCACTTTGGCTCTGGCTTATGCCGCTACCTACACTCGATTCACGCGTTCAAACGTTATCGAAACGTCGAGTGAAGATTACATTCGAACTGCGCGAGCAAAAGGCTTGACTGAACGAGTGATCCTGCGCAAGCACACGCTTCGTGCAGCATTAGCCCCGATCGTCACGATTGCAGGCCTAGATTTTGCCGGCTTGCTGGGCGGTGCGGTTATTACCGAAGGAATTTTCGGTCTTAACGGCCTAGGAAAACTAAGCATCAAGGCTGTAACGCAGACCTATGACTTGCCCATTATTGTTGCGACGACTTTGATTGCTTCAACATTAGTTTTGGTGGCAAATTTATTAGTTGATATTACCTACGCATTTATCGATCCGAGAGTTCGTGCCGAATGAGTAAATTTCTAGAAGTTCGCAATCTAAATGTTTCCTTCCCAACTGAAGATGGCATGGTTCGCGCCTCTAATGGTGTGACTTATTCCGTTGGCCTTGGCGAGACACTTGCGATCGTTGGTGAATCTGGTTCTGGTAAGTCGGTATCAAACTTGGCCGTGATGGGTCTGCATAATCCAACTCGTACCGAAATTTCTGGCGAAGCAATTTTAAACTTGAAGTCAGGTTCGGTAGATGTAATTTCAGCAGACACTGAAACCGTTCGCAAGCTGCGTGGCAAAGAGATGGCCATGATCTTCCAAGATCCAATGTCAGCTCTACACCCGTTCTTCTCTATCGGTGATCAAATTGCTGAAGCTTGGCACCTATACAACAAAGGTTCAAAAGCAGATGGCAAGAATAAAGCATTGGAAATGCTTGAGCTAGTGGGAATTCCTGATGCTGCCAAGCGCATCAATGATTTTCCGCATCAATTTTCGGGTGGCATGCGCCAGCGGGCGATGATTGCCATGGCTCTGGTCAATAATCCATCACTTCTGATTGCTGACGAACCAACTACCGCTCTTGATGTAACGGTTCAATCTCAAATTCTTTCACTTCTAAAAGAACTGCAAATTAAATTCAATATGGCGATTATTTTGATTACCCACGATTTAGGGGTAGTTGCTGAGTTTGCTGATCGCATTTGCGTTATGTATGGCGGTCGAATTGTTGAAGACGGAACTGTAGAAGATATCTTCTACCAGCCAAAGCATCCGTACACACTTGGACTTCTTAACTCGGTCCCTCGCATTACTGCAGGCACATCACATCGCCTAAAGGCGATTCCGGGTCAACCACCGTCATTAATTAATCTTCCAAAGGGATGTTCATTCGCACCACGTTGCGAGTACACCTCAAAGGTTGCTGGCGGAAAGTGCTCAACCGAAGTCCCTACTCTTGACGTGAAGAACGCCGGGCACCTATCTCGTTGTTTCTTAAGTACAGAATCCTTAAATAATCTCGTTAAAGATAAGGCATAAGACGTGAGCGAAAATATTCTAGAACTTAACAACTTGACTAAGTACTTCCCGATTAAAGGTAAAGGAATTCTCTCTGGCACCAAAGGGCTAGTAAAGGCAGTCGATGGCGTATCTCTTACTGTTAAACGTGGCGAGACTGTTGGATTAGTTGGCGAATCTGGTTGCGGTAAAACAACTGTGGGCCGAACCGTTATGAAGTTATACGAACCAACCTCAGGTCAGATAATTTTTGATGGCCAAGATATTACCGATATCAAACGTAAAGAAATGAAGATAGTTCGCTCAAAGATGCAGATGATCTTTCAAGATCCATTCTCTTCTCTTAA
Source organism: Actinomycetota bacterium (assembly GCA_947463725.1). GTDB lineage: Bacteria > Actinomycetota > Actinomycetes > Nanopelagicales > Nanopelagicaceae > Planktophila. The sequence goes on along the minus strand of CANHRM010000029.1, from coordinate 4,145 downwards.
TCCACGACACACAGTTGGAACGATCATTTCATCATCTTTTACGATTCATGGAATCGAACCAGAAGGTGGCATCGAGCACGCGGTAGGCGAGCTACTTGAACTTGTTGGATTAAACCCAGAGCACATCAACCGTTTCCCGCATGAGTTCTCAGGTGGACAGCGTCAACGTATCGGTATCGCCCGTGCACTTGCACTGAAGCCAAAGCTAATTGTTGCTGATGAGCCCGTTTCTGCGCTCGATGTTTCAATTCAAGCCCAGGTAGTAAATCTCCTCGATGATCTACAGCAAGAACTTGGTCTTTCTTATCTATTCGTGGCCCATGATTTATCTGTGGTTCAACACATTTCAGATCGTGTTGTAGTTATGTACTTAGGCAAAGTCATGGAGATGGCACCAACGGCTGAACTCTTTAAGCACCCTCGCCACCCATATACCAAGGCTTTGCTATCTGCGGTTCCGGTAGCTGATCCAAAGGTTGGCCGATCACGCGAACGTATTATTTTGCAAGGTGACTTGCCTAGCCCAGTTAACCCACCAGCAGGTTGCGTATTTAATACTCGCTGTTGGAAAGCTCAGGATATTTGTCGTACTGAAATACCAGAGACTATTCAGATTAGCCCGCTACAAACGCTAGCGTGCCATTTCCCTGAATAGTCTCTGGTAAAAAACTTTACAGCTTCTTCAAATTAAAGCGGGTAGTAATTTATTTCAAAGTACCTGTTACTGACACAACATCTGTACCGATTGAAACGCTTAGTACAAGTGGGCCGCCAACTTTTGCAGTACAGCCCAACCCGTAGGTAAAGGTTGTTGAAGAACCTGCAGCGATTGGTTCAGTTGGTGCACCATTAATATTGTTATCGCCATCAAGAATATCTGTGCAGTTGTGATCTTCTGACGATGGTGTAATTGAGATTGAGGAAAGATCTAGCGCTTCAGTTCCCTTATTCTCGATAGTGACGTCAAACTTATTTGCCACCATTCCTTTTTGGTAATTAGATGCATAAGCACCTGGAGTAAATGAGGTGTTTTCAGCAAAAGTCACAACAGCGTTAGAGCCAAGGCTAAGAGGTGCGCCAAAACCAGTAGTTGCGGTCACGGTAGCTTCATCTACTAAATCTGAAGTAGAGCCCGGATTTGTGTTAAGACCTGTTGTTTCCTTTGCGCATCCGGTAAGTGCCAGAATTAGCAAACTCGCAGCAACAGTTGAACGTAGAAGAGTGTTTGTTTTCATGGCGAAATCCTAGCCTGAGGCGAGCCAATTACTAGATTCAGATGCCTTGGCCAACAAATTATTACCAGATGCTGACTCGTGACTCACGGTCGAGCCACATGGCATCACCTTCTTTTACATCAAAGGCCGTATAAAAGGTATCGAGGTTGCTGATGATCTGGTTGCAACGGAATTCATCGGGTGAATGAGGGTCAATGGTGATGCGAACCCGACGAGTTTCGGGGCGCATTTTTTCGCGCCATCCCATCGCATGGGCAATGAAAAAGCGTTGATCTCCGGTTAAATCATCAATAATCGGTGCTTCTATACCCTGTAGCGACAATTTATACGCCTGATAAGCGATTGCTAGACCGCCCAAGTCGCCAATGTTTTCTCCGACCGTTAGAGCGCCGTTTACGGTCATTTCAGGGGCATCTATCGGGTGTAGATCATCAAATTGACTGATTAATACTTTGGTGCGCTTTTCAAATTCGGTGCGATCAGAATCTAGCCACCAATCATTCAGATTTCCATCGCCATCATATTTTGATCCTTGGTCATCAAAGCCATGACCGAGTTCGTGTCCGATGGTGGCACCAATGCCGGCGTAGTTAATAGCAGCATCGGCACTGAGATCAAAGTATGGCGACTGCAGAATGCCAGCGGGGAATACGACCTCATTGCCCCGTGGGCTGTAGTAAGCATTTACGGTTTGTGGAGTCATATGCCATTCAGTGCGATCAACTGGAACGCCAATCTTGGCTAACTCATAGTCGCGGTCAAACTTTGCAACTCGCAACATATTGCCCATTAAGTCATCAGCAGTTAATTCAAGTGCGCTGTAGTCACGCCACTTATCTGGGTAGCCAACTTTTGGCGTGAACTTGCCTAGCTTCTCAAGTGCTTTAACTTTAGTTTCAGAGCTCATCCAATCGAGATTAGTAATACTGATTCGATATGCCTCAACTAAATATTTAATAATTTCATCCATGGCAGCCTTAGCAGCAGGTGGGAAATGGCGGGCCACATATTCTTTACCAATCTCTTCGCCCAGGGCGCCTTCAGTAACAGCCACCCCGCGTTTCCAACGTTCGCGCAGTTGGGGAGTGCCCGACAAAGTGGTTCCGTAGAACTTGAAGTTCTGATTAACAATTGCTTCGGTTAAATAAGGCGCTGTGCCGCTAACAATTTCCCACTTCAGCCAGAGTTTCCAATCTTCCAGCGGCTCTGATTGCAGCAACCCAGCTAGACCCGTGAAGAAACTTGGCTCCATAACAATTACGGTTTCGAATGCTTTTTCAGGAACCTCGCCGGCCTGTAAGTAAAGAGCCCAATCAAAGCCTGGCATAAGGGTTTCGAGCTCTGCTCGTGAAAACTTGTTATAAGTCAAAGTTGCATCACGATCTTTAACCGCATCCCAGTGATGAGCTGCAATCTTGGTTTCTAGATCCAGAATTCGCTGACCACTTGCATCAACGCCAATTAACTTAAACATGGCAGTTACGTGGTCGGCAAAAGCGCTACGGATTTCAGCATGCTCGGCTTCGCGGTAATACTCTTCATCGGGCAACGAAATGGCGCCTTGCACCATGTGCATCAAATTGGTCTCAGAATCTTTGGCATCTGGAATAACACCGCTGCCGAAAATTCCACCTAGACCGGCCATCTCTAACTTAGCCATGACTTCAATGAACTGAGCCAGATTAGTGATGGCATCGATTTGGGCTAGGTAGCCAGTAATTGGCGAAATACCTAAAGCTTCAATCACATCAGCTGCCATGAATGATTTATAAATGGCACCGATCTTCCCGCTATCGCCTTCGATAATTTCGCGGACCTGTTTTTCAGAGAGATCGCGAAGTTCATGAAAGACGCCATAGACGGCCTTGTCGGCAGGTATTTCGAAGTTGCTTAACCAGGTGCCATTAACGTGGCGATACAAGTCATCTTGCGGGCGAACTGAGCGGTTAAAGTGCTCAAAGGCGATGCCAGAATTATTTGTTGCCATAGGTAATAGCGCTCCTAATAAGTAGCTAATTTAAGTAGTTGAAGGTTCAACTTTAATCTACACTTAACCTTATGGCAGTCCAAAAGAGCGTTCAAGGTCAAAAGCCCGGTGGCGAGCCCAACTGGTTGACTCCTACCGAGATGGCAGCTTGGCGTAGATATATCGTTGCTAGTCGCAGACTTCTGGAAGCTCTCGATACTGATTTAGATCAGCATGATTTAACGATGGCTGACTACGAGATTTTGGCCCAATTAAGTGATGCCCCAGAGCGCCGAATGCGGATGGCTGAATTAGCTGAAATTGCCATGCTTTCGCGCTCCCGCCTTTCACATCGAATGAAGGTTATGGAAGAAGCCGGCTGGGTTCGTCGCGAAGCATGCCCAGATGACAAACGAGGTTTCTTCGCAGTTATGACAGCCAAAGGATGGAAAGCGATTGTTGCTGCGGCCCCTGATCATGTGGCAAGCGTGAGAAATAGATTCGTAGATAAATTAAGTAAGGCCGACCAAATTGTTTTAGCAGAAATATTTGAACGAGTAGGAAATGATTTAAGAGATGAGATTAAGTAACTAGTCAGATTGAAAAATTGCACAAAAAAATCCCCGCCACATAAAGTGGCGGGGATTTTTAATTGTTGATGACTACTTCTTCTTAGCAGCCTTCTTGCGGCGCTTTGGAGCAGCCTTCTTAGCAGCTGGCTTAGCAGCAGCCTTCTTGCGCTTCTTAGGAGCAGCCTTCTTTGCAGCTGGCTTAGCAGCTGCCTTCTTGCGCTTCTTTGGAGCAGCCTTCTTAGCAGCTGGCTTAGCAGCTGCCTTCTTGCGACGCTTTGGAGCGGCTTTCTTTGCAGCAGCTGGCTTAGCAGCTGCTTTCTTACGCTTCTTTGGGGCTGCTGCTGGTTTAGCAGCTGCCTTCTTGCGCTTCTT
>CANHRM010000028.1 GCA_947463725.1 Actinomycetota bacterium | reverse complement strand
CCTGCCGGTTAACAGCCGGCTGCTCTGCCATTGAGCTATCAGGGATTGCGAAGGCCAAACTCTAGCGTAATTATTGCCATCGGTAAAAATGACCGCTGAAACCAGCCAATTACAGGCCGCCGACCGCCAAATCATGGAGTCCGCGTCTAGTGCTTTCCAGAGAAACTAAAGTAGCAAATGCAGCGTTGTATTCGGCCTCGTTCTCAACCGGATTTAGTCGCTGCAAACTAGATTTTAAATCCGCAATCGCGCGAGACACAGAAACTTCACGCAATCTGGCAATGATGCTTGAGACATAATTTTGCGAGATTTCACCATCTGTACGAATTGGTTCAACTGATAGCTCAGTAAATAGCGCTTTCATATTTTCATTAGTAACTAATTCGATAGTTAATGGCCGATCAGCGGCGACAACATCAATTACCGCACGCAATTCTTTATATGCCGGATGCGTAAATGCTTCGGCCTCAATTGCTGACCAACCACTTGCAAGTTCAGGCATCTGCACTTTTGCTTTTAGGACTTCGCGTTCAAGCATCAATCGTGGATCACTTGGATCTGGTCGCCAGTTTTGTTCTGGAACTTCTTCAGTACTCGCGTCTGCGTTATTTGAAACAGTTGCCTTGAAACCACGAGCTACTGCTTTGCTTACTACATCTGTTTCTAGGCCGATCCAGCCCGCTAGCAATCTGGTGTATTCAGGGCGTAACGATTTATCACGAATCTGCGCCACTAGTGGTGCTGCTGCATTCAAAGCGTTAACCCGACCTTCGGCTGATTCCAATTTATGTTTTGCGAGTTCAGCTCTAATGGCAAACTCAAAAAGTGGTACACGTTTAGCAATTAAGTCTCGTAACGCAAGATCACCCTTGTGTTGACGCAGCTCTGCCGGATCTAAACCATCTGGTTCGACTGCCACATATGTTTGTGTTACAAATTTCTGATCATCACTAAATGCTCGTAGCGCAGCCTTTTGCCCAGCTGCATCGCCATCGAAAGTAAAGATAACTTCACCGCGGAAAGCATCGTCATCCATCAAAAGTCTGCGCAAAATTCGAATATGGTCTGCGCCGAAAGCAGTTCCGCAGGTTGCAACCGCCGTAGGAATACCAGCTAAATGTGCTGCCATTACATCGGTATAGCCCTCAACAATTACTGCCTGGCGCGACTTAGCAATATCTTTCTTTGCCATATCTAAGCCATATAGAACTTGGCTCTTCTTGTAGATCGGAGTCTCTGGGGTATTTAAATACTTTGGTCCTTGATCTTCGGCATCACTTGCTAGCTTGCGTGCACCAAAACCAACTACATCGCCAGAGATATCTCTAATAGGCCAAGTTAAACGATTGCGGAATCGATCGATTGGTCCGCGCTCTCCCATTTTGGAAAGGCCAGCGCTTTCGAGTTCATCAATGGTGAAGCCAAGTGCGCGTAAATGTTTTGTTAGTGCATCCCATTCATTGGGCGCGTAGCCAACCCCGAATTGTTCGCAGGCTGCTTTATCAAAACCGCGCTTAGTCATAAGTTCTCGACCATATGAAGCGCCCTCTGATTTATTTAATTGCTCTTGATAAAACTTAGCAGCTTCGGCATTCGCCGCAATTAGTCGGGATCGTTGCCCGGCTGGTGCTACCGAGCCCGAAGAGTTCTCGTCATAGCGCAAGGTGTAACCAATGCGATCGGCTAGACGTTCAATAGTTTCCGTAAAAGATAAATGATCCATCTTCATTACAAAGGCAATTACATCGCCACCAGTTTGGCAACCAAAGCAATGGAAATATCCCTTTGATGGAGTTACGTGGAAAGATGGTGACTTCTCATCATGGAAAGGGCACAAACCTTTTTTCTGGCCACCACCGGCTGATTTAAGTTGCACATAATCGCCAACGATTTCATCAATTGGGGCATGGTCGCGAACGTAGGCAACATCTTCGTCTCTGATTCGACCGCTCATGATTTAGCCAGTCTATCCAGTCACGCAAACGCGGGCATGTAGTGCGTACGCACCAGGATCAGTTAATCCGGCTACTTGATCGATAATCACACGTAGTTTCTCGGCATCAGTTGAGGCGATCTGCCAATCATCTAAAAAGACTGCGTCTAAGTACTTCGGCCCCGCGGCATAAAGTGCTTCAACAAGTTCACCGATCAGCGTCTGCTGTTTGGCATAGCGCTCTTGTGAAGCAGCAGCATTGATTAGGTAATGCCCAGCAACCGCTTTTAGAAAATCAACTTCGATTATCTGTTCGCGCGGGATCTCAAGGTCTGCGCTGTAACGCGTTAGTGGCCCGGCGCCATGGACTTTACGAGTCTCGATCTCAGCTGATTGCACAAACCGACCAATTAACTGGCTAGTGGTGTCTTTTAGCCGAGCCATTGATCGATGACTGCCATCAAAATTCTTTGGCCAGCACGAAAGTGCTTCCAGCCGAGTAAGTGCTGACTCAACTTCAATCTCTGTTGCATCGCTTCCGTAATCGATGCTCATGACTTTAAATAGCTCGGCAAAGTCGTTTCGAAAGTTAGAAACCTTAATTTGATTTGCCACTATGGCATCTTCTAAGTCATGGACCGAGTATGAACAGTCATCAGACCAATCCATAATCTGCGCCTCAATGCATCGCTTACCCGCCGGCGCGCTTTCACGCATCCATTTATAGATTTCAACATCATCATCGTAGACACCATATTTGCGTGGATTTTCACTGCGTGCCCACGGATACTTAGTAGCCGCATCAAGTGAAGCTCTAGTTAAATTTAGGCCAACGGTTTTACCATTTGCATCAACGCTCTTAGCTTCGATTCGAGTTAGCAATCTGAAACTCTGAGCATTGCCTTCAAAGCCGCCACAATCTTTGGCCAGTTCAGCTAAAGCTTCTTCGCCATTGTGACCAAATGGCGGATGACCTAAGTCGTGCGCGAGACAAGATGTTTCTAGCAAATCTGGATCAGCACCAAGGGACTCGCCAAGTTCGCGGCCAATCTGTGCGCATTCTAAAGAATGTGAAAGTCGAGTACGTTGAAAATCATTTTCCCAAGGCACTGCTACTTGTGTTTTTGCGGCCAGGCGACGAAGTGCTGCAGAGTGAATTACCCGAGCTCGATCGCGCATAAATTCGGTGCGACCGGCACGTTTAGCTGGTTCATCAAGAAAACGTTCTTGATCGCGAGAGGCATAACCGATCAATTCGTTCATGGCGCTACCTTATTGAGAATATTGTCCGAAGGTAAATGATCACTGATCTGAACCCCGTGGCGACCAAGTGTTATGTATGCTAAATAAGCCCCTGCCTCACGAATTAAGTACTTATAACCGCTGTTTTTTAAGGCATTTGGGCCACTTTGGACCGGCGAACATGTTGCCACCAATTTTCGATCATTAGCCATTGTCATCGCGCGCAAACAATGGAATGGATCAGTCACAATAATTACATTTTTTAACTTTCGATCACGCATTTCAGCGGCATATTGCTTCGTTGAATTAAAGGTATCGCGACCTTTTTCTAGCGCTTTAATGTTTGCGTACTTAACGCCATGTTGCATTAACCAGATACGGCCAGCTGCTGCTTCAGTTGTGCGATCACCTGGTGCGCCACCACCTACCGTAATAATTTTCTTTGCTAACCCTAAATCATAAATTCGTTTTGCCTCTGTGAGTCGAGCTTCTAAAACTAATCCTGGTCGACCATCGAGTTGTGCTGCCCCTAAAACCACGATGACATCAGCAGTACGCACTGTTGGGTTATTTGCGGCATACCAAGTTTTGCCAAGTGCAAATACGGGAATCACGATCGCCAAGAGAAGTAAAAAGGCAATCGCGCTACGCAATAATTTAAAAATAAACATTAGCCGCCCGAGAACATATCTTCGAGTTCGATCTCAACAATTTCATTGGGATCTAATAACCAGCCATCGGGCAATGTAACTGGGCGACCATGGCTCGTGCGACCACGTGGTTTTTCACTTACTTCAACTGGATAAGGCTGATCATCTAACTGATCAAGCAAGCCACGGAGTTCTGCCAGCGAGCCAACCATTCCGAATTGGCGACGCATTTCACTATTTACGCGGAACCCCTTTAGATACCAAGCCATATGTTTGCGTAGATCGCGGCAACCACGATCTTCATTTTCAAAGTAATCAACTATTAACTCGCCGTGGCGATACATAACTTCGCGCACTTCAAAAAGTGTTGGCAGAGCTTTGCTTTCAGTACCGGAAAAAGCAGCAACTAAATCAGCAAATAACCAAGGCCGGCCCAAGCAGCCTCGGCCTACAACTACGCCAGCACATCCAGTCTCGGCAACCATTGCGAGGCCATCGGCGCCAGACCAAATATCGCCATTACCTAAAACCGGCACACCAGTTGGCTTTAAGTGCTCAACTAAGCGTGTAATTGCGCTCCAATCGGCCTTTCCTTCATACATCTGTTGGGCTGTGCGGGCATGTAAAGCAACCCAAGCCACACCTAAGTTGGCAGCAGATGTTGCTGCATCTAAATAAGTTTCGTGATCACTATCGATACCAATACGCATTTTCACAGTTACTGGAATACCAAATGGTTTTGCCGCCTCGACAGCAGCGCCAACAATTGAGGTAAATAGGTTTCGCTTATATGGCAAAGCTGCGCCGCCACCTTTACGAGTTACTTTTGGAACTGGGCAACCGAAGTTCATATCAATGTGATCAGCTAAATTCTCTTTAGCGATCATCGTTACTGCAGCGCGCATAGTGTGTGGATCTGTTGAATAAAGTTGCACGGATCTTGGCCACTCGCCCGCACCTGGTGCGATCATGCGCAAAGTGTCAGGACGTCGTTCTAATAGCGCACGTGCTGTAACCATCTCGGAAACAAATAAGCCAGCACCTTGTTCGCGACATAACATGCGAAAAGCAGAGTTAGTTATACCTGCCATTGGTGCCAATACAACCGGCGGATCAATAAAGTGATCGCCAGTTGCCAGTGGCAAACGCAGCGGTTTTAGCAACCCAGCAGACGTGGTGCTAACCATGACTCCACCTGATCGATGCTGATTCGCTCTTGCGCCATTGTGTCGCGATCGCGAATTGTTACAGCGTTATCATCGAGAGTCTCAAAGTCAATGGTGATGCAATATGGAGTTCCGATTTCATCTTGGCGACGGTAGCGACGACCAATTGCACCAGCGTCATCAAAATCAACGTTCCAATTCTTACGAAGGGCAGTTGCTAGATCACGGGCTTTCGGAGAAAGATCCGCGTTTCGTGAAAGTGGCAATACCGCCACCTTCACTGGTGCAATTCGATGATCAAACTTAAGCACGGTGCGCTTTTCCATTTCGCCCTTAGCATTTGGTGCTTCATCCTCTGTGAAAGCATCCATCAGAAAAGTCAGTGCACAACGATCAACACCTGCCGCTGGCTCGATCACAAACGGTGTCCAGCGCTCGTTCTTCTCTTGATCAAAGTAAGAAAGATCCTTGCCGGAGGCTGCAGAGTGCGCTTTTAGATCGAAATCAGTCCGGTTGGCAATGCCTTCGAGCTCGCCCCATTCGGTGCCAGCGAATTCGAATTTGTATTCAATATCTGCAGTGCGCTTTGAGTAATGCGAAAGTTTCTCTTTTGGATGATCATAAATACGTAAGCGATCTGGATTAATGCCAAGATCCTTATACCAAGCAAGACGGTAGTCGATCCAGTATTGGTGCCAATCTTCATCAGTGCCAGGCACCACAAAGAATTCCATTTCCATCTGTTCGAATTCGCGAGTACGGAAAATGAAGTTTCCCGGCGTAATTTCGTTACGGAAAGATTTACCAATCTGGCCAATACCAAATGGTGGTTTCTTGCGAGATGTAGTCATAACTTGATCAAAGTTAATAAAGATACCTTGCGCAGTTTCAGGTCGTAGGTAAGCTAAACCAGATTCATCTTCAACAGGCCCAAGGTAAGTTTTTAGTAAACCACTAAATTGTTTTGGCGTTGTGAACTGACCTTTATTGCCACAAGCCGGGCAATTAACATCAGCTAAAGATTCTGGTGCTTTCTTATGTTTTGCTTCATACGCTTCTTCCAAATGATCGGCGCGATAACGCTTATGGCAGGAAGTACATTCAGTTAGCGGATCACTAAATGTGGCAACGTGACCAGATGCTTCCCAAACTTCGCGGGCCAAAATTACGCAAGAATCAATGCCGACGATATCTTCGCGGCCCATGACCATGGATTTCCACCATTGGCGTTTAATATTATTTTTTAGTTCAACTCCGAGTGGGCCGTAATCCCAAGATGCGCGCAAGCCGCCATAGATTTCAGAAGAAGGAAAAACAAATCCGCGGCGCTTAGCCAGGCTGACGACATTTTCTAAACGATCTACGGCCATTGGGGAAAACCTCATCCGGTAAATAAGAGCCGGTGAATATGGGTTTATCCATCCGGCTGGCTGTCGGCGCAACGCAACAATCGTTGAATTACGTAAGCCAAATTTTACTCGCTAACTGGCAGTTCGTATGCACCTGGTTCATCAATAGCCAGAGCCAAAACTGGAATCGCTTCTAACTTCGCCCGGTTTGAACTAAGAGCGCGACGGTATGAACCCACATTTTCCCAACGAGTAACGATCGTCCACAGTCCTAACTCATCTAAGTTCTGGCCGATTTCGCCATCGAGGTAGCCAGGGGCGGCAGCCAGTGCCTCCAATGCCACGCTTAATTGCGCCTCAAAATGGGCAGCTTGGCCCAATGGAACTTCAAATCTGGCAATTGCGATCATGGCCTGAGCCTAGTGGGTTACCCATGGAAATGAAAATCATTTTCATTTCAGATATAGTCGCCACATGAATACTGCAATCAGCCTGGCCGCACTTACCGCTATCGCAACTTCAGCTGGTGGCTATTTAGCCATCAAGTCGCGAGATCGTTTGCACTTAGTTCTTGGACTCTCAGCCGGATTACTTCTGGGCTTAGTGGCATTTGATTTATTGCCCGAAGTTTTTTCACTTAATAAGAACACCTTAGGAAATGTGCCAATAGTTTCATTGGCATTTGTAGTTGGTTTCTTGGCTTTGCATTTTGCCGAACAAATCTTTGGTTCACACGAACCAGCCCAATCTGATTATGGCCACGAGCATGACCATTCAGTAAATATTGCTGGCACTTTAGGTGCACTAGCTATGGGAGGCCACGTATTTCTTGATGGCATTGCACTTGGCTTAGCTTTCAAAGTGAGCAATGCACTTGGTTTCGCAGTTTTCATCGCCATTTTGTCGCATGCATTTAGTGACGGCCTAAATACTGTTTCGCTATTAATTAAAAGTGGTCACTGGACTAAACGCGCAATCATGCTACTTGGGCTAGATGCGGTCATGCGTATTAGTGGTGCTGCCCTAGGTAGCTACATAACGATTAGCGATCCCTCCCTTGCGCTTTATTTAGCGATGTTCTCGGGCTTTGTAATCTACTTAGCAACTTCGCACATCTTGCCGGAAGCACATTCTCGACACCCATCAAGATTAACTATGGTCGCAACTGTAATCGGTGTTGTTGCGATGTGGTTAATTGTCGGAAATATCGGTCACTAAATATGAGTAGATCTAACCCAAGAGTGCTTAGTACTTTGGAACGTGCCGGTGGCTTTGCCAGTGCTCAAGAGGTATACCGACTTATGCAACGTGAAGGCCAAAAAATAGGTTTAACTACGGTTTATCGCTCTCTACAGAGTTTAGTAAATGACAAAATTGTTGATGTATTACGCCGCGATGATGGCGAAGCGATCTATCGCCTATGCGGTGAAACCCACCACCATCACTTGGTATGTAAGAGTTGCGGAGAAACCGTTGAAATCGAAGGTGGTGCTATTGAAAAATGGGCGCTAAATGTGGCTAAAGATCATGGCTTCCGCGAAGTCGGTCATACCGCAGAAATCTTTGGCCTCTGTAGCAAGTGCTGATCTATAGTCTTAGCAGAATCATGTCCCTATGATTAATCAAATGAGACACAAGTTAGTCATTACATTACTTTCGTCTCTACTCCTTGCTTGCTTGCCGGCAAGCGCTACGGCCCAACCTGTTAGTGAATGCAGAATCTCAACTTCTGAAAATCAAATCGTCTCACTGGGATTTCCTATGAAACCTGAGCGACTATCTAAAATTGAAAATCCTAGAATTTTGATTATTCCCTATAGATTAAAAGGTGAGAATAGTTTTGAATTCGATAGCAAAGATAAAGATATCTTTTTAAAAGCTGCTGAAAATATTTCAATCTTATCTGATGCCAAGACAAAGATTTCTTTTCAATTTAACTCGATCGTGGATATAGATATTACGGCAAAAGAACTCGATCAAATAAAAGTAAATGTGAAAGACACATGGCAGAATGATTATTCTAAATCTACATGGGGATTTGTAAAGAAAATTATTTTAGATCAAGATAAGTTTATTAACTATTCAAATATCTCTGGAGTTATTTTAGTGGGGTCATCTAAAGTCATTTCTGGCGAAATTGCCGAGGCTATGATGATGACTAAGGATCCTTTCAATAAGTGGTTCACACAAATTACTACTGATGAGGGTTTAATATCTAACGCCGTTTTGATTTATAACAATTTGTATATCGACACTATGACTCACGAGATAATGCATCTATATGGATTAACTGATTTGTATGGTTCATTAAATCGACCAGATCGAAGTCTAATGGCAACTGGTGACACTGGTATTCTGGCGTTTGAAAAATGGATTCTTGGATGGTTGCCTGATTCAAAAGTTCAGTGCATTGCAGATTTAAATGAGATAGACCAAGAGTCAGCAAGTAACCAATTTACATTAAAGAATGGTGAAGGGGATCAACTAATAGTTATCCCAACAGGATCGAGAACATCTTTAGTAGTTGACTCAGTTAAGCGAGAAGATAAGCAATGGCTAACTTTTTATTCCCTTGATAATGAGGCTCGACCCCCAATACACACCTTTATTAGTGACGACTTCAATTTTTCTATTGAAATTAGCTCAAAGCGAGGTATCGGCACCCAAATTGATTCACCGAACTACATACTACTTATCAGCAACAATGACGATAAAAAACTTTCACTCAATTTGATTCCGAAGAAACTGATTAACAGCGATGCTGCAAAGAAGTTAGTGTCCGAAGCGAATGCCAATGCTGTGATCGAGTTGAAGGCAAAAATTGAGGCAAAAGATAAAGCTGCACTTGAATTGAAAGCAAAACAGGAAGCTGAAGCCAAAGCTGCCACAGAATTGAAAACCATGCAGGATGCCGATGCCAAGGATCGTGCAGAGAAAGCTGCCACAGAATTAAAAGCAAAGCAGGATGCCGATGCCAAGGCTGCCGCCGACAAAGTAGCCGCTGCAAGTAAGAAAACGACGATTACATGTGTGAAAGGCAAATTAGTAAAGAAAGTTACTGCTATTAAACCAGTCTGCCCTAAGGGCTATAAGAAGAAGTAAGACTTACGACTTTCCGCTAAGACATTCAATTCAGTAAAGCTACGCTTTTCCGAATCTGCGATCTCTAGTTGAATATTCTTCAATCGCTCGCCACAAAACTTTGCGATCAACGTCTGGCCACAAAACATCCAAGAAAACAAACTCGGCATAAACAGATTGCCAAGGCAAGAAGTTGCTAGTGCGTTGCTCGCCAGATGAACGTAAGAACAAGTCAACATCGCTCATCTTTGGTTGATTTAAATACTTAGCAAATGTTTTCTCAGTGATTGCATCTGCCTTAACTTTTCCGCGCTTCACATCACGTGCTAGTTCGGTGGCGGCATCAACGATCTCAGAGCGGCCACCGTAGTTAACGCACATATTTAGAGTCAGAGTTTTATTCTTAGCAGTTAGCTCTTCGGCTATTTCTAGTTCATTAATCACGCTCTGCCAGAGTCGCTTTGGTCGGCCAACCCAACGAATCCGAACACCCATCTCATTCATCTGATCACGGCGGCGGCGAATCACATCGCGATTAAAACCCATTAAGAATTTCACTTCTTCAGGTGATCGTCGCCAATTTTCGGTACTAAATGCATAAGCACTGATCTCTTTAACGCCATATTCGATAGCGCCTTCAACCACATCAAATAGCGCTGCTTCGCCGGCTTCGTGGCCTGCTGTGCGCGGTAAGCCACGTTTCTTGGCCCAACGACCATTGCCATCCATCACGATTGCTACGTGATTGGGTATTTCAATCTTGCTCATACGCGCTCCACCATCGGCATGCTACGCAAACCACGTTCTAAGTGCCAGTGTAGGTAGGCAGTAATTAAACCGTTTGCTTCGCGACGATTACGAACTTCGCTTGCACTCGCACTTTCCCAATCGCCCGAAAGTAAGTCGCCCATAAGTTTTAAAGTTTCAATCGCAGGGGTTGCTGAAGCTGAAGGCCGGCAATCTAAACAAACTGAACCGCCGCCAACTAATGAGAAGTAGCGATGCGGCCCTTCTTTTTCACAACGTGAACAATTAGTCATTGAAGGGGCATATCCCCCGATTGCTAGCGATCGAAGTAAGAAAGCATCAAGAATTAGCGACGAGTCATAACGTTTTTCGGCTAGAACTTTTAGGGCACCAACAACTAAGTTGAATTCTTGTAGCGCTGGTTCGCGCTCTTGTGGCGTAAAGCGTTCAGTAGTTTCTAAAATCGCAGAGGCAATAGTCCAACGTTGATAATCATTTGCTAGCTCTTCGCCATAATTAGCAATCGCTTCAACTTGAGTAACAGTGTCGAAAGTTTTTCCAATGTGTAGCTGAATATCAACGTGGCTACCGGGTTCAAGTCGGGCCCCAAATTTAGACATAGTGCGACGCACACCTTTTGCCACACCGCGAACGCGACCATGTTCGCGAGTAAGCATGGTGATGATGCGATCGGCTTCACCCAATTTCTGGGTGCGCAGAATTAGCGCTTCATCACGGTAGAGGCTCACTGGCCTAGTGTAGGTAAAAGAAGTAACTGGCTCCGTTAGCGAATTGCGCGATTGATCGCCGAAACCACAGCTTTTAGAGAGGCGGTGGTGGTATTTGGATCAATTCCAACACCCCAGAAAACTTCGCTACCGATTGAACACTCCAGATAAGCAGCAGCTGATGCGTCGCCACCTGCACTAAGTGCGTGCTCGTAATAATCAAGCACTCGAACATCGACACCGTAGGCTTGCAAAATATTGCAGAACGCGGCGATCGGTCCATTGCCTTGACCGCTTAGTTCAACTAATTGGCCGCGATCTAAGATTGAGATAGATAGCTGCACATCTTTATCAAGGTCTGAAGTTTGGGAAAGTCCTTTTAAGCGGAACCGTCCCCACTTCTTATCGTCGTTAGCAGTTGGCAAATACTCATCTTCGAAAACTTGCCACATGGCATCGCCCGTAACTTCGCCACCTTCAGTGTCAGTCTTTTGTTGCACAACCTTTGAGAATTCGATCTGCAGACGTCGAGGCAAATCAAGATGATGTTCATTCTTCATCAAGTAAGCAACGCCACCCTTGCCAGATTGTGAATTAACGCGAATCACGGCTTCGTAAGTGCGGCCGATATCAAGTGGATCAATCGGAAGATATGGAACTGCCCAAGTGAAGTCTTTTACTTCCTTGCCCGCAGCCTTGGCATCTATAGCTAGATGATCAAAGCCTTTCTTGATTGCATCTTGATGTGAGCCAGAGAAAGCAGTGAAAACTAAATCGCCACCATAAGGATGACGCTCTGGAACGCGCAATTGATTGGCATATTCAACGGTTCGACGAGTTCCATCGAGATCAGAGAAATCAATCATTGGGTCAATGCCATGGCTAACTAAGTTCATGCCGAGAGTTACTAAGCAAACGTTTCCGGTTCGCTCACCATTGCCAAACAAAGTTCCTTCAATACGATCAGCGCCAGCTAAATAACCTAATTCAGCAGCTGCGACGCCTGTGCCACGGTCATTATGTGGGTGCAAGGAAACAATCACGCTGTCGCGATTATCTAAGTGGCGACACATCCATTCAATTGAATCGGCATAAACATTTGGCGTGGCCATTTCAACTGTGGCCGGCAAGTTCATAATGGTCTTCCATTCTGGAGTTGGTTTCCAGATGGCGTTAACCGCGTTACAAACTTCAACCGCAAATTCTAATTCAGTGCCGGTATATGACTCCGGGCTATATTCAAAAGAGATCTTGGTTCCGGGCACGGTGGCAACTTGGTCTAAGCAATATTGCGCCGCATCGGTTGCGATCTTTTTGATGCCATCTTTATCTTGGCCAAAAACAACGCGACGCTGCAGAGTTGAAGTCGAGTTATAAAGGTGGACGATCGCTTGCTTGGCACCTTTAATAGATTCAAAGGTGCGATCAATTAAAGTTTCGCGAGCTTGAGTCAGAACCTGAATAACTACGTCATCTGGAATCAAGCCATCTTCAATAATCTTGCGCACAAAATCAAAATCAGTCTGGCTGGCACTTGGAAAACCAACTTCGATTTCCTTGTAACCCATCTGAACTAACAACTTAAACATGGCTAATTTGCGTGGCGTATCCATTGGATCAATCAGCGCTTGGTTGCCATCGCGAAGATCAACTGAACACCACTTAGGAGCTACTTTGATCTGCTTAGTTGGCCAAGTGCGATCGGTTAGATCAACTGGGATAAAAGATGAATATCGATGCACTGGCATCGCGGAAGGTTTTTGCTTTGGAAAGTTCATTTATAACTCCTACTTTTCTTTGGTTTGTGCGACTGGTTTAACCGGTACGACAAACCCCGCGGCGAGGGGACCGGTTACTTGTCCCCGCCACGGCGGCTAAGTAGGAGCGCCTTTGGAAAGGCTGACTTTGACATGGTTGAAGGGTAACCCTTGGGCAGGTAACCCAGCAAGTTCGTGATGGATTAAAGAACTGGCAGGTAGCGATCGAGTTCGAAAGCAGTCACTTGTCGGCGATATTCCTGCCACTCAGCGCGCTTATTTCGCAGCACGAATTCAAAAACATCAGCACCTAGAGTTTCGCGAACTAGTTCAGATTTCTCCATCTCAATAATCGCTTCATTCAAATTACTTGGCAACGGGCGCACATCAGTTGAATCAGCTGCTGCCAATACATAACCTTCTTCAACGCCCTTTAAGCCAGCAGCGAGCATTACGGCATATGCCAAATATGGATTACAGGCAGAATCAGGTGACCGGAATTCAATGCGAGTTGAATTCTCTTTCTTTGGCTTATACATCGGCACCCGAACTAACGAACCACGAGCACTTGGCCCCCAGTTTGCAAAAGCTGGTGCTTCACCGCCGCCATGTAAACGCTTATATGAATTCACCCATTGATTAGTAATCAAAGTTATTTCAGGGGCATGCTTTAACAGGCCAGCAATAAATGAACGGCCAACTTTAGAAAGATTTAATTCAGCAGTTGGATCAAAGAAGGCATTCTCTTCACCTTTAAAAAGTGAAACGTGAGTATGCATGCCACTGCCAGGATGCTCGGTAAATGGCTTTGGCATGAAACTGGCGTGGAATCCTTGTTCTAGCGCAACTTCTTTAATCACATGGCGGAAAGTCATGATGTTATCGGCGGTGCTAAGTGCATCGGCATAACGCAGATCAATTTCTTGTTGGCCAGGTGCGCCTTCGTGATGCGAGAACTCAACGCTAATACCCATTGCTTCCAGCATCGTGATTGCTTGGCGACGGAAATCATGACCAACAATCGATGGCGTGTGATCGAAGTAGCCACCGGCATCAACTGGCACCGGTGCTTCACCAGCAACAGGTTGATTTTTAAATAAGAAGAATTCGATTTCGGGGTGGGTGTAACAGGTGTAACCCATCTCGGCTGCCTTGTTTAGAGTGCGACGCAAAACATTGCGCGGATCAGTCATTGATGCCGAACCATCGGGCATAGCGATATCGCAATACATGCGAGCCGCCCCTGGTGCTTCAGTGCGCCAAGGCAAGATTGAGAACGTGGCTGAATCTGGTCGTGCCAACATGTCTGATTCTGTTACGCGAGCAAAGCCTTCAATCGCAGAGCCATCGAAACCAATACCTTCATCAAAAGCATTTTCTAATTCGGCAGGTGCAATTGCTACTGATTTTAGAAAACCTAAAACATCGGTAAACCAAAGTCGAATGAAACGAATATTGCGTTCTTCAATTGTGCGAAGAACGAACTCTTCTTGCTTGCTGCGCTCTGGAGAATTAGGCATGGCTACATCTTGCCAAGGCTGCGTTACGGCTGTGTTACAAAAACTTGGCCGCTAAACCTAGCTGGGTGAGCCCTCGCGCCAGCGTGAGGTAATCGGCAAGCGGCGATCTTTACCGAATGCGCGGGCGGAAACTTTCACACCAGGTGGATATTGGCGGCGCTTATATTCGGCCGTATCAACCATGCCGATTACTCGAGCCACTGTTGCCGCATCAAATCCGGCCGCAATGATCGAGGCAATCCCCTGATCTTCATCGACATAGCGCCACAAAATTTGATCAAGTAATTCATAATCCGGCAACGAATCAGAATCTTTTTGATCGGGGCGTAGTTCGGCGCTTGGTTCCTTTGAAATTGAATTCTCTGGAATCGGTGGAACTTCACCATCGGCAACAGCTTTGGCATTTCGCCATTTAGCAAGTGCCCAGACATCGGTCTTATAAATATCTTTAATTGGGGCATAGCCACCAACGGCATCGCCATAGAGAGTTGAGTAACCAACTGCGAGTTCAGATTTATTGCCAGTTGCCAAAATTAAGTGACCCTCTTGATTTGAAATGCCCATCAAGGCCGTGCCACGAACTCGGGCTTGCAAGTTCTCTTCGGCTAAACCTTTCAAAGTCAGCGAATTCAAATAGGCATCGACCATTGGTTCAATCGGCACGATGCGGAAATGAATCCCGGTGTTATCGGCAAAGCTTTGGGCATCTGCAATGGAATGCGCCGATGAATATTTGCTCGGCAAAGCCACGCCATTTACGCACTTGGCGCCGATGGCATCAACTGCAATCGCTGCAACTAAAGCTGAATCAATACCCCCGGATAAGCCAAGTGCCACACTGCGGAATTTATTCTTATAGACATAATCGCGTAGACCGCAAACTAGTGCTTTCCAAATTTCAGCTTCATCGCTGAGTCGTGGTGTGATCACTGGGGCTACTGAATTAACGGGTGAATTAGCGCTTTCGGAAATAACTAAATCTGGTTTTCCGGTTCCGCCAGCTGCTGCAATATCTAAGACAATTAATTCATCGGCAAATTGTGGGGCGCGGGCAATTACAGATCCATCGGCTGAAACAACAATGGTGTCGCCATCGAACACTAAATCATCTTGGCCACCAGTCATATTTACATAAGCCAATGGGGCGTTAAATTCAATGGCTCGCTTTTTAACTAGCGCCAACCGCACATCATCTTTGTTGCGTTCAAATGGACTGCCGTTAGGAACTACAACTAGCCCTGGCATGCGCGCAGCTAGCGCATCGATTAAGCCGCCGTCTTGCCAAAGGTCTTCACAGATAGCGATACCCACATCAATGCCGCCAACTCGAACTAACAAAGTATCGGTGCCAGGGACAAAGTTTCGGAATTCATCAAAGACGCCGTAATTTGGCAGATGTTGTTTTACATAGCGCGCTTTGATCTCACCGTTATGAATAATCGCAACCGCATTTTGTGGCGCACCGACTGGTTGACCTTGGCGATTTGGGGCATCGGTGATCTGATCTAAATACCCAACAATGGCCGTAACCTCCCCATTGCCTTCAGCTTTTAAACGCTTTGCCAATACCTCAATCGCCGCAATTGAAGCGCTGCGAAAAGATGGGCGCAGCGCTAAATCTTCAACTGGATAGCCGGTCAAAACCATTTCCGGGAAAACTACAAGAGCGGCGCCTTCAGCTTGCGCAGCGCCAACATAGCGGGCGATTAAATCGGCATTGCCAGCTAAGTCACCCAAGGTTGGGTTGATCTGAGCTAGCGCTACCCGCAACTTCATTACTCAAGCGTACTCGGGTAAAGTTCTGCTCGTACCCGGGGACCATTTTGGCTTCGAGGAAGGTAAGAAAATATGGCTCAAGCGACCTCTCTATATGGCGGCGCCCAACATCGTCGCGTCACAATTCTGGATCTGGCCAGCGCCAAAGCGCGTGGTGAGAAATGGCCAATGCTCACCGCTTACGAGCAACTAACGGCTGAGATCTTTGATGAAGCTGGTATCCCGGTTTTGTTAGTTGGCGATAGCGCCGGAAATAATTTCCTAGGCTTTGAAAACACGATTCCGGTAACGGTCGATGAATTAATCCCGCTAACTCGCGCAGTTGTTACTGCTTCTAAGCGAGCCATGGTTGTGGCCGATCTGCCCTTTGGTTCATATGAAAGTTCCACCGAATTAGCTCTTGCCACCGCAACTCGTTTCCTTAAAGAAGCAGGCGCCATGGCAGTAAAGCTTGAAGGTGCCCATCTAGAAACAGTAAAGAAATTAGTAGCAGTTGGAATTCCAGTAATGGGTCACCTGGGCCTTACGCCTCAGTCACTTCATCAACTTGGTGGCTACCGAGTTCAAGGTCGTACTGACGGAGATGTAATTTTGGCAGCGGCGCTAGAACTTGAAGCAGCAGGTGCTTTTGCGATTGTGCTCGAATTAGTTCCGGCCGAATTAGCAGCTCGCATTACCGCCGCCCTAAAAATCCCAACTATCGGAATCGGGGCTGGCGTTAATTGTGATGCCCAAGTTTTGGTCTGGACCGACTTAATGGGAATGGGCAAGAGCACACCCAAATTAGCTAAGGCCTATCGCAACTTACGGGTTGAAATGCTGGCTGCCACTAAAGAATGGGCAGACGATGTAATCGGTGGCGTCTTCCCCGGTCCAGAACAAACCTTTAATTAATCTCTAGTCACTCTGTAATTAATTAGAGCTTTGGTTAAACTCACCAAATGCCTAAATTCGCGATGGATCTTTCACCGCTAAAGAAGTATCCCGATTTTCGCTATCTCTGGGCTTCTGGCTTTATTTCCTACTTTGGCTCGATGGTCACCTATGTGGCCGCACCATTTCAGATCAAAGAGCTAACCAACTCCTATCTTGCTGTGGGAATTCTTGGGGCAATTGAGCTAGTTCCGCTAATTTTATTTGGTCTCTACGGTGGCGTTCTGGCCGACTACGTTGATCGCAAGAAAATGATCTGGGCTAGCGAATTTGCCGCCCTGCTTTGCACTTCGATCTTGCTGATTAACTCACTTGTCGGCGAGCCAAGAATCTGGGTCATCTATTTGGTGACTGGATTATTTGCCGCCGTCGATGGATTACAGCGACCTAGCGCAGGGGCAATCTTGCCGCGATTAGTTGGCCATGCAGATCTGCCAGCAGCTAGCGCACTGATGACTTTGCGTTGGCAACTCGGTGTAATCATTGGACCCACCATTGGTGGAATTTTGATTTCCACATTTTCAATTTCAGTTGGATACGCATTTGATATTGCGACTTTCGTTCTTTCCTTAGTACTGCTTTTAAAAGTTGGAAATGTGCCAAGTAGTAAAGATGCCCAAAAGCCATCTCTGGCTTCACTTTGGGCAGGTGTGAGATATGCGTTTAGTCGGCAAGATTTATTGGGAACTTATTTCATCGATTTAGCTGCTATGTTCTTTGCGATGCCTAATGCGCTTTTTCCATTTTGGGCAGATCAACTTGGTGTGCCCTGGGCCCTCGGAATGTTTTATGCCGCCAGCATGATTGGAGCGGTCACAATTACTTTAACTAGTAAATGGACCACCACTTATCGCTTCCATGGTCGAGCAGTTATTTGGGGAGCTTTTGGTTGGGGCGCTGCCATCGCATTGGCCGGTATATCTAATTCACTAATTCTGGTTTTAATTTTCTTAGCCGCTGCCGGGGCCGCCGATATGGTCAGCGCCCTCTTTCGTGGAAATATTTGGAACCAAACTATCCCCGATGAATATCGTGGCCGGTTAGCTGGAATCGAATTATTGTCATATTCAGTAGGTCCATTAGCCGGACAAATGCGGGCCGCCGGTATGGCTAGTGTTACTAGCCTGACCTTCTCGGTAACTTCTGGTGGTGTTATTTGCATGGCAATCGTCGGAATTTTGGGAATTTTCATGGTGAAATTCCGAAAATATGACGTCCAAACCAACGAATTTGCCGTTATACAACGCCTAAAACGGGAAAAAGCGACATCTGAGGGCGAAATTTCAGATATTTAGCGAAATTTCATCAGAAAAACCGATCAGTATTTTATTTTGCAAAAATAATTAATTTGAAAACTAATTAGCAAGTATTGCTATCTAAAAATAATTCGCAAAAATTGCGATAACGCATAAAGAAATCAAAAAAGTTAATTGCGACACGCGCCAATTTATTTGCGCAAAATGTTGGCATTTTTTTCATTTACCTGTCACGCTTATCCACGAACAGGTTTGGGTGACGGATCCGAACCATTCCGATAGGAGTAACACGTGGCCGCAGCAAAGAAAACTGCTCCAAAGAAGCGCAAGAAGGCAGCT
>CANHRM010000027.1 GCA_947463725.1 Actinomycetota bacterium | reverse complement strand
TTACGCCTCGGGGCGTAGCGTAGTGGCTAGCGCGCCTGCTTTGGGAGCAGGAGATCGGGAGTTCGAATCTCCCCGCCCCGACCAGAAGTACTTAAGTTAATGGTCATCAATATCTATAAGGAGCAATCTGTGAAGAGCTCGGTCGAGACACTTTCACCTACCCGAGTACGACTAGATATCGAAGTCGAGTTCGCAGAATTAAAAGATCATGTTGATGCTGCTTACAAAAAGGTTGCAACACAAGTAAATATTCCAGGTTTTCGTAAAGGAAAAGTTCCAGCAGCAATGATCGATCAACGCGTTGGTCGTGGCACTGTAATTGATGAAGCAATCAACTCAGCACTGCCAGAGTTCTATGGCAAAGCAGCGCGCGAGCACACAGTTTTAGTTGTGGGTCGTCCAGAAGTTGATATCAAAGAATTTATTGATCACGAGAAACTTCACTTTACGGTTGAAGTAGATGTGCGCCCTGAAGTAACACTTCCTGATTTCTCCAAGATCACAATCGAAGTACCTGATGCAGTTGTTACTGATTCAGATATTCAAGAGCAGATTGATGAGCTAGCAAAGCGTTTCGGAACTCTTACAACAGTTGAGCGCGCAGCTAAAGATGGCGACTTTGTAACAATTGATTTAATGGCAAAGATTAACGGCGAAGAAATTGATGGCGGCAAAGCATCTGATATTTCTTACGAAGTTGGTTCAAACCGCATGATCGATGGCCTTGATGCCACACTTGTTGGCTTATCAGCAGGAGATAAAAAAACTTTTAATACTCAACTAGTTGGCCAAGCAGATGGCGAAACTGGCGATGTTGATGTTGCAGTGAAGGTTGTTAAAGAGCGCATCCTGCCTGCAATCGATGATGCTTTCGCAAAGCTTGCTAGTGAGTTCGATACTTTGGCTGAGCTAAAGGCAGATACTTCAACTCGTCTTGAGCGTTTAAAGAAGATGGAACAAGGCGCACAAGCCCGCGACCTACTTCTTGAGAAGTTAATTAAAGATCTTGATATTCCAGTTCCAGATAAGTTAGTTGAAGATGAAGTAAATGCTCATCTTGAGCCAGAAGGTCGACTTGAAGATGCTGCTCACCGCGCTGAAGTAGATCTAGAAGTTCGTACCTCTATTAAGTCTGATTTCTTGCTTGATTCAATCGTCAAGGCTGAATCAGTAGAAGTTAATGAAATGGAATTAACTGAATATTTAGTTCGCCAATCACAGCGTTATGGAATGGCACCAGAACAATTCGCACAAGAGTTACAAAAGCAAGGTCAGATTGCCACATTGGTGGCTGAAGTTGCTCGTTCGAAGGCTTTGGCCGGTGTGCTTGGTCGCATCACAATTAAGGATGCATCAGGTACCACCATTGATCTCGAAGCACTTCGTCCGCAGGCTGGCGAAGCGATTTCCGAAGAGGCCGCTGAATAATCGCTCCGCTGTAAGCGAACAAGGCCGATCTACGCATGATTTGTCCGAATTAGGGAAGCATTTCGCGCCTGACATTGTTAAGGTCAATACACGCAATAAACAGGAGGCTGTCAGTGGATTTACAAAACCCGCAAACTAGCGAGATTACCGCTCGCTCTTCGCACGCAAGTCCAGGTGCGCTAGACGATCAGGTTTACGCCCGCTTACTACGCGAACGCATTATTTTCTTAACCGGTGAAGTCCGCGACGAGATGGCCAATGCAATTTGTGCGCAGATTTTATTACTTGCTGCCGAAGATGCCGAAAAAGATATTTACCTATACATCAACTCACCTGGTGGATCAGTAACTGCTGGTATGGCGATCTATGACACCATGCAATATGTAAAGAATGACATTGCAACAGTTGGAATGGGTATCGCAGCCTCGATGGGTCAGTTCTTGTTAACAGCAGGTGCACCTGGCAAGCGTTACGCATTGCCACACTCACGTATCTTGATGCACCAACCACTCGGTGGCATCGGCGGTACAGCTACAGATATTCGTATTCAAGCTGAACAAATGGCTGCAACTAAGAAGATCATGGCTGAGATTATTGCTAAGCACACTGGTCAAAGCGTTGAGCAGATCACCATTGACTCTGATCGTGACAATTGGTTTACAGCAGATGAAGCAAAGGAATATGGCTTTGTTGATCAAGTAGTTCGATCAGCTGGTCAAGTTTCAGGTAGCGGAGGAACAGCATGAACATCAACAGTAATAACTCGAATCGAGTAAACGAAATTACTAGTCGCTACGTTCTTCCAACTATTGAAGAAAAGACCGCTTACGGTTACAAGCGCTTAGATCCTTATACAAAGTTATTCGAAGAGCGCATCATTTTCTTGGGTCAACCAATCGATGACACTGTTGCAAACGATGTAATGGCTCAGTTGCTAACACTTGAGTCAATGGATCCAGATCGCGACATCATGATTTACATCAACTCACCTGGTGGCTCATTTACTGCGCTAACAGCTATTTATGACACCATGCAGTTCGTTCGCCCAGATGTAATGACTATCTGTCTAGGTCAAGCATCTTCAGCTGCTGCCGTTATTTTGGCAGCTGGCGCTAAAGGCAAGCGTTATGCACTTGAGCACTCACGTATCTTGATTCACCAGCCATTTGCGCAAGGTGACTACGCACAAGCATCTGATATCGAAATTCAGGCTGCTGAAATTATGCGTATTCGCTTGATGCAAGAAGAATTAATTTCTCGTCACTCAAATAAAACAATTGCTGAAGTAACAGCAGATGTTGAACGTGACAAGATTCTTACCGCTGCCGAAGCTGTTGAATACGGTCTTATCGACCAAGTTCTCGAAAGCCGTAAGGCCAAGCCACAAGCGTAAGCAGTTAACTATGTAATAGGTTAGGCAATGTGTTTAAAGCAAGAATTGCAAAACTAACTGAGGCGGGATCCCTTTGGTCGTATCCGGGATACCGTCTCTTTTGGTTTTCCACGACGATATTTGTTTTAGGTGCATCAGCTTTTCCAATTGCCCTCGCAGTTACGATTATTGATCAAGGTGGCAGTGCTACAACTCTTGGTCTAATTTTGGGTTCGCGCATCTTGGCATCAGTTATCGGCGCACCATTTGCAGGTGTCTGGACAGATCGCTTGCCACGTAAACAAGTAATGATTGCTGCTGATTTATCACGAGGCGTTATTGTGTTTTTGATGGTCTTTTTATCAGGCCCATCAACGCCTCATATTTTCTTAGGTCTAGCCGTTTTCTTAATGGGTGTTGGCGATGCATTTGGCGCAGCAAGTGCCGGAGCAATCATGCCCAGCTTGGTACCTGATGAAAAATTGCCAGCTGCAAATGTTGCCCGCAATATTGTCGTTCGCACGGCAACCATTATTGGCCCTGGAATCGGGGGAGTATCAGTTGCACTTATTGGCGGCCGGTTAACTTTTCTTTTTACCGCAATCACTTTCGCATTTGGAACCTATTTTCTGAACCAAATCAAAGAAGAGATCAAAAATGAATCTAAAGAACGAGAGTCATTTTTAACTGAGATGCGCGAAGGCCTGCGCACTGTGATTGAAATACCTTGGATCGGGGCCATGATTTTCATGGTTTCATTTCAATTAATGGTTTTACTGGCAGCTGAAACAGTTCTCTTGCCGATTATTACTAAGCGCGAGTTTGCCTCAAATACGCCATTTGCACTATCGGCGGCAGCGTTTTCCATAGGCAGCATTATTTCGGCTTTGCTTTGTATAAAAATTAAGATTAAACATCAAGGTCAAGTTTCAATCCTGGTTTGGATGATTGTCATCATCGCGCCGATAGCTTTGGCATTTCCAGTTTCAGGTTGGCTAATAATTTTGGCTTATTTCATCGCTGGCTTTTCAGTCGGCCCATGGGAAGCCTGGTGGTCATCTGCAGTTCAACGAGAAGTGCCGCAACACTTGCAAGGTCGAGTTTTCTCAATCGATCACATGGGTTCCACAGCTCTAATGCCACTTGGCATGGCGTTAGTTGGGCCAGCTGCTAATTACTTTGGCGAACGCAATTTATTAATTGGGGCTTCGATCTTTCACGTTTTGATGGGGCTATCGGTTATGCGAATCCCTGGGGTGCGAGATATGAAGATGCCACCTAAGCCCGATGCGGTTTCAGATTAATTATCGCTCTAATTGATTATCGCCCTAATTGATTTGATTATCGCTGAGAGCGAACAAGATTAAGCGCGAAAAGTCAGGCAAGAATCCGCCTAAGAAATTAGGCTTCACCCATACGCAAGGGGAATTCCCCGCCCCTGCTAAAGGAGAATCATGACTCGCATTGGCGAAACTAGCGACCTGCTTAAGTGTTCTTTCTGCGGAAAGACCCAGAAGCAAGTTAAGAAATTAATTGCCGGTCCTGGCGTTTATATCTGCGACGAATGTATTGATCTTTGTAATGAGATCATCGTTGAAGAACTTTCTGAAACCGCAGCACTTGGTTTAACTGAACTTCCAAAGCCACAAGAGATTTTTGATTTTCTAGATCAATATGTAATTGGCCAAGATCGTGCCAAGAAATCTTTATCAGTTGCGGTTTATAACCATTACAAGCGCGTGCAATCAGGGGATTCAAAACGCGAAGATGGTATTGAATTAGCCAAGAGCAATATCTTGTTACTTGGCCCAACTGGTTGCGGCAAAACTTTAATGGCACAGACTTTGGCTCGCATGCTTAACGTGCCATTTGCGATTGCCGATGCAACAGCGTTAACCGAAGCCGGTTATGTAGGCGAAGATGTGGAAAATATTCTGCTTAAGCTTTTGCAAGCAGCCGATTACGATGTGAAGAAAGCTGAAACTGGCATTATCTACATCGATGAAATTGATAAGGTCGCACGCAAATCTGAAAACCCATCGATTACTCGCGATGTATCAGGTGAAGGTGTGCAGCAAGCACTACTAAAGATTCTCGAAGGCACCGTTGCTTCAGTTCCACCACAAGGTGGCCGTAAGCACCCGCATCAAGAATTTATTCAGATCGATACAACAAATGTTCTCTTCATTGTTGGTGGCGCATTTGCCGGCCTTGATAAAATTATCGAAGCTCGTTCAGGTAAAGCTGGCGTGGGCTTTAATGCCACGCTACAAACTGCCGAAGATAAGAACCGTAAAGATATTTTTGCCGATGTAATGCCCGAAGATCTACTTAAGTTCGGCATGATTCCAGAATTCATTGGTCGATTGCCGGTACTAACTAGCGTTGAAAATCTTGATAAAGAAGCGTTAATGCAGATTCTCACCGAACCAAAGAATGCTCTAGTAAAGCAATATGCCAAGTTATTTGAGCTAGATTCAGTTGAACTTGAATTCACCCCTGAATCCCTTGATGCGATTGCTGATTTGGCGTTACTTCGCGGCACAGGTGCTCGTGGTCTTCGTGCGATCATGGAAAGCGTGCTGTTAGCTGTTATGTATGAAGTTCCTAGCCGCAGCGATATCGCCAAAGTAATTGTTACTCCTGAATCAATCACCGATGGCGTTAGCCCGACTTTTGTACAGCGCACGGGAGATATTCCAAAGCGGGCTGCTAGAGGCGAAAAGCGTTCAGAAGAGAAGAGCGCATAATCTAGACTGCTCCCTATGAGCCAGCGCGGAAAAGAATTAGCTTCAACCTTTTCGCCTGCCGAAATTGAGGCGCCGTTATACGAAAAATGGATCTCTGCGGGTTATTTCACCGCTGATGCTAATTCGAAAAAAGAAGCATTTACGATTGTTCTACCTCCACCAAATGTGACTGGCGTTCTACATATTGGCCATGCCTTAGATCAAACACTGCAAGATTGTTTAGCTCGCATCAAGCGAATGAAAGGCTACGAAGTTTTGTGGCTACCCGGCATGGATCACGCGGGTATTGCAACTCAGAACGTAGTTGAAAAACAATTAGCTGCCCAAGGGATGTCACGTCATGATTTAGGTCGTGAAGAATTCGTTAAAAAAGTTTGGCAATGGAAAGCCGAATCAGGTGGTGCCATTCTTGGACAGATGCGCCGCATGGGTGATTCAGTTGACTGGTCACGTGAGCGCTTCACAATGGATGAAGGCATGTCCAATTCTGTGCTTGCACTCTTTAAGAAAATGTATGACGCCGAATTAATTTATCGTGCCGAACGAATTATTAACTGGTGCCCTCGTTGTTTAACTGCGCTTTCAGATATCGAAGTTGAACATCAAGATGATGCTGGCGAATTTGTCCAAGTTCGTTATGGCGATGGCGAGCAAAGCATTGTTGTTGCTACGACTCGTGCTGAAACGATGATGGGCGATGGCGCTGTTGCAGTTCACCCCGATGATCCTCGTTACAAGCACATGATTGGTACTGAAGTTCTGTTGCCACTGGTAAATCGAATGATTCCGATCATTGCTGATGAACTAGTTGATCCTGATTTTGGAACTGGCGCGGTCAAAGTAACTGCAGCCCATGATCCAAACGACTTTGAAATGGCGCTGCGCCACAATGTGCCGTTCGTGGTAATCATGAACGAGCACGGCATTATGGAAGGCAGCGGCACTGAGTTCGATGGCATGGATCGCTTCGATGCTCGTGTTGCAGTTGTTGCCAAGTTAAAAGAACTCGGTCGCATTGTTGCTGAGAAGCGCCCATATATTCACGCCGTCGGACACTGTTCACGTTGCGATACAACTGTTGAACCACGTTTATCCAAGCAATGGTTCGTAAAGGTTGCACCTCTTGCTAAAGCATCAGCTGATGCGGTTCGTAGTGGTGCGGTAAAAATTGAACCAGTAGAGCTTGCGCCACGCTACTTTGATTGGGTCGATAACATGCACGACTGGTGCATCTCACGCCAACTTTGGTGGGGTCACCGTATTCCAGTTTGGTATGGACCAAATGGCGAAATGGTTGTTGTTGGCCCAGGCGAAAGCGCGCCAGCTGGATATGTACAAGATGCCGATGTTCTAGATACTTGGTTCTCATCAGGGCAATGGGCATTTTCAACTTTTGGTTGGCCTGAAAAAACTGCCGACCTGGCAAAGTTTTACCCAACCTCAGTATTAGTGACTGGCTATGACATCTTGTTCTTCTGGGTTGTGCGCATGATGATGATGAGCACTTTTGCAATGGACGGCGTGCCACCATTTAAAACAATTATGTTGCACGGTTTAGTGCGCGATCAATTTGGCAAGAAGATGTCTAAGAGTCGCGGCAATGTGGTTGATCCACTTGAATTCATGGATAAATATGGAGCCGATGCACTTCGCTTCACTCTAGCGCGCGGCGCAAACCCGGGCACTGATCAAGCACTAGCTGAAGAATGGATCGGCGGTTCACGTAACTTTGCTACCAAACTCTGGAATGCAACTCGCTTTGCGATGATGAATGGTGCAACTGTTGAAGGCCCGATGCCTGATGTTTCAAAACTTAACGCGATTGATAAATGGATTCTTAGCCGACTAACTGAAACTATTCGCGATGCCGATTCACTCTTTGAAAAATTTGAATTTGCTAAAGCCAGCGAACTGATCTACCACTTTGCTTGGGATGACCTTTGTGACTGGTATCTAGAGTTATCTAAAGAATCTTTTGCAACTGGCAATGCTGCCGACAGCCAGCGCGTGCTTGGTCATGTGCTTGATCAACTGATGCGCTTGCTACATCCATTAATGCCATTTATTACTGAAGAACTTTGGGTTTCGCTTACTGGGGGAGAGTCCTTGGTTATTGCGCAGTGGCCAGAAGCTATTTTGAGCTATCTAGATAATGCGGCTGAAAATTTAGTTACCCAGATGCAGGCAGTAATCACCGAGGTGCGTCGATTCCGTAATGATCAAGGCGTTAAAGCAACTGCCAAGATTCCGGGTCGCCTGGCAACTAACGGCGAGTTAGCTAAATATTCCAGTGCAATGGGATTCGTTCTGAAACTTGAAGCTAAAGAATTTACACCTACTGCCTCATTTGAAATTGGCTCAGTAAAGTGCGAACTAGATCTATCCGGAACTGTTGATGTGGCGGCAGAACGAGCTCGTCTAACTAAAGACTTAGCAACAGTTCAGAAAGATCAACAGACTGCACAAGTTAAATTGGGCAATGAAGGATTTATGGCCAAAGCGCCGTTAGAAGTTGTCACAGAAATTAAAGAGCGTCTGGTTAAGACGCAAGCCGAGATCGAACGAATTACCGCAGCTCTTGCGGCGCTACCATCTGCATGAGCATGACTCCAGAAGAAAAAGTACGTATTGATGCGATCGAAACCGCACTACTTGCCCGCTGGCCCGAAACTCGAATTGCGCCAACTCTTGAGAGAATTTCAGCCCTGACAGATATTCTCGGTTCACCACAATTAACTTATCCAACTATTCATGTTGGCGGCACAAACGGCAAGACCAGTACTTCTCGAATGATCGATTCGATGTTATTCGAAATGGGTCTACGTACCGGTCGTTTTACTAGCCCACACTTAGAAAGCTATTTAGAACGAATCAGCATTAATGGTCAGCCAATTAATGCAGCTGAATTAATTTTCTCTTATAACGATATTTCGCCATACCTCGATTTAATGGATAGTAAATTTGAAAATCCGATTTCATTCTTTGAAGCAATGACTGCGCTAGCATTCGCCGCTTTTGCTGAACACCCAATTGATGTTGGTGTTATCGAAGTAGGCATGGGTGGTGAGTGGGATGCCACCAATGTGGTTCAGGCAGGTGTTTCAGTAATCACGCCGATTGGGCTCGATCACACTGAATATCTCGGAAATACACTTACTGAAATTGCTAAAACCAAGGGTGGAATTCTAAAAACCGGCGGTTTCGGTGTGCTTGCTCAACAAGAACCCGAAGCTGCTATTGAACTACTGCGCCGGGCTGCTGAAGTTGGTATTGAGGTGGCTCGCGAAGGCGTTGAGTACTCACTTGCTAGCCGAGCAGTGGCTGTTGGCGGCCAATTAATCTCAATTAGCGGTCTAAATGAGTCATTCGATGACATTTTCTTGCCGCTTCACGGCAAGCACCAGGCGGCTAATGCCGCTACCGCGCTGGTTGCAGTTGAAGCATTCTTTGGCGATACAGCGCTAGACCATGATGCTGTTCGTGCCGGTTTTGCAGCCGTTACATCACCTGGACGTTGCGAAGTTGTTCATCGTGATCCAACAATTTTGCTTGATGCTGCGCATAATCCACATGGCGCAAAAGCGTTGGCTGAAACAATTTCAAACGAATTCACATTTGATGAAGTGATTGGTGTTGTTGCAGCATTTGGTGACAAGGATGTTCGTGGCATCTTGCTTGAGCTTGAACCAATTATGAATGAAATTATTGTTACCGCGAATTCATCACCACGTGCCATGAAACTTTCAGAGTTAGAGAAATTAGCAATTGAAATATTTGGCAAGGATCGAGTAACTGCAATCGAAACTTTAAGTGCCGCAATCGATCAGGCAATTAAAGATGCAAAGCGTCCATTAAGTGATGATTCAGTTGGTGTCCTAATAACTGGTTCAGTAATCACTGTTGGTGAATCGCGCGCAATTATTAATGGAAAGTACAAAAAGTAATGCGCGTATTAGCTTCAGCAGTTTTAGTAATGGAATCTTTTTCAATCGGTTTTGCGCTTTTGATCGCGATGAAAGATCACAGTGGGGCACCGATGGTTTACGGTGCTGCAATCGCGATTGCCTTACTCCTAGCCCCAGGGTTACTCAAGCGCAGAGTTGGCTGGGTATTGGGGTGGTTATTGCAGGCGGCCATGCTCGGGTTTGGCTTAGTGGTCAATTCATTCCTGATAATCGGCCTTATTTTTGCAGGGTTATGGATTGCGGCAATTTTGGTCGGCCGTAAGGGCGAGGCGGCCCGGGCTGCTTTGCTGGCTTCACGAACCCCGGATGCCTAATAGACTCACCCCCGTGAGCATCGAAAAAACTCTGATCCTGGTCAAGCCCGATGGCGTTCGTCGCGCCTTGGTAGGCGAAGTAATTTCGCGCATCGAAGCTAAGGGATATCAAATTACTGCGCTAAAAATGTTACAAGCAGATCGTGCATTGCTTGAACAACATTATGCTGAACATCAAGGCAAACCGTTTTTCGAACCGCTCGTTGAATTTATGTTATCTGGACCAATCGTTGCAATGGTTGCTGAAGGCAATCGCGTAATCGAAGGTTTCCGATCACTCGCTGGTGTTACTGATCCAACAGTTGCCGCACCCGGAACAATTCGTGGTGACTTAGCACGTGATGCCGGAACAAAAGTTGTCCAAAATATTGTGCACGGATCTGATTCACCTGAATCAGCTGCGCGCGAGATAAATATTTTCTTTGGTAACGGGGGGAAGTAAAAATGGCTAATCGAATGTCGTTTATCGGCCGTGATATGGCAGTTGATCTAGGTACTGCAAACACCTTGGTTTACGTGCGTGGACGTGGCATTGTGCTTAATGAGCCAAGTGTGGTTGCAGTTAACCAAGACACTGGTGGAATTTTGGCAGTTGGTCTTGAAGCCAAGAAGATGATTGGTCGTACCCCAAGCAATATCGTGGCAATTCGTCCGCTAAAAGATGGCGTAATTGCTGACTTCGATACAACCGAACGTATGTTGCGTTACTTCATCCAAAAAGTTCACCGTCGTCGCTTCTTAGCAAAGCCACGTATCGTTGTTTGTGTTCCATCAGGTATCACTGGCGTTGAACAACGTGCAGTTAAAGATGCAGGTTACGCAGCAGGTGCTCGCAAGGTTTACATTATTGAAGAACCAATGGCTGCGGCTATCGGTGCGGGTCTGCCAATTCACGAACCAACTGGAAACATGGTTGTTGATATCGGTGGCGGAACAACTGAAGTAGCCGTTATTTCACTCGGCGGTATCGTGGTAGCCCTATCTATTCGTGTTGGTGGCGACGAGCTAGATCAAGCCATTATTACTTGGGTTAAGAAGGAATTTTCACTACTTCTAGGCGAGCGCACAGCTGAAGAAATCAAGATGGCGATTGGTTCTGCCTATCCACTTCCAGGTGAGCCAGATGCTGAAATTCGCGGTCGTGACTTAGCAACCGGTCTACCAAAGACAATTGTTGTATCAGCTGCTGAAATTCGTAAAGCACTTGAAGAGCCGGTTAATGCAATTGTTAACGCAGTTAAGAGCACACTTGATAAGTGTCCACCAGAACTATCAAGTGACTTGATGGATCGTGGCATTGTTTTAACTGGAGGCGGCGCACTACTTAAAGGTCTTGATGAGCGTTTGCGCAAAGAGACTGGCATGCCAATTCATATTGCCGAGCGTCCACTCGATGCAGTTGCTGAAGGTTCCGGAAAGTGCATCGAAGAGTTTGAGGCCCTAGAAAAGGTCTTGATCTCCGAGCCACGTCGATAGGAATCTTTAGATGCGTAACGGCGGCGAGAACCGCGGTCGTCTGCTCTTAGTAATTCTGATTGTTTCTTCGCTATTTCTAATTACTTTAGATTTGCGCGGCGTAAATGTAATTGATGGCTTACGTAGCGGAACTCATACTGCGCTCTCACCATTTCAGCGTGGTGGCAATGTTTTGCTTACCCCGGTTAAGAACTTTGTAAACGATATTACGCATCTAGGTCGAACCCGAAATCAAATAGAAGATTTACGCAAACAGAATCAGAAGTTGCGCGAACAATTGATTTTGCGAAAGAACCAAGATGGTGAAATTGAACAACTTAAATCAATTCTCGATTTAGCCGGAACTGCACGATTTAGAATTGTAAGTGCAAAAGTTATCGCACAAGGTTCTAGTTTGGCGTTCACGCGCACCATCACAATTGATGCCGGTAGTGGCAATGGAATAAAAAAGAACATGACTGTGATTGCTGGCAATGGTTTAGTTGGCGTAGTTAAAGAAGTATTCGCTAATTCAGCGCTCGTGATGCTAGCTACAGATCCGGCCTTCAAAGTTGGCGTTCGTATTGCAGGTTCGCAGCAGATCGGAATCTTGTCTGGTTTAGGCTCAAGTACGGCCAATTTGCAGCTTTTAGATAATCAAACCACGATCAAAGTTGGCGACATTCTGCTTGCTCGCGGCAGCATTAACTCTCAGCCGTTCGTGCCTGGCGTTCCAGTAGGGCGAGTGACTTCAGTTTCAAATGCCGCAGGTGCAGTAACTCAAAGTGCAACAGTTCGATATTTCGCAAACTTCGGAGCACTCGGTGTTGTCTCAGTTGTAGTAAAAGCGCCTAAAGCTGATCCACGTGATGCCTTAGCCCCAGTTAAGCCAGTTCCTACCCCAATCCCGACTGTTACGGTATTTGTAACACCAACACCAACGCCTTCGGCATCAAGTAACTAACTCAAAATGTTTTTAAGACGCTTTGGAATCACGGGCACAATATTTGCCCTCTTCTTTATCGCCCAAGAAGCAATAATCAATCAGATTACTTTTCCAGCAGGGGGATTCTCAATCTTTTTAATTCTCACGTTACTTTGGGCAGCTCTTAGTACACCTGTTGTCGCAGCAGCAGTTGGATTTGGCGCAGGTATATTGCTTGATCTGTCGCCAAGCACCAGCGGTCCGCTAGGGCACTGGACTCTAATTCTAGTATTGATGTGTTACGCAATCGCGTTCTTTTCGTACGGTGATGAAAATATGCGTGGCAATCCTTTGAGTTTAATTCTCATGGTAACGCTTGCACAGGTAATTGTTTTAGTTTCCTACTTAGTTACAGGTTTTCTATTGGGAATTACCGCTACAAGTCTTTCACAAACCCTAACCACAATCATTGGTAATGCCATCTGGACATTGGTTGTTACGCCAATCATGTTGCCGGCTGTTGCATGGTTACATGATTTAGCTTTTGATAGTCGGATGCGGATATGAATCAACGTACTCGCTTAAGCATGGTAGTAATTCAAATTCTTATCGTCTCACTTCTGATGGCACTTTTCGGACGCCTGTTCTATTTACAGGTTGCAGCTGGACCAAAATATCGTGATGCGGCATTAAGTATTCAAAGTCGTGACACTATTTACCCAGCTACTCGTGGTCTGATAGTTGATTCATCAGGCGTCCCATTAGCCCTAAATCGCACTGGTTTAGCGGTAACTATCGACCGCTTAGCTCTCGATAAGCAACCAGATAAAGGTGTAGCAGTATTAAAGAAGCTTGCTCGATTACTTAAACTTCAATATAGCGACGTATATCGAAAAACTCGACTATGTGGTGAATTAAAAGTTGGCAGTCGTTCAGGTTGCTGGACAGGCACTCGTTATCAACCTATTCCGCTAACCAAAGAAGCAGATGCCGATGTCGCGCTGCAAGTCGTAGAGCGGCCTGATGAATTTCCAGGGGTAGATGCAACACCGATTGCAATTCGAAATTATCCAGCCATTGTTGGCGTAAATGCTGCGCATATTTTAGGTTATGTCGGCCCACTAACAGATGCCGATCTAGCTGGTGTAAATGGCAACACTTACTATCGAAGTGAATCAATTGGCAAGAGTGGATTAGAGATTCAATACGATTCTTATCTGCGTGGTATTCCCGGAATTCGCACTGTAATTGTTGATCGTAAAGAAGCGATTACCAGTGAAGGTCAGAACACAAATTCAATACCGGGGGATCACTTAGTAACTAGTCTTGATGTTCGAGTGCAAGCTGCGGCCGAAAGCGCGCTAGCCGATGCAGTGGCTCGCTCACGGGCAAATGGATATCGCGCAGATTCAGGAGCTGCAGTCGTAATGGATGTAAGAACTGGTCGCATTATCGCGATGGCTTCTTATCCAACTTATGATCCAAATATGTGGGAAAAAGGTTTAACGGTAAAACAAGCAGAAGCACTGTTTAGCGAAACCAATGGCGTGCCTGCACTTTCGCGACCAATCCAAGGTCGTTTTGCACCAGCTTCAACATTTAAAGTCGTTTCAATTATGGCTGCCGCTAATGCGGGATATGACTTAACAAAATCGTATGCCTGTCCTGCAAATGTAAAAGTAGGAACCCGAGTATTTAATAACTTCGAAAGTAAAGCCCAAGGCACTTCATCACTAAAGAAGTTACTGGCAATCTCATGTGACACAGTTTGGTATCGCATTTCATTTGATGAGTGGTTGCGTGATGGTGGCTTATCTCCCATAAAAAACCCGAACGATTACTTCTTTAATGCTGCCGCTGGTCTGCAAATAGGAAAGAAAACCGGTATTGATCTTCCTTCAGAATCAGCTGGCCGTTTACCGGATAGAGCTTGGAAGCAA
Source organism: Actinomycetota bacterium (assembly GCA_947463725.1). Taxonomy (GTDB): domain Bacteria; phylum Actinomycetota; class Actinomycetes; order Nanopelagicales; family Nanopelagicaceae; genus Planktophila. Next base: position 4,481 of record CANHRM010000027.1, on the reverse strand, counting down.
AGTTGGTATGACGCAAATAAGGATTTCTACTGCAACTATCGCCAGAAGGCAGCCAAGTCGCAACAAACTCAATTTCTACTGCTATTAGCAAAAGAGAATTGTATTGATGGTAATAAAGTGCGCGCTGGCGACGCCGTAAACTTTTCAATCGGCCAAGGCGACACCTTGGTTACGCCGCTTAAATTGACACAAATGTATGCCGCTATTGCCAATGGTGGAACGTTATGGCAACCGTCAGTTGGCCGAGCGATTGTTAAAACAGATGGCACCGTAGTAAAGACAATTGATCCAGTTAAGACCGGAACTATTGCGGCAACAGCTAAGACGATTAAATTTTTGCAAGGTGCACTTCGCGAAGTAGTAATTAGCGGAACTGCCGCAGGTTCATTCTCTGGATTCCCGGTTGCAGTCAGCGGTAAAACCGGAACTGCTGAAGTGTTTGGACGTAACCCGAATGGCTCTAGGAAAGACAACACTTCATGGTTTGCATCTTTCGCGCCATCGGAAAAGCCGCAGTATGCAGTTGTGATGATGGTAAGCCAAGGTGGATTTGGTGCATCTAGCTCAGGTGTTGGTGTTCGCAAAATCTATGAAGCAATTTTTGGGGTAGTAAATAAGAAAGTTGTTCCAGAAAACGCACTTTTCCCTAATGGTTTACCAACGACTTTGCCTAAGATTTCACCTGCAACCAAAGTTAAAACGATTGGAGTCAAGTAATGAGTCTCGTTACTCCTCGTTTTAATTACAATAAAAACCGTTCGTTTTTCCGTGGATTTGATCCAGTTCTAACTGCCGTTGTCGCAGCACTATTAATTATTGGAACGCTTTTGGTATATGCGGCAACTCGTGATTGGTATGCGACAAATGGGCTTGATCCCGAGTACTACTTAAAACGGCACGTAATTAATATTGCTATTGCTTGTGCCCTAGCTTGGGGCACTACTTTGATTGATTACCGATTACTTCGGGCGTATACGCCAATCGTTTGGATACTTGGAGTATTGGGCCTCGGCTTTGTATTAATCCCTGGCTTAGGTTCTGAAGTAAACGGCGCGCAAGCTTGGATCGCACTTCCGGGCGGATTCCAAATTCAGCCAGCCGAGTTAGCGAAAATTTCAATCATCGTTGGCATGTCCATGATTCTCTCTGAACGCGGGCACGACAGTGATATTCCTAGTAATCAAAATGTAATTCAATCTCTAGTTGTTGCTGCCATTCCAGTTCTCTTAATCTTGCTGCAACCAGATATGGGTACTGTATTTATTATTAGTTGTTCGGTGTTAACTATCATTGCCGCCTCCGGTGCCTCAGGTCGCTGGGTCGTGGCGCTCATTTTGGTCGCAGTCGTTGGAGTTTTTGGTGCTGTTGAGTCCGGGGTTATCGATAAGTATCAAGTTAAACGTTTGCAATCTTTTGTAAATCCAAATGCCGATACCCAAGGTAGCGGATACCAATTGCGGCAAGCTCGCATCACCGTTGGTTCAGGTGGATTAATTGGAAAAGGTTTATTTAAAGGTCCACAAACAAATGGTCGCTTTGTTCCAGAACAACAGACCGACTTTATTTTTACAGTAGCAGGCGAAGAACTTGGTTTCCTTGGTTGCGGTGTAATTATTTTGTTGTATCTGACTTTATTGATGCGAGCATTCGGAATCGCGCGCCGTGCAACGGACCCCTACGGGCGACTTGTTTGCACCGGGGTAGTGGCATGGTTTGCATTCCAGGCATTTGAAAATATTGGTATGACACTTGGGCTAATGCCGATGACCGGCGTTCCACTGCCATTCATGTCATATGGTGGTTCGAGTATGTTCGCGACATTGATCGGATTTGGACTGTTACAGAACGTTCACGCTCGTCAGCGCGGCTAATTCACGCTTAATTTGGATTTTGCCGCTCATCTGTCATACTTAGGCAACAGTTCGGCGCGCACCCGCGATCTTGTATTGCGAAATTGAGTGTTTAGCGCGAACTACCAAAGATTTGCTTAAAGGTTTTAACGAATACGCACCCGCGTAATGAATTTGATTTTTAAGCCGGACCCGCACTTAACAAGTGCATTTAGGATTTGAACACATGGCAATTGCGCCAAAAAACCCGCGTAAGCGCGCGGCTAAAAAGACTCCCAAGGTAAAGGGCGAAGTAAGCCCTGTTACTACGCCTGCTGCTCCTATTACCGAAGCTGTCAGCGTCGACTCTGTGAGCGCTGAAGCCGGCGAGAAGAAGACCAAGCCGGTTAGAAAAGCTGCGGCTGTGCCAGTAGCAATTTTCCAAGCAGCACCTGTTGCCGAGAAAGCTCCAGCGAAAAAAGCGCCAGCTAAGAAGTCTGCCCCTGCAAAAGAGGCAAAGAGCGATGAAGCCGTTGTTGCAAGCGATGCAGCAGGCGAGAGCGATTCAGATAGTGAAGATAGTTCACGTGGTCGCCGTCGCCGTCGTGGTGGTCGCGGTCGTCGCAAGCCAGGTTCGACAAATACCGACGAGAATTCAAGTACTGAAGAAAATTCGGAAAATTCCGAGACCGAAGATGATGGCACCGGCACTCACCGTCGCCGTCGTCGCCGTCGCGCTGCCGGAGATGGCGCAGTAGCTGGTGAAGTAGTCGAAGAAGATGGTGTTGTAACAGTTGTAAAGGTACGCGAAACAAAAGAGCGTCCAACTCGCAACGATCCAAAACGTAATCGTCGTGAGCGAAATGATCGCCCAAGTTCACGTGGCGATCGTGAATACCGTTCAGATTATCGCGAGCCATATCGTCGTCGCGGCACAATCATTACAGATACCGATTTACTTGCTCGTCGCGAGAATGTTGATCGCGAGATGTTGGTTCGCCAGATTGCTGATCGTACCCAGATCGCAGTTATCGAAGATAACGTGATGGTCGAGCACTATGTAAACCGCAATACCAATCTTTCTTACGTCGGCAATATCTATCTTGGTCGCGTGCAAAACGTGTTGCCAGGTATGGAAGCTGCTTTCGTTGACATTGGAAAAGGACGCAACGCAGTTCTCTATGCGGGCGAAGTTAATTGGGATGCTGCTGGAATTTCTGAATCTGAGCCACGCAAGATCGAAACTGTTCTAAAGTCTGGTCAACCAGTTCTAGTTCAAGTTACTAAAGATCCAATTGGCCAAAAGGGTGCTCGTTTAACTAGCCAAGTTTCTTTGCCTGGTCGCTATGTGGTCTATGTGCCTGGTGGCGGTATGAGCGGTATTTCTAAGCGCTTGCCAGAGCCAGAGCGCAATCGATTAAAAGCAATTTTGAAGAATTTAATTCCAGATACCGCCGGCGTGATTGTTCGCACTGCAGCTGAAGGAGTTTCTGAAGAAGATCTAACCAACGATGTGTTGCGTTTGAAAGCACAATGGGAAGATATTTATCAGAAGTCAATTAATCCAAACTTCCATGCACCAGCTCTGATTTATGCAGAACCAGATCTAGCTGTTCGTGTTATCCGCGATATCTTCAATGAGGATTTCCGCAAGTTAACCGTGCAGGGCAGCGGGGCTTGGGATGAAATCAATAATTATCTTGGCTTCATTGCACCTGAGTTAGTTACTAAACTTGAAAAATACACAGGTGTTGGCGATCTATTTGCTGACTTCCGCGTTGAAGAGCAATTAGCAAAAGCATTTGATCGTAAAGTTTATTTACCTTCAGGTGGTTCGCTAGTTATCGATCGCACTGAAGCAATGATCGTGATCGACGTTAACACCGGTAAATTTATTGGTAAGGGTGGTTCTCTAGAAGAGACCGTTACCAAGAACAACCTTGAAGCTGCTGAAGAAATTGCTCGTCAACTTCGTCTGCGCGACTTAGGCGGAATCATCGTTATCGACTTCATCGATATGATTTTGGAATCTAACCGCGAACAAGTTCTGCGTCGCCTAGTTGAATGTTTAGGTCGCGATCGCACCAAGCATCAAGTTGCTGAAGTTACTTCACTCGGTCTAGTGCAGATGACTCGAAAGCGTGTTGGCCAAGGTCTCATCGAAGCCTTCTCAACAACTTGCGATAGTTGTGCTGGTCGCGGAATTCATATTCACATGGAGCCAATCAAAATTAAGGCCACTCCAATTCCGGTTGCCAAAGAGATCGAAACTGAGTCAGGCATTGACTCAAATACTGACTCAAATACCGATTCAGATACCGAAACTTTTGAAATTGAAGAACCTGCGGTAACCCAACCCCCAGCCCAAAATCAAAGCGAGAGCCCAGCAGAACCTGCTGCCTCAGCGCCTCGCAAGAAGCGTCGTCGCGCTTCAAGTTCGGGAGTAATTACCCCCGGAAGCAGCCCAAGCGCAGATAGCGAATAAACCCTCAGTTTGACCCAGGGTACGGGCAATCCGTATCCTTAACCCCTGCTCGCGCCCATCGGGTGCGCTGCCTAATTTAGAACTGGAGCTCCACTGTGTATGCAATCGTGAAGGCTGGCGGCCGCCAAGAGAAAGTCGAAGTTGGCGAGACCATCGTTGTCGATCGC
>CANHRM010000026.1 GCA_947463725.1 Actinomycetota bacterium | reverse complement strand
GCCGGAATGATCTGATCGGTATCAACATTGCTGCGACGTAGTGGAACACCAGTGCCAACGTGAGTTACAAATTTATCCATTTTATTTCTCCTTACAGATCCGCAGGCGATGAAAGTGTTCCGCGAAGTGCGGTAGCTGCTGCAACTAATGGGCTAACCAAGTGGGTACGACCACCCTTACCTTGACGGCCTTCGAAGTTACGATTCGAAGTTGATGCTGAACGCTCTTCTGGTTTCAATTGATCGGGATTCATACCCAGACACATTGAGCAACCAGCGTTGCGCCATTCGGCACCCGAATCGATAAAGACTTTATCTAGACCTTCTGCCTCTGCTTGCAGACGAACGCGCGCACTACCAGGCACAACTAACATGCGAAGTGAAGTTGAAATCTTTTTACCTTTAAGAATTTCAGCGGCAGCACGTAAATCTTCAATGCGACCATTAGTACAAGATCCCAAGAACACAGTGTCGATAGCTACGCTCTTCATTGGTTGACCTGCTGTTAAACCCATATAAACCAGGGCTCGTTCAGCTGCGCCACGCTCTTCGGCATCTGCAATGTCGGCTGGGTTTGGCACATTGGCATTTAAGAAGATGCCTTGACCTGGATTAGTTCCCCAAGTTACAAAAGGTTCTAAGTCATTGGCATCTAGATCTACTTCAACATCGAACTTAGCGTCAGCATCAGTAAATAGTGTTTTCCAATATGAAACTGCCGCATCAAAGTCTTCAGGTGCATGAGGCTTGCCCTTGATGTAAGCAAAAGTTGTTTCATCTGGTGCGATCAAACCAGCACGAGCACCGGCTTCAATCGACATATTACAAACGGTCATGCGAGCTTCCATTGAAAGTTCACGAATAGCTTCGCCGCGATATTCAATTACATAACCTTGACCACCGCCGGTACCAATCTTGGCAATGATGGCCAAGATGATGTCTTTACTGGTCACGCCAGGCTTTAACTTTCCGTTGACATTAATTGCCATTGTCTTTGGACGTTGCAACGGCAGCGTTTGAGTGGCAAGCACATGCTCTACTTCACTAGTACCAATACCGAATGCAAGTGCGCCAAAAGCACCATGAGTTGAAGTATGTGAATCACCGCAAACAATTGTTAAGCCAGGTTGCGTTAAACCTAATTGTGGGCCAACCACGTGCACGATTCCTTGTTCGGCATCGCCCAGTGAGTGAATGCGAACTCCAAATTCTGCGCAGTTTGCGCGCAAGGTATCTACTTGTAGCTTTGATACTGGATCTGCAATCGGTAAATTAATATTTTGCGTTGGCACATTGTGATCTTCAGTTGCAATAGTTAGGTCAGGCCGGCGAACTTTGCGATTACTCAAACGCAAACCATCGAATGCCTGTGGGCTAGTTACCTCATGAATTAAATGCAGGTCGATATAGATCAGGTCTGGTTCGCCCTCTTTTGCGCGCACCACATGTTCTTGCCAGATCTTCTCAGCTAGCGTCTTTCCCATAACAACTCCTAAATATCCTAAAAACTGGCATCCCATTAGATGAGATGCTAATATCAGTTCGTGGACAAGAAGAATAGCGGAGTCGGCGTATTAGATAAAGCCGTAGGAATTCTGGCTTGCTTGGAATCTGGGCCGCATTCTTTAGCTGAACTTGTCGCAGCAACAGGTATCGCTCGCCCTACGGCGCACCGTTTAGCGGTAGCTCTCGAGCATCATCGCCTCGTTACCCGCGATTTAACTGGCCGTTTTATTTTGGGGCCACGTAGCGCCGAATTAGCCGCGGCTGCCGGCGAAGATCGCTTGTTAGCCGCTGCTGCCCCAGCACTCGCCGCATTGCGTGATGCAACTGGTGAAAGCGCACAGCTTTATCGTCGCCAAGGCGATGTGCGCATCTGTGTTGCTGTAGCAGAACGTTTATCTGGCCTTCGTGATTCGGTGCCAGTTGGTTCGAATTTAACTATGCAAGCAGGTTCTGCCGCGCAAATTTTATTAGCCTGGGAAGATTCTGAAAGAATTAGTCGCGGCTTAAAAGGTGCACGCTTTACTGCAGCACACTTGTCCGCAGATCGACGTCGTGGTTGGGCGCAATCAGTTGGCGAACGTGAAGTTGGAGTGGCATCAGTATCAGCCCCGGTTCGCGGACCAAATGGAAAAGTAATTGCCGCGGTAAGTATCAGTGGGCCAATTGAACGTCTTGGTCGCCAACCTGGCCGCATTCACGCTGCCGCCGTTGTGGCTACTGCTGCTCGATTAACTGAGCACTTAGAAAAAAATAATTAACAACTCTTTTCTAGTATTTAACTTCAATACCTAGTTCGCGCAGTACTCGCCCGATAACACCGAAACTAAATCCTTTGCGTTGCAACAAACTTTGAATACGACGTACTTGAACATCTGGGGCAAGACGAGACATAGTGTTGTACTTCTTCATGGCAAGTTCAAATGCCATTTGGTATTCGGCTTCATCATCTATTTCATCGAGAGCGGCATCAATAGAATTTTGGTCGACTCCACGAGTGCGAAGTTCGCCCGCAATAATTCGCTTTGATAACTTCTTTGAATTATGGCGAGATTGGGTCCAAGCGCGAGCGAATTCCTCGTCATCGATGAGGCCAGCCTCTTGTAGGCGAAAGATGGTCGCCGCAGCTACTTCATCTTCGATGCCGCGCTTTTTAAGGTGAGCCACAAGCTCGCCCTTACTCTTCGCCCGAGCAACTAACGCATTGAGCGCAATTGTGTAGGCAACAGAGTAAGGGTCGGCCTCGTGATCAACTTTTACATAGTCGAGCATTTTAAGAGTTGGTTATCCCTTAGAAATCGACGTCGGCAGCAGCTTCATCGATCGCAGCAACTAGCTGTGGATCAACTTCAACTGGCACAAAGTGTGCACGAATCTTGGTTTCGATTTCATTAGCAAGATCAGGATTATCAAGCAAGAAAGTACGGGCATTTTCTTTACCTTGACCAAGTTGATCTGCTTCGTAGGTGTACCAAGCGCCGGCTTTCTTAACTACGCCAATTTCAACACCCATGTCGATGAGTGAACCTTCGCGTGAGATGCCAGTGCCGTAAATAATGTCGAACTCTGCTTGCTTAAATGGTGGCGCCATCTTGTTCTTAACAACCTTTACGCGAGTACGGTTACCGACTGCGTCTTGGCCATCTTTAAGAGTTTCAATACGACGGATATCAAGGCGAACAGATGCATAGAACTTAAGCGCCTTACCACCAGTTGTGGTTTCAGGTGAGCCGAAGAAAACACCAATCTTTTCGCGCAACTGGTTAATAAAGATTGCAGTTGTCTTTGATTGGTGAAGCGCACCAGTAATTTTACGAAGTGCTTGTGACATCAAACGAGCTTGTAGACCCATATGTGAATCGCCCATCTCGCCTTCAATTTCTGCGCGAGGCACAAGGGCAGCAACTGAGTCAACAACAACTAGATCAAGTGCACCTGAGCGAATTAACATGTCCATGATCTCAAGTGCTTGCTCGCCAGTATCTGGTTGTGAAACAAGAAGTGCATCGATATCAACGCCAAGCTTCTTGGCATACTCAGAATCGAATGCATGTTCAGCATCGATGAAGGCACAAATTCCGCCAGCTTTTTGAGCATTAGCAATTGCGTGCAAAGTAAGAGTTGTCTTACCGGAAGATTCAGGGCCGTAGATTTCTACGATACGACCACGTGGCAAACCACCGATACCGAGAGCGATATCAAGTGCGATTGAACCAGTTGGAATAACTTCGATGACCTGAGCTTGGCGCTCGGACATCTTCATAACAGCACCTTTGCCAAACTGACGTTCAATCTGAGCGAGGGCGGTGTCGAGCGCTTTTGAGCGATCGCTATTTGCTTTATCGACTGCTTTTTCAGCAGGAGTTTCTTTAGCCACTTACTTTCCTTTCGGTTAAACGTCGTCTGACGTTGAGGTCTGTCCCAGAAGGTACGGAGACCCACTGACGGCCACAGAAGCCCTACGGGCCTACTGTGTGCGGAAAGTGGAACCGCTCTGGCTGTGCAGGGAAATAGTATCCGAACATCTGTTCGAAAGATACTTTAATGGGCTGACAAAGGCGCTCGCGTGTCGCTCTGGTTAAGCGCCTTGCTGACGCTCAAAACGGGGCTAAAGGGTCTTTTGACCTACCTAAGGCGTGACTGTGACGACAAGGGTGAATTTCTGACCATTGGGACTCGTAATTGTGGCGTTGGTTTGCCCAACAGCAAGCGGAGTTATGCCGGGGTTAGTCGTATAGCTGCCCTGGTCTCCCCCGGCAACGAATTTAGCAATCTTGGAATCAGCAATTATGGTTGTCCAGTTTCCAGGATCAGCAACTGTTAAAACAATTGTGCTTGTAATGCGAACGGAAACTTCTGATGTAGTAGCTGGGTCAATCATTACTGGCGGAAGCGCTTGGCTAGTTCCGCCACTACTTGAAATTCCTATTTGTGTAATCATAGGTTTTAAACTTTTTGCGACCTTTAATAATTGTTGGTACGTAATTCCACCAACGCCTTGAACTTGAATCTGCGTAGCTTTCATATTTAATTTGTTAGTTGCCGTAAACATTAAATAACCACCGACTTTGGCAATATCGGAAGATGTGCATTTCCTATATACCTCAGGTTTGCTAGGGTCACAATAAACATGTACTTGCGAGGTTGCCGAATTTACTTTCACGTTTGCTAATTTCTTGGATAGGCCCGGATCCGAACAAGGCTTTCCTGACATATTTTGGAAAATTTCAAGAAATTTCTTGCCGCTACCGTACTTCACTGCCACCCATTGTTCACGACCCATTCCGCAATCAATCAGCTTCACTGAAGTTAATTTTAGCCCGGCAGTATCACTTGGTTTGTAAACAATGTAACTCAGACCAGTTTGAGCGTCTTGGAATTTGTCTCCTGAGCCCATCGCATGAGCGCTCGAAGTCGAAATTACTAGCGCAGTTACTATTGCCGAAACTTTAGCAATTCTCATTAGTTAAACTTAGCAGTTTCTTTTGGGTGAGATTTACAAAGTGCTTTCCAGATATCGTGCGGCTCGAATCCATCTCTCAGTGCCTCGTTAACTGATCTCGAACCTAATTCAGAGATAGCTATATCTTTACTAAATGAAGGTGCCCAATCAGCACCAAATGAGAGTTCAATTCGTTCGCGTAAATCTGAAATGCGCATCTTAAAAAAGCGTGCGCTCGACTAATAACGCAGCCTCATCAGCTGATTGCTGAGGCGTAATTGGTGCTAAAACTTGTGACTTCAGCCAAGCAACTGCCAGTGAAGTGCAGACTTCAAGTTTAGTAACTTCGAGAATTGCAGCATGAAATTCGAGCCAGAGCGGATGTTTACTATCGGTTAGCGCAAACGCCAGCGCAATTGGATCGCTTAACCGCATCATCGCCAGCGCTTGTGATCCTGATATTTCTAATGAGAGTTCCTCTAGAACTGCAGCCGGGGTTCCAACTGATTCCATCAAATCTCGTAATCGATTTAATTCACTGGTTAGTAGCGCCAAAACAACTGCACCTTTATCGCGATAATGGTTATATAAAGTAGCGCGCGAGACTTCTGACTCAACTGAAATATCAATCATGGTTATTGCACTTAAACCTTTTTGGGCGATTAAATTTTTAGTCGTTTCTAAAATTGCTGATTCAGTTCGGCTATGAATTGCGCCCTGCCGTTGATATTTAGGGGCGTTATTAAGCGGCGTCAACGACGGTCAACTTGATTGCTTCGCGTGATGAGATATCGCGAGAAACATCTGAGATAACACTCGAAAGAGTTAGGCCAAGTGCGGTGCAGATTGCATTTAGAAGTTCAGAAGATGCTTCTTTTTGACCGCGTTCAACTTCTGATAAATAACCAAGTGAGACTCGAGCATCACGAGCAACGTCGCGAAGAGTGCGTCCTTGCGTAGTGCGAGCAGCACGAAGAGATTGACCAACGCTGGTGCGTAGTAGAACGACCATTTGATTCCCCTTTCGCCTTTTCTCAGTTGGCTAGTCTTGAAATTACAGTGTCTTAAGGATACGGGCAAATGCCGCAATTGCACCTGCAATTGTTGCGTTTCGAACGATTTCACGCGTGCCTGATAGTTCCAACTGCAAAGTTTGGGAAATTGGGCCATCGATTGCAACCCATACAGTTCCGGCAGGAACCCCCTCTGCTGGGCCAGGGCCGGCTACCCCCGTGGTTGAAATTGACCAAGTTGAATTCATCAATGTCTTAACGCCATGGGCCATTGCAGCTGCGACTTCTTCGCTAACAACCCCGAACTCGTTTAATAGTTCACTTGGCACTTGTAAAACTTCGCTCTTAATTTGAGATTGATATGCGGTAACTGAGCCCCGAAATATTTGTGATGAGCCTGGAAGAGATGAAAGAGCTTGCGCTAATCCCCCACCAGTTAGTGACTCGGCGACACTTATACTTTCACCACGTTGGCTTAAGATTTCAAGAATTTCCATTAACCCTGAAAAATCTTCTTTCACTTAAGTGCTTCTCTCACATAATAAACACCTGTGCCAACAGTTAGCGCAATAGCAATATACATAAAGCCATCGCGGAACCAATAGAGCGAAGGTGAAAGCGGCATTACGTAAAAACCAACGCCGAATCCTTGGAACATAGCTTTTAGTTTTCCGCCGCGATTAGCTGGGATTACGCCACGCTTTAGAACTGCTAACCGGAAAAAAGTTATAAACATTTCGCGGGCCAAGATTACGATGGTGATCCACCACGGCATGCGATTTAAGACTGAAAGTGAAATCATCGCAGTTGCAACCATTGCTTTATCGGCAACTGGATCTAAGAATTTGCCAAGTTCGGTGACTGAATTACGACTACGCGCTAGCTTTCCATCCAAAACATCGGTTAGACCAATAAGAAAAAAGATTATCCAAGCGATCCATTGCCAAGTTTTATCATCGCCACCATTTTTAAAGATTGCATATGCCCCTACCGGCAAGAAAACAATCCGAGCAATGGTTAAGGAGTTAGGAAGATTTAATTCTTTTGCCATGACATTAACCAATTGCCTCAGCGATTAGATCAGCACCTAAAGAATCTACGACCACGCCTTTAACATACTGGCCAACCTTGAAATTTGTTCCAATAAATGAAGTCGTGCCATCTACTTCGGGGCCTTGATGATCCGCGCGACCTTCTTGCAGTTCGGCATCTTCGATCAAAACTGTGACTTCTTCGCCAATGCGCGCTGCTGCCCGATCAGATACCCAGTTATCAGCCAATGAGGAAAGGGTTTCCACACGTTGTTTGATAACTTCTTCGGCCACCTTGTCGGCCAAATCAAGTGCTTCGGTATTGTCTTCATCGCTATAGCCGAAAACACCAATCGCATCTAGTTTGGCCTTGCTTAAGAATTCAACCAACTCATTGAAATCAGCTTCGGTTTCGCCGGGAAAGCCAACAATAAAGTTTGAACGAATGCCCGCTGTTGGTGAGAGTGCGCGAATTTGGGAAATTAGATGTAAGAATTTCTCGTTATCTCCAAACCGACGCATGCGACGAAGTACTGACGCGCTGCTGTGCTGGAAACTTAAATCGAAGTAATGCGAAACTTTTTCAGTAGCGATCATCGCTTGCAGTAACGATGGGCGCATTTCGGCTGGCTGCAAGTAAGACAAGCGAACCCGTTGCACACCTGGAATCACAACTAACTCTGGCAAAACTTTTTCCATCAAAGTTAGATCGCCAAGATCCTTGCCGTATGAAGTCGTGTTCTCGCTAACCAAGAAAAGTTCGGTAGCTCCACTTTCGGCTAACCAATGACCTTCTTCGATGACTTCGGTTGGGCGACGCGAAACAAATGCACCTCGGAAGTATGGGATCGCACAGAATGAACAGCGACGATCGCAACCAGTTGCAATCTTAAGTGGTGCCCATGGCGTATCTGTTAAACGTTTGCGTGGTGCTATTTCTAAAGTTTCATCTCGCTTGGCCGCGCGGTCAACCGGTGAAATCGGTAGCAGCGCACGACGATCACGTGGAGTATGTGATTTATGTGAATTACCCGCAACAATTGATTGCAAGCGGGCTGAAATATCTTGATAATCATCAAAACCTAAAATTGCATCAGCCTCAGGAAGCGCGGCAGCTAGCTCGGCGCCGTAGCGCTCAGCCATGCATCCAACAGCAACTACAGCGCGGGTAACTCCGTGACCTTTTAGCGAATTAGCTTCAAGTAGAGCGTCAACTGAATCTTTCTTGGCGGATTCAATAAAACCACAGGTATTTACGAGGGCAACTTCAGCTGATTCGACATCATCGACCAGGGTCCAGCCATCGGCCAAAAGGCGACCCGCTAGTTCTTCAGAGTCGACTTCGTTACGGGTACACCCCAAAGTTACGACTGCTACCGTGCGCTTCATTGCGCTGATCTTACTTTATTTAGCTAGTTAGCGTTGTAAGTAAGGTTTGCAACTTCGCCATTGGCACCTACTGAGCCAACGTCTTTACCGTTTACCGAGATATCCACGCCACCAGCATTGCCAACTCTTAAATTAACTTGTTTCGCTTCATTAAAGGCTTTGCTGCCACCTTTGCGAATTTGTCCAGAAAATAAGACTTTGCCGTTTTCATTTGTTGCATAAAGCCAAGTGGTTCCCCTACTTGCAACTAATTCAACGTTTACTCCCCCGGTAATTAGTGGTGAAGCAGATTCGCTGGGTGTGGCACTTTCGGAAGCTGAATTGGTAGGAGATGCCGATAAAGTTACAACTGCATCAGTCTCGCCACCATTGTCATTATTTGAAAAAATTATTTGAGCTCCTGCGAAGAGAACGAGAGCAGCAGCCGATCCTGCTGCGAGAACTTTCCATGAAATTCGCTTTGGCTCTTGATAAGGCATCGTGACGTTGTTCTCATTTAAGAGTTCGCGGATTGGCTTTGCTGGAGCAGTAACTTCAACTTCAAATAAATCTAAAAAGATTCGCTCATCAACTCCGACTTTGGCAGCGATATTGCGTAAATGTCCGCGGGCATAAGTTTCGCCACCACATTTTGCGAAATTATTGTTTTCCATATCTCGCAACAAAGTTCCTGGAATATTTGTAATCTTCGAGAGCTCTTCAACTGATAGGCGCGCATCAGTACGTGATTTAGCAATCAACGCACCAAGGGACATTTTTAACCCGCTTTAAGTTAGCCGAATAAACTGGGAAAGATAAGGCTAACCCCATGCAGTAGCAAAATGATAGCCATGGGGTGAATAAATCGAGAGATAGCCCTTCTTCTCACCCCATCTTAAGGACAAGTCTGGACAGCGTTAGTAATCGCGGATAGTTGCCAGGACAGAATCGAGTTCATCGGGCTTTACTAAAACAGTACGTGCCTTGGAGCCTTCGGAAGGTCCCACAATTCCGCGGGATTCCATGAGATCCATTAATCGGCCAGCTTTGGCAAAGCCCACGCGAAGTTTACGTTGCAACATTGAAGTTGAACCAAATTGCGTTCCAACTACTAGCTCGATTGCTTGAAGCAAAATATCTAAATCATCGCCAATCTCTTTATCAACCATCTTGGTTGCTGCAGGTGGCGCAGTGACATCAGAACGGTAACGAGGGGCTAACTGCTTCTTAACGTGCCCAGTTACCGCTTCGATCTCACGCTCTGAAACATAAGCACCTTGAATACGAATTGCCCGGCTAGCGCCCATTGGAATAAAGAGTCCGTCACCTTGACCAACTAATTTTTCAGCTCCTGGGGTATCAAGAATTACGCGGCTATCGGCTAATGAACTTGTCGCAAAAGATAAACGTGATGGCACGTTGGCTTTAATCAAACCTGTAACAACATCAACTGAAGGCCGCTGCGTTGCAAGTACTAAGTGAATACCGGCCGAACGTGCTAGCTGTGTAATGCGAACAACAGATTCTTCGACTTCGCGAGCGGCAACCATCATGAGGTCAGCAAGTTCATCAATGATTACAAGTAAGTATGGATATGGTTCAATTTTGCGATCACTGCCCGGTGGCGGTATTACTTTGCCCGCACGCACAGCTTTGTTGAAATCATCGATATGCCGGAAACCAAAGGTCGCCAAATCTTCGTAACGTAGATCCATCTCGCGAACTACCCAAGTAAGTGCGTCCGCTGCTTTCTTTGGGTTAGTAATAATTGGCGTAATTAAGTGTGGAATATTTTCATATGCAGTTAGCTCAACTCGCTTAGGATCGATCAAAACTAGTCGTACTTCATCAGGAGTTGAGCGCATCAAAATCGAAACAATCATGGCATTGATCATCGAAGACTTACCAGCACCAGTAGCGCCAGCAACTAATAAGTGCGGCATCTTGGCTAGGTTTGCGCAGACAAAATTACCTTCGACATCTTTACCGAGTGCGACCAACATTGGGTGATGATCCTGGCCCGCAACGCTTGAACGCATTACATCGCCGAGAGCCACAATTTCGCGATCCGCATTTGGGATCTCAATGCCAACTGCTGACTTACCTGGAATCGGTGAAAGTATTCGCACATCGCTACTCGCTACTGCATATGAAATATTTTTGGAAAGCGCAGTGATACGTTCGACTTTAACAGCATTTCCAAGTTCAACTTCATATCGAGTCACTGTTGGACCGCGCATGAAACCAGTTACTTGGGCATCAATTTCAAATTGCAAGAAAACTTCAGTAAGGGCTGCAACCACAATCTCATTTGCTTTACTTTTAGCCTTTGCAGCTGGGCCGGTGCGCAATAGATCTGGCGAAGGAAGTTCATAAATGGAATCGCTAGAAAGCATAAGTTGCTCAGGTCTAGCTGTGCTTGATGGAATTGGAACAGCAGAAGGTGGAGTAATTGTTGCCACTGGAACTTCGACGGTAAATTCCTCGTCAAAACTCTCTTCATCTAACTCTTCTTCGTCTTCTTGTTGTTTATTCCACTCCGCTACGACCGGTGACTCAAATGGTGGCGTATCGGTAATCTCAAATTCTTCTTCACTGCGATCTGGTCGCTTAGATTTAAGCCAAGTTCCAGTATTTTTAATTCGTGTTATTACCGAAGACACCGGCGTTGCCGTAGTTACTAACAAACCAAAGCAGAAAAGCATAATCAAGACCGGATAAGCCAGTACGTCTGTCATTAATAGAACTAGTGGTTGTGAGATTCCATAACCCAACCAGCCGCCGCCTTCATGCATTGCAGTTGTGCCAGTACCTGGAGTTTCATTTAATAAATGGGCAACACCTGTGCTGCTAAGTAAAAGTGCAATTGCGCCAACCACAATGCGAGCAGTTGCCGCTTTTTCATCAGGTGTGCGAAATAAGCGAAATGCAAAGTAACCAAGAACTAATGGGGTAAATATTCCGATTCGCCCAAATCCGCCGTAGAAGAAACTGGCTAGAGCACGACCGGCAATGTTGCCACCGTGGAACCAAGTTCCGGCTGCTGCCATGAGCGCCAAAAGTAAGAGCAGAAATGCAAAACCATCGCGCTGATGTGCTGGATCTAAATCCTTAGCACCTTTAGCAACGAAACGAATTGACTTACCTAGAATTTTAGCCAACCCATGCCAAATCGCGGCTAGCGCGCGCAGAATTGAACTGCCGATACCGCCACTTTTTGTGCGTGTTTTTTTCTTTGCCATAACTGCGTAAGCCTAAAGGTTTAGTAAAACCCGATAGGTCAGGCGCGCCGCGTTAAACCTCGATGACCACCGGAACGATCATTGGGCGACGACGATGTTTGCCACCCACCCAACTGCCGATCGTGCGGCGCACAACTTGGGAAAGTTGATGTGTGCCATTGATGCCATCTGCAACTGCCCGCGTCAAAGCTTTTTCAATCTCTAACTTAACGCCATCAAATAGCGATTCATCTTCATTAAAGCCGCGGGCATGAATATCTGGACCAGCCACAATTTTTCCACTTTGCGCATCGATAACAACAACCACAGAAATGAAACCTTCTTCACCCAGAATGCGACGATCCTTTAGCGAATCTTCAGTTATATCGCCAATGCTTTGTCCATCAACATAAACAAACCCACAAGGAACGCTTCCAACTACCTGTGCCTCATGATCAATTAGATCAACCACGATGCCGTTTTCGATCACGATGGTATTTTTTCGTGGCACTCCAGTAGCGATAGCAAGTTCTGCATTAGCTCGTAAATGGCGCCATTCACCATGTACCGGCATTACATACTTTGGCTTAACGATGTTATAACAATAAGTAAGTTCGCCGGCTGCCGCATGGCCTGAAACGTGCACCATAGCGTTTGCTTTGTGAACTACTTTGGCACCGAAGCGAGTTAGTTCATTGATTATTCTAAAAACAGAATTCTCATTTCCCGGTATTAGCGATGATGCCAAAATTACGGTGTCGCCTTCGCCAACTCGTATTTGATGATCACCATTTGCCATGCGAGAAAGGGCTGCAAGTGGTTCGCCTTGTGAGCCAGTACAAATCAAAACTACATTGTCATCATATGCATCGAGATCTTTCGCATCAAAGACGATGCCATCTGGCACATTTAAGAAACCCATATCTTGAGCGATTTTCATATTGCGCACCATCGAGCGGCCGATGAAAGCAACTTTACGTTTATGTTCGTGCGCAGTATCAATAATCTGTTGCACACGGTGAACGTGTGAAGAAAATGTGGCAGTTATTACTCGGCGTTTAGTGCTTCGAAAAACCCGATCAAGTGCCGGCATAATTTCGCGTTCAGATGGCGTAAATCCGGGCACATCAGCATTGGTCGAATCCACCAAAAAGATATCTACGCCAGCTTCACCCAGTCGAGCAAATGCTGGCAAATCTGTAATGCGACCATCGAGTGGTAATTGATCCATTTTAAAATCACCAGTGTGCAGAACTGTGCCAGCCTTAGTGTGAATCGCAATAGCTAGAGCATCAGGAATTGAATGGTTAACGGCTACAAACTCAACCGAGAACGGACCGATGTCTTCAATATCGCCCTCTTTAACTTCGCGCGTAAGAGGTGAAATGCGATGTTCTTTTAACTTAGCCGAAATCAGCGCGATAGTTAACGCTGAACCATATATGGCAATATCGCCACGTTCGCGAAGTAGGTATGGAACAGCGCCAATATGATCTTCGTGTCCGTGTGTTAAAACTATTCCAATTACGTCAGCAAGTCGATCGCGAATGTAGGAAAAGTCCGGCAAAATCAAATCAATACCTGGTTGGTTTTCTTCCGGGAATAGAACACCGCAATCAACAATTAATAGTTTTCCATTAGTTTCAAAGACGGTCATATTGCGACCGATTTCAGCTAAACCACCTAGGGCAACAATTCGTAGTCCCCCAGCAACTAATTTGCTAGGTGTTCCTAATTCGGGATGCGGATGATTCATAACTTAAACGGCGACGCCACCGGCACGCAGATCTTCGCGCAATTGCGCAATCTGAGCATCGGTTGCATCTACTAATGGAAGTCGAGTGGTGCCGCCAGGAAGTCCCATTAAATTTAGGGCGGCTTTAGTGAGGATCGCACCTTGAGTGCGGAAAGTGCCAGTAAATACTGGTAACAACTTCTGATGAATTTCAAGAGCGCGACCAGCGTCGCCAGCAAACCAGGCATCAAGCATTGCTCTTAGATCTTTACCAACTGTATGGCCACAAACTGAAACGAATCCAACTGCTCCAACAGATAGGAATGGCAAATTTAGAATGTCATCGCCTGAATAAACTGGAATTCCACAACGCTTAATTACCCAAGAAGTTGCCGCGATATTTCCTTTGGCATCTTTAAGCGCCACAATATTCTTATGTTCAAATAAGCGCACGATTGTGTCGGATTCGATTTCAACGCCAGTACGACCTGGAATGTCGTACATCATTAACGGTAGATCAGTTGCATCAGCAACTGACTTGAAGTGCGCTTCGATACCAGCTTGTGGTGGCTTGTTGTAATAAGGAGTTACAACTAGCAAACCATCGGCGCCAGCTTCGGCAGTCCGCTTAGCTTGGTTGATTGAATATTCAGTTTCATTGTCGCCAGCACCAGAGATAACTTTGATTTTCGGACCAACTGTTGATTTAACAACTTTAATAATTTCAATTTTTTCAGAAGACTTTGTAGTCGGTGCTTCACCGGTTGTGCCATTAACTGCAATTGCATCGTGGCCGTTATCAACTAAATGTTGCGCCAACTTTGCAACGCCATCCCAGTCAACTGAACCATCTTTATGAAATGGGGTCACCATCGCCGTGATCATGCGGCCGAATGGAGCGTCAATTGCCATGCGCGTAACCTTACCCGTTTTTAAGGAGTAACTCGTCCTGATTTCTCGAAGGCAGCATGGGTTAATGGCATTAATCGGGCAAATTCGACTTCCATTTTCTCGGCCACCATCTCGATTTCGCGTTGTGGGTAGCTTGGAAAATGTGACCCCTCACGAGCCGTGCGAAGAGATAAGAAATTCATCAATGCGCGGGCATTCATAGTTACATACATTGATGAATAAAGTCCGACTGGCAAAACTGCACGTGCAACTTCACGAGCTATGCCAGCATCGAGCATTACTTGATATTGCTTATAGGCCAAGATGTACGCCTCTTTCATGGCCGCTTCAGTAATTTCCAGTTGTTCTTTTGTGCCATCAACAAATGTGTAAGCGCCGGCTTTGCCGATTTGAATTAGTTTGCGATCTGCATTTGGCACATAGAAAACTGGTGATAGTTCGCGATAGCGACCGCTCTCTTCGTTGTATGAAGCAATGCGATGGCGCATAAATTCACGGAATACAAAAATAGGTGCGGAAATAAAGAAAGTCATTGAAGTATGTTCAAACGGTGAACCATGACGCTCGCGCGCCAAATAATTAATTAGTCCGGCTGAACGTGCAGGATCTTCGCCAATCTCATCGAGTGATTGCTCGCCAGCAGTAGAAACACGCGCTGCCCAAATAACATCGGCATCACTGGCACTGGCTTTAACCAGCTCGACAGTCATGTCGCTTCGGAAGATGATCTCGCTTGTACGCGTTGATTCGGTGCTCATTAGGCGACCCTATCTAGCCACCTGCGCGTGGTTGTGGATTTCTACGGCAGAATGGCCGCGTGTCCAAAGTGAGCCGTCTATCTGGAGTTAATAAAGCCACCCTTCGCGATTCGCTCAGTGTTTCGCTGACCGTTGGTGCTTATGGCGTGGCTTTTGGCGCGGCAGCTGTGGCAAATGGCTTCACCGTTCTGCAAAGTTGCTTGCTTTCACTACTGACTTTCTCTGGCGCATCACAATTCGCAGTTGTCGGAGTTTTAGGTGCCGGCGGAACTGCGCTAAGTGGAATTGCGACCGCTTCCCTACTCGGAATTCGTAATGGTTTATATGGCGTGATCATGGCGCCGCGTTTAAAAGTTAAAGGTATTAAACGAATTATTGCTGCGCAAGTAACTATCGATGAATCAACTGGTGTTGCACTCGGTCAAGAAGTACGCAACCCGGAGGCAATGCGCCAAGGCTTCTGGTTAACTGGCTTTGGCGTATTTATCTTTTGGAACCTCTTCACCGTAGCTGGCGCACTTGGCGCACAAGCTATGGGTGATATTCGCGCTTGGGGTTTAGATTCTGCAGTTCCGGCTGCGTTCCTTGGTTTAGCTTGGCCGCGACTTAAAACAAATAGTGATCGCGCTCTAGCAATTGGTTGCGCAATATTTGCAATCGCAATGACCCCAATCTTGCCTGCGGGTCTTCCAATCATCGCGACTGCATTTATAGCAATCGCAGTTGGGTTGCGCAGATGAATCAATATTGGATTGCAGTAATCGGTACTAGCGCTATTGCCTTTATCTTGAAATACAGCGGCCACTCAGTTCCTGAAAAATGGTTGTCCCACCCCAGAATTCAGAAAGTAAATGCGCTAATTCCAATTGCGCTTTTAAGCGCACTAGTTGCAGTGCAATCATTTACCGAGAAATCTAAGTTGATGATTGATCACCGATTACTTGGATTGTCAGTCGCCATTATTGCCCTGCTATTTAAAGCGCCGTTTCCGATAGTCGTTATTTCAGCAGCTGCTAGTTCGGCTCTGCTATACAGATTTGGCTAGAAAATACTAAATAATTGAAAGGGACTTTAGCTTTTCAGTAAGTGCGATATCTGATGGTTCGGTTAAATGGGTACCATCTTGGAAAACAATTACTGGAATTGACTTGGCGCCACCATTGATTTCAATGACTTTATCGGCAGCCGTTAAATCAGCTTCAACATCGATCTTGGTCCATTCAACACCAAGTTCATTTAGTAAACGTTCAGAGCGACGGCAATCGCCACACCAGTCAGCGCCATACATAACGATTTGATCTTTAGACATTTGTGGATCCCCTTACATGAACTTATCTAGGCCATGTGTTAGGCCTGGAACTTTTACAACACTGCGAACGCCAAGTAAAACGCCGGGCATAAAGCCAGCGCGATCAATTGAGTCATGACGAATAGTTAGGGTTTCACCTAAACCGCCCAAAATAACTTCTTGATGTGCAACTAGCCCGCGTACGCGAACTGAATGAACTGGCACATCGCCCACCATTGCACCGCGTGCACCATCTAGCGCGGTGTGCGTTGCATCTGGCATTGCAGCGAGCCCCGCTTCTTTGCGAGCTTCACTCATTAATTGCGCGGTGCGTGCTGCAGTGCCACTTGGTGCATCTACTTTTGCTGGGTGATGTAACTCAACAATTTCTGCCGATTCAAAGTAACGCGCAGCTTTAGCAGCAAACTCCATCATCAGTACTGCTCCGATTGCAAAATTAGGTGCAATCAAAACGCCAACTTTAGGATGTGCCTTTAAGTCTGCAGACAATTTCGCGATCTTGCTATCGTCAAAACCAGTGGTGCCGACAACCGCGTTAATGTTATTCGCAATCAAGAAATCTAAATTCGCCATCACTGAATCTGGCGTAGTGAAATCAACAACTACTTCGGCACCGTGCATAATTAGTTCATCAAGTGAATCACCCAGATCAAGGGCAGCAACTAACTCAAGGCCATCGGCTTCCGTAACAGCGCGCACAACTTCAGCGCCCATGCGACCTTTAGCGCCTAGAACACCTACTTTGATCATTTCGATCCCCCGTTGCGAAGTACTTTTTCAAATTTACGTAGATCCTTATGTGGACCCACTACGGCAAGCGTAGGCGATTTGATGAGGAACTCGCTGGCAACGGCCCGCACTTCATCAGGGGTTACGCGGGCAATTGATTTCAAAATATCGTCAAAACTCATAATTTCGCCATAAACGATCTCGCTTTTGCCGATTCGGCTCATGCGCGAACCAGTGTCTTCTTGGCTCAAAACCAATGAGCCACGAACTGCGCCTTTGGCACGATCTATCTCTTCATGGGTAAGCCCGTTATCAACTACATCAGCTAGAACTTCTTGAATAATTTCAATAACTTCAACTGACTTCGCCGGATTACAACCGGCATAGAAACCAAGCACACCGGTACCAGCAAATTGTTGGGCATAGGCATAAACCGAGTAAGCCAGACCACGCTTCTCGCGAATCTCTTGGAATAGTCGTGATGACATTCCACCACCGAGAGCCGAAGCCATTACGCCCATTGCAAAACGACGTTCGTCGCTACGCGCGACACCTTCGAGACCATAGAACATATGGGATTGTTCAGTCTTGCGATAAATACTGCCGACCGCTTGCTGATTACGAGGCTTAACTAAAGTGTTTTCGCGCAATACAGGGGCGGCATGGTTATCTAAGTAACCATCGCGGGATAGTGCTTTTTCAATCGCCGCTACAACCTTCTTGTGCTTAATGTTTCCGGCAACGGCAACAACTAAGTTCTCGGGCAAATACTTCTTCTTGTAATAATTAAAAACCGTATTGCGGCTCATGCCCTTTATTGATTCAACAGTTCCAAGAATTGGCCGGCCTACTGGAATATCACCGTAATAAGTATCGCTAAATAGATCATGAACTAGATCGCTCGGATCGTCATCGCGCATTGCAATTTCTTCGAGAACTACTTTGCGCTCTGCATCAACATCAGCTGCTGTTACAAGGGAAGAAGTAATTAAGTCAGCTAGAACTTCAATTGCCATTGGTAAATCGTTATCAATTACCCGGGCATAGAAACAGGTGTATTCCTTACTAGTAAAGGCGTTCATCTCGCCACCAACTGCTTCAATAGAAGATGAAATCTCCATCGCAGTACGCGTCGAGGTGCCCTTAAAAAGTAAGTGCTCTAGAAAGTGAGAAGCCCCAGCAGTTGCCGGGGTTTCGTCACGTGAGCCTATGTTGATCCAGATTCCAACCGCGGCGCTGCGTACCGAAGATACTTCTTCAGTAACGATACGCAGACCGCTAGGTAGAACTGTTCTACGTACTGACATTATTCGGCGCTTGGAACGCTTCCGTCTTCAAGTACTGGAACTAGTGAAAGCTTGCCCTTAGGGTCAATCTCACCGATCTCAACTTGAATCTTGTCGCCAACCTTCATAACTTCTTCAAGGTTTTCGATGCGCTTTCCGCCGTGCATTTTGCGAATCTGCGATACGTGTAGCAAACCATCTTTGCCTGGCATCAATGATACGAATGCACCAAATGCTGCCAGCTTTACGATCGTACCTAAGTAACGCTCGCCAACTTCTGGCATCTGTGGGTTAGCAATTGCATTGATCTGTGCACGAGCAGCTTCAGCAGCTGGCCCATTAGTTGCACCGATATAAATTGTGCCGTCATCTTCGATTGAGATCTCAGCGCCAGTTTCATCTTGAATCTGGTTGATGATCTTGCCCTTAGGGCCGATAACTGCACCAATTTGATCAACTGGAATCTTGACCGAGATGATGCGAGGAGCGTATTGGCTCATCTCATCTGGGGCATCGATTGCTTCGTTCATCACATCAAGAATCGCAAGACGCGCTTCCTTAGCTTGAAGAAGTGCGCCAGCTAGAACTGATGCAGGAATACCGTCGAGCTTGGTATCTAATTGAAGTGCGGTGATGAAATCTTTAGTACCGGCAACTTTAAAGTCCATATCTCCGAACGCGTCCTCTGCGCCCAAGATATCGGTCAAAGCTACGTACTCAACTTTTCCATCAACATCATCTGAGATCAGACCCATTGCGATACCTGCTACTGGCGCCTTTAGTGGCACGCCAGCGTTAAGCATTGCAAGAGTTGATGCACATACAGAACCCATTGAAGTTGAACCGTTTGAGCCAAGTGCTTCAGATACTTGACGAATTGCATATGGGAATTCTTCACGAGTTGGAAGAACTGGAATCAATGCGCGTTCAGCGAGTGCACCGTGGCCGATTTCGCGACGCTTAGGTGTTCCAACACGACCGGTCTCACCAGTTGAATATGGTGGGAAGTTGTAGTTGTGCATATAACGCTTGTGATTTTCTGGATTCAAAGTATCTAGCTGTTGTTCCATCTTCAACATGTTCAAAGTAGTGATACCCAAGATCTGAGTCTCGCCACGTTCGAAGATTGCTGAACCGTGAACGCGAGGAATAACTTCAACCTCAGCAGATAGCGCACGGATATCGCGAAGACCGCGACCATCGATACGAATCTTGTCACGCAATACGCGCTGACGAACTAGCTTCTTAGTTAGTGACTTAAATGCTGCAGGTACTTCTTTTTCGCGGCCTTCAAACTTTGCAGCAACAGCTTCTTTAGTAGCAGCTGAAATTGCATCAATTGCGGTTTCGCGCTCTTGCTTACCAGCGATAGTCATCGCCTTAGCAAGATCAGTAGATGCGTGAGCAGAAACTGCTTCGAATACATCTGACTGATAATCAAGGAAGACTGGGAATTCAGCAGTTGGCTTAGCAGCTTTAGCTGCAACCTTTAGCTGAGCATCGCAAAGTGCCTTGATGAATGGCTTTGCAGCCTCAAGTCCTTGGCTAACGATTTCTTCAGTTGGTGCGCTTTGACCAGACTTAACCAATTCAATGGTCTTAGATGTGGCTTCGGCTTCAACCATCATGATTGCAACATCGTCACCAATTACGCGACCAGCAACAACCATGTCAAAGACAGCGTCAGCTACCTCTGAGTGATTTGGGAATGCAACCCATTGACCACCAATTAAAGCAACGCGAACGCCACCAATTGGGCCTGAAAATGGCAGACCAGCTAATTGTGTCGACATTGATGCTGCGTTGATCGCAAGTACGTCGTACATATGATCAGGATCAAGTGCCATTACGGTAATTACGATTTGAACTTCGTTACGAAGTCCCTTTACGAATGATGGACGCAATGGGCGATCGATCAAACGGCAAGTAAGAATCGCATCTTCTGATGGACGTCCTTCACGACGGAAGAATGATCCTGGAATACGACCAACTGCGTACATTTTTTCTTCAACATCTACGGTCAAAGGGAAGAAATCGAATTGATCCTTCGGTGACTTTGAAGCAGTAGTTGCTGAGAAGATCATTGTTTCGTCGTTCAT
>CANHRM010000025.1 GCA_947463725.1 Actinomycetota bacterium | reverse complement strand
TTAGATATGTAGTTTTATGAAGTGGAACTGGTGGGCGCTGAGGGTTTCGAACCCCCGACATTCTCGGTGTAAACGAGACGCTCTACCACTGAGCTAAGCACCCGGAACTTACTTATCTGGCCGAAACCAGATGCGTAAGTCTAACCTAATTAAAGCTGTGCTAACGCCGCCTTGTAATCGGCTGCATTACGCGCTTCGCCTGGGCCATTTACGACCTGCCAACGCAGAATTCCACTCTTATCGATGATGAATGTGCCGCGTGTAGAGAATCCACGTTCTTCAAAGAAAGCGCCGTAGAGCTTCGAGACTGCACCGTGTGGCCAGAAGTCAGAAAGGATTGGGAATTTATATCCTTCGGCTTCGGCAAATGCGCGTGCTGCATACATTGGATCGCAAGCGATTCCGATAACTTGCACATCATCATTTTGAAATGCTGATATGTCATCACGCAAAGCGCAAAGTTCACCAGTACATGTTCCAGAAAATGCGAATGGATAGAAAACTAAAACTACGTTTTGCTTTCCTTTAAATGATGAAAGTGAAACTGTTTCGCCATGCTGATTTACTAATTCAAAATCAGGAGCGGGTTGGCCAATTACAAGTGTTGTAGTCATGGCGCGAAATCTACCGTTTGCCAGCTTTACGTGCCACTAGACGAGTTGCAGTCCAATCAGCAGCAACGGCAATAGATGAGGTAACACTTAATCCAGCTATCGGGGCGGCATCCTGAATTTCACTTGCTTCAACATAATTTGGGCGACCCATCTTCGGAGTCATTACCCAAATCGGGCCAGTTTCAGAAAGAAAGGTAAGGGCATCCATTAGTTCATCGATTAAGTCGCCATCACCATCGCGCCACCAGATGATTACGCCATCGATAACTTCGGTCGGATTAATCTGAATAAACTCAGTATCCGTGAATCCCTTTATCTTTGCGCGCAACGAATCGTCACAGTCGGCGGCATAGCCGATTTCGAGAATCTGATCACCTTTGGCAAAGCCCATACGCATGGCCACGGGCTAAGTCCACCCAAAATTTGCTCACTTAGCAAGACCTGAGCGCTCTCAATTTCACACAACTGGGCAGTAACCGAGAGAATAGGGGCATGAGCGAAACGTTTGATACGCCCGATCACATCGTCGATCAGCTAGTCGATATCGACCCTAGCGAGACGGCGGAATGGAATGCATCCTTCGATGCGGCTTTAGCTAACGCCGGTCCAGTACGTGCTCGATATTTAATGCTCTCGCTTCTAAAGCGTGCGCAAGAGAAGAACATTGGCATCTCGGGTTTGCGTGCAACTGATTACATCAACAGCATTCCTTCCGATAGCGAACCAGATTTTCCGGGTGATGAAGCAATCGAACGTCGAATTCGCGCATTTAATCGGTGGAACGCGGCGATGTTGGTGCACCGTGCTCAGCGCCCAGGAGTTGGCGTTGGTGGTCACATTTCAACTTATGCTTCTTCGGCTTCGCTTTATGAAGTTGGTTTCAACCACTTTTTCCGCGGGCAAGATCATCCAGGTGGCGGCGATCAAATTTTCTTCCAAGGCCATGCCAGCCCTGGAATGTATGCACGAGCATTTTTAGAAGGTCGCTTTACGGAAAATCAATTAGATGGTTTCCGTCAAGAACTTTCACATAAAGGTGGCGGGCTTTCTTCATATCCTCATCCAAGATTGATGCCTGATTTCTGGCAGTTCCCGACTGTGTCAATGGGTATTGGTCCACTTAATGCAATTTATCAAGCACGATTTAATCGTTACTTACATAATCGTGGCATCAAAGACACTAGCCAACAACATGTTTGGGCATTCTTAGGTGACGGCGAAGTTGATGAAGTCGATACTTTAGGTGCAATTGGTTTAGCAACTCGCGAAAATCTAGATAACTTAACTTTTGTTGTTAACTGCAACTTGCAACGTCTAGATGGCCCAGTTCGCGGTAATGGAAAAATTATTCAAGAACTTGAATCGATCTTCCGCGGTGCCGGCTGGAACGTACTCAAAGTGGTTTGGGGTCGCGAATGGGATCCACTACTTGCGCAAGACCGCGAAGGTGCACTTGTTGATTTAATGAATAAGACACTCGATGGCGATTATCAAACATTTAAGGCTGAGAGCGGAAAGTTCGTTCGCGATAACTTCTTTGCTCGTGACCCACGCACTGCTGCAATGGTTGCTGGCTGGTCAGATGATCAGATTTGGGGCTTACGCCGCGGTGGTCATGACTATCGCAAGTTGTTTGCCGCTTACACAGCAGCTATGAATTCAAATGGCCGACCAACAGTGATTCTGGCAAAAACAGTAAAGGGCTGGACGCTTGGCTCACACTTCGAAGGTCGTAACTCAACGCACCAGATGAAGAAGATGTCGATGGAAGACATCACTGAATTCCGCGATCGTCTAGGAATTCCAATTGCTGATGCTCAACTAGATGCGAAGTTGCCTCCTTACTATCGCCCAGCTGAAGATTCACCTGAAGCGAAGTATCTGCAAGAACGTCGTGCTGCCTTGGGCGGTTCGATTCCTTCTCGTCGCAAGATTTCACGCCCATTGCCACAACCAGATGATTCAGTATATGAATCAGGTCGTCGTGGTTCTGGACAGCAAGAAATTGCAACCACAATGGCCTTTGTTCGCATGCTTAAAGACCTGATCAAGGATCCAGGTTTGGGTTCTCGTTTAGTACCGATCATTCCTGATGAAGCGCGTACCTTCGGTATGGACTCATTGTTCCCATCACTCAAGATTTATTCACCAAATGGTCAGAAGTATTTATCAGTAGACCGCGAATTGATGCTTTCTTATAAGGAATCTACTTCAGGTGTGATTCTGCACGAAGGTATTAATGAAGCAGGATCTGTTGCCTCATTTACTGCTGTTGGTTCTTCATACTCAACACATAATGAACCAATGATTCCGATCTACATTTTCTATTCAATGTTCGGATTCCAGCGCACAGGTGATGCTTTCTGGGCAGCAGCTGACCAGTTAGTTCGTGGTTTCGTAGTCGGCGCAACTGCTGGTCGCACCACGCTAAATGGCGAAGGATTGCAACACGAAGATGGTCATTCACATCTGCTTGCATCAACTAACCCAGCTATCGTTTCTTATGATCCAGCATTCGGATTCGAACTTGGCCACATTGTTAAAGATGGCTTACGTCGCATGTATGGCGAGAATAGTGAAAATGTTTATTACTACCTCACCGTTTATAACGAGCCATATATGCAACCTGCCGAGCCTGAAAACCTTGATGTAGAAGGCTTATTAAAGGGTATTTACCTTTATTCACCTTCTGATATTCGAGCTAAGAAGAAAGCACAGATTTTGGCTTCGGGTGTTGGTGTTAACTGGGCGCTTAAAGCTCAGAAGTTATTGGCCGAGGATTGGGGCGTTGCCGCCTCGGTATGGTCTGTAACGTCTTGGAATGAACTTCGCCGTGATGGTTTAGAAACCGATAGCCATAACTTGTTACACCCAAGTGATATCAAACAAGCGTATGTAACTAAGAAGTTGGCCAGCACAGAAGGTCCAGTAGTCGCCGTTAGTGATTTCATGCGCGCCGTTCAAGATCAAATCGCACCATGGGTTCCTAATCAATTCTCTTCCCTTGGCACCGATGGCTTTGGTTTATCAGATACGCGCGGTGCGCTTCGTCGCCACTTCAAAGTTGATGCAGAATCAATCGTCGTTGCCACATTGCAACAACTTGCAAAGCAAGGCGATGTGAAAGCTAAGACTGTTCAAGAAGCAATTGATAAATATCAGATTAACGATGTTACTGCTGCTGAAGCTGGCAACACTGAGGGTTCGGGTTGATCGGCCGCGTCGCAATCACTGATATCTCCCCCACAATTTACTTTGGGGGAGAATTTGTTCCTGTTAAAGCAATTGTGAATGAAGAAATTTTAGTAAGTGCAACTGTTGCTGGCGAAGGCCATGACTATCCGCAAGTTCAGGTAATCACTCGTGATAGCAAAGGTAAAGAGTTATCTCGCGTAGCTGCGATTGAACGCAATCCTGGTACTGATCGATACGAAGCGCTAATTGCGCTACCAAAACTTGGACACTTCACTTTCGAAATAGAAGCTGCCATCGTTACTCAATATCGAACCGTGACAACTAACTCACCGCAGTTTCCGGTCTATGTCGAACGTGAACGAGCTCTAGTCGGCGCGTGGTATGAATTCTTTCCACGTAGCGAAGGCGCCAGCATAAATAAAGACGGCACCTATACAAGTGGCAATTTCGGCACTGCAGCAAAGCGGCTAAAAGCAGTAAAAGATATGGGTTTTGATGTCCTCTACATCCCACCAATTCACCCAATTGGTATTTCTCACCGTAAGGGACCAAACAACACATTAACAGCTGGGCCAAATGATCCTGGCGTTCCATGGGGTATCGGTAATTCTGATGGTGGCCATGATGCAATTAATCCGGCACTTGGCACAATGAAAGATTTTGAGGTATTTGTTAAGGAAGCAAATAAATTTGGCCTTGAAATTGCACTTGATCTGGCACTACAGACTTCACCAGATCATCCTTGGGTTAAAGAACATCCGAAATGGTTTAACTACCGAACCGATGGCACGATCGCCTATGCCGAGAATCCGCCAAAGAAGTATCAAGATATTTACCCGATTAACTTTGACGATGACTTCGATGGTCTAGTGGCTGAGGTTTCTCGAATCTGTGAACTTTGGATTAGCAAAGGCGTGACTATTTTCCGCGTTGATAATCCGCATACGAAGCCGGTTGTTTTCTGGCAAACGCTAATTGCTAAAGTAAATGAGAAATACCCGGAGATAGTTTTCTTAGCCGAAGCATTTACTAAACCGGCGATGATGCATGCCCTTGGTAAGGCCGGCTTCCAACAGTCTTATACCTACTTCACTTGGCGTACTACCAAACATGAGCTAACTGAATATGGCAATGAAGTCTCACATCAAACCAGTGCTTTCTTCCGTCCAAATTTCTGGGTAAATACGCCAGACATTTTGCCGTTTCATTTGCAAAGCGGAAACCCAGCTATGTTCGCCCTTCGCGCAGTCCTTGCTTCAACTCTTACGCCATCTTGGGGAATGTATGCCGGTTATGAATTATTCGAGCACCGGGTATTAAGTGAAGGCCGCGAGGAATACTTAGATTCTGAGAAATATCAGATTAAGGTTCGCGACTGGGATGGCCCAAAGCAATCACTTGTGCCGCTTATTACTAAGTTAAACAAGATACGTGCAGCCAATCGTTCATTACAGCGTCTGCGCAACCTGCATTTCCACCACACTGATAATGAGGCAATAATCGCTTATTCCAAGCGTGACGGCAACAATCTGGTGCTAGTTATTGTCAACCTTGATCCTTCAAATGCTCAAGCGACTGTGGTTCACTGGAACATGGATTTACTGGGACTAACTGGAGATTCATTTGTAGTTGATGATCAGTTAACTGGAAATTCTTTTAGCTGGAACTCTGACAGTTTTGTGAGTCTTGATCCGCGTGCCGATTACAACAATGTGGCTCATATTGCCTTGGTACGGATCCCTTAACAAATGAAAATCTTTCGCCGCAAACCCCAGGTAGTACCGAATCAACCTGGCGCTTTGGGCGAACTAGATCTTCATTTAATTGCCGAAGGTCGCCACGAAGAGCTTTGGCGAGTACTAGGAGCACACGTTCAACGCGATGCAAATGGAAATTTGCTCGGTACCTCTTTTGCGCTATGGGCACCAAATGCCCGCGACGTAAGTTTAATCAGCGATTTAAATTACTGGGATCGCAACACTCATCGCATGTGGCGGATTGAAAATACCGGAATTTGGCAAATCTTCATTGCTGATTTATCACCTGGTACTAAATACAAATTTGCTGTTCATACCAAAGATGGCAACTGGGTTGATCATGCCGATCCGATGGCTCGCGCTACTGAAATTCCACCACTAACTGCCTCAATTGTCGAAGAATCTAATTTCCAATGGAATGATGAAAGTTGGATTAACGTACGAAGTAAGTTTGAATCTTGGCGCAGCGCAGTATCTGTTTATGAAGTTCATTTAGGTTCTTGGCGACTTGGTTTAAGTTACCGTGATTTAGCAACTGAGCTCGTTGCTTATATGCAAGAAACTGGTTTCACTCATGTTGAGTTTTTGCCAGTAATGGAACATCCATACGGTCCTTCTTGGGGATACCAAGTTACTTCCTTCTTCGCGCCGTCATCGCGCTTTGGTTCACCTGATGAATTTAAGTTCTTAGTTAATGCCCTGCACGATGCAGGTATCGGCGTGATTCTCGATTGGGTTCCTGCACACTTCCCTAAAGATGAATGGGCGCTAGCAAAATTCGACGGAACTGCGCTTTATGAGCATGCAGATCCTCGTTTAGGAGAGCATCCGGACTGGGGCACGCTGATCTTTAACTTTGGCCGCAATGAAGTTCGTAACTTCATCGTTGCTAGCGCCTTGTATTGGTTAACCGAGTTCCATATTGATGGACTACGAGTGGATGCCGTGGCTTCGATGCTCTACTTAGATTATTCGCGCAAAGAAGGCGAATGGATCCCCAATAAATTTGGCGGTCGAGAAAATCTCGAAGCTGTGCAATTGCTACAAGAAGCTACTTCAACTGCTTATCGCACACACCCTGGAATCATGATGATTGCCGAAGAATCAACTGCTTGGCCAGGTGTAACACGCAATACAGATTCAAATGGAATTGGTTTTGGTTTTAAATGGAATATGGGCTGGATGCATGACACCCTTGAATACCTTCAGCGCGATCCGATTCATCGTGTGCATCACCACAATGAGATAACTTTCTCAATTCTTTATGCCTGGTCCGAAAACTTTATGTTGCCACTTTCACATGATGAAGTTGTTCATGGCAAGGGTTCATTAGTTAACAAGTTCCCAGGTGATCGTTGGCAGAAGTTAGCAACTTTGCGGGCCCTTTATGGATTCATGTGGGCTCATCCAGGCAAGAAGCTTCTCTTTATGGGTCAAGAGTTTGCCCAAAATGATGAGTGGAGTGAATCTGCTGGTTTGCAATGGAGCTTAACTAAATACGATGAACATAGTGGTGTTGCAAAAACTATTTCCCAGTTAAACAGTATCTACAAATCAACACCAGCACTGTTTCAGAAAGATACGTCACCAGACGGATTCTCATGGTTAGTTGGAAATGATGCGGCAAGTAACGTGTTGGCATTTACTCGATGGGCAGAAGATGGGCAGCCTCTTGTTTGCATAACTAATTTCTCACCCGTACCACACGAAAGTTATCGTTTACCGATGCCAAAAGCTGGATCATGGTGCGAAGTCTTAAATACCGATGATTTAGCTTTTGGCGGAAGCGGTGTAATTAATCAACCGGTTGAAGTATCAGCAGGTTCAGATTTAGTAATAACTTTAAGAGTCGCACCGCTTGCGACACTATGGTTGGCTTTAGCCGCTAGTTGATATTGCCTACGGCAGCTAGTTAGCGCTGGCTTTAGCGTGAAAAGCTTATTCTTCGACCGATTCACCTTTGGCATTTCCGCTCAATAGCGCCTTTGAGAAGAAGGCCACAGACAGAGCCATAAGCGCAGGAATCAAGAGGGCGACTGCTAGCGATGTGAATTGAGCTGTCCAAGCTATTACCCATTTGCCACAAAAGATCAGGAAATTATTAATCAAACCAATCTGACCAATTACCACTGAGTTGGGAAGCGGGCTTCGTGCAGCCGCGGCATTAAAGAAACTTGGCGTAATAAATGATGTTCCGAGACCGGCAACAAAACAACCAAACGAAAATATTCCAAATGCCAAGTATTTATGAGTATCACCAAAGGCAATTGATGCAATAACGCCAAGTAAGAAAAAGCTGCCGCCAGTGATAGCGCCAAGACTTGCTGCTCTGTTAATTGGCACGCTCGCGATAATCTTTGAAATGTTTAGCCGGCCCACAATCAAGGCACCCATAAAAAGAATATAAGGCAAAGTTATTAGTCCGCCTTCAATCTTTAAATACTCACGTCCGAAAATATTAGACCAGTCACCCATTGATATTTCAAGAAAAATCGCGCAAATCATTCCACCGGCAATCAGGCGATCAAATCGAAGTGAAGTCAAGATTTGCTTTACTGAGTAGTGATCATCTTCAAGTTTTGGTTGCAGAGAAATAGAGCGCAAACTATTTACATATTTTAAAGTAAGTAAGAAAACTAAGATATATACGATATCTAATTGAATCGCAGCAGAGACTCTACCGATTAATAAACCTGAAACAATGCCAGTTATAACTGCACCTAGCGCCCAGATTCCATGTAGTTTTACAATGATTGGCTTTGTGGTTCGAGTTTGGCTATCGAAAGCTTGGCTATTGAGTGAAATATGAAAAGCCGAGATCGAAAATCCCACTAAAATATTTACTGGAATAAATATAAGACTAGAAGAAATATTGGCAATAAGAATGAAACCTAAATAAAGTACGCACGTACTTGCGATTAAAACTTTATAGCTACCTAGTTTGTGCACAATGTGGCCCACGGTAAGCAAGCTGATAAGCGCGCCAAGACTGCCTAGGCTGATAACTGAGCCAAACTCGCCATTAGTAAGGCCTAAACGATCTTTAAAGTCAGGAAATCTAGGGATCCAAGACATAATCCCAAAGCCAAAAAGAAAGAAGAGTTTTGTCAGAGTCTTGTATTCAACTTCTGGAGTGATCTCTTTGATGGTCATAATTTCACTTTAGAACAGTGCGCTAGCAAGTGAAGTGCGAGCTACTTTTAGTCGTGGGTCGGCTGGATCTACTAATAGGAAAAGATTCAGCAAATGGTCTTTCGCGGAAGTGCGATCAGCTCCGGCGAAGCGACGTACACAATCGAGCAATCGATTAAAAGCAGCATCTAAATCTCCGCTGATAACTTCTAAATCGGCACAATCCAATTGAGCTTTCACATTATCTGGCTCAGATGCAGCAAGTGCTGTTACTAATTTTGCCTCGAGTTTTTCAGTTCGAATTAGCAATTCTGTTTGAGCTAAACCTAATTTGGCTAATGAATCACTTGGTTTACGACTTAATAATTTTTGATACGCGGCACGTGCAATTTCATAGTTACCAGATTCAAGTGCAGCTAGCGCTTCATCTTCCTCGGGTTCAATAGTTTCTGCCGGCGCACTGCCAATACCTTGCTCAGCTGCGAGCGTTAATACTTTATCGATCACCATTTTTATTTGTGATTCCGGGTAGCTTTGGTCAAAGAGAGGAACTGGTTGCTCGGCAATTAAGGCAACTGCATATGGAATATTCTTAGTTTGTAGCGCTTGAGCCACTTGTGGTTGGTCATCGGCATTAATACTGCCTAGTTGCCATGTGTCATTTGCTTGATTTGCTAATTTACTTAGAGTTTCAAGAGTTGTCATTGATTCTGGACTGCGCGGTGACCAAACCAATAAAATTACGGGTTTAGTGCGGGAAAGCTCAACAGCTTTAGCTGCAAAAGTTTCAGCCGTAATTTCATAATTTGCAGCTATTGCATTTGTGGCTTGTGCCGGCTTTGTTAGCGAACTCAAATCCACGGCTCGACCAAAATTAGGTGGCAAACTCATTGCTAAATCATTCCACTATCTCGATGCCTGAATCACGACGGTAAGGTAAAACCTCAGAAATATAGCTTTTGCAGGCTAAATCCAAGCCCACATCATGGCCGGCAGCTTCACTCAAATACCAGCGGTGCTCAAGTACTTCATGGAATATTTGAGCTGGCTCAACTCGACCAACATGCTCAGCTGGAACAGAATTAACGATTGGGTTAAAAACTTCAGTTAACCATTTGAAAGCAGTTTCGTTGACTGTTTTGGAAGGGCTGCTTTCGCGAGCTCGATAACGATCAAAGGATGCCAAAATACGTTTTGCTTGAAGCTCTTCTGTCTCAAGCCCCATAAGTTCACGTAGGCGATTTGTGTGATAACCCGCTGCTACTAATTTAGGTTGGAACTTCAAAACTTTATTATTACCATCGATGGCAATCGAAACTTCTTCAACTGCAAAACCTAAGTCGTGTAGTTGGCGCATTGCACGTTCAACAGCTCGGCGATCGGTTGGGTCAAGTGATTGCGGATCACGAAGTGCTGCCCAAAGTCGACGATATCTTTTCATTACTGTATCGCTCGCGCGAACTGGATCCATTCCTGGGTAGAGAACACCGGAAAGTGCTAAGTCCTCAAGTTCAGCCGCAACGTTGAAGTGCGCAATATCTAAATCATGTTCGCGTTGACCATCGCTGAGAGTTTTTTGAAACTCACCAGTTTCAGCATCAACTAAGTAAGCTGCAAAACCTTCGGCATCACGGCGGAATAGAGTATTAGAAAGCGAACAGTCGCCCCACCAAAATCCAAGTAGATGCAATCTAACAAGTAGTAACGCCAATGCGTTTGCCATGTTCAAAATATCGTGAGGTGTTACGGCGCCTGAGAGTAAAACTCGATAAGGCAGCGAATACGGAAGGAAACGAGTGGCTAAAACACATGGCAGTTCTTCGCCATTAACATCTTTGCGTCCTTCTACTACGGCAATTGGATCAACGCTGGGCGCTTGCAACCGTCGCAGTTCGCGCAAGGCTGCATATTCACGATTAGCGAACTCAGAAACCGTCTCTTTCACCGCGTAAATTTCCGCATCGGGTTCATCATTTACTCGGATCAGGCGCACAACGTGGCGCGAGATTCCGCGTTTTTCAGCTAAAGCTGGATCTTCGGGCCACTCTTCTAGTGCCCGATCCCAAGGAAGACCCGTGATGGCGGCGATCTCTTCGCCAAAGCCAGTGATTCGTAGGGTCATGGGCTCATCTTAGGCAATTACACTTGAACACATGGCGATAAGTAAGCGAATTAAAAAAGTTGTTGCAGGTGACCCTAAGGTAATAAACACTGATATGGGCGTTCTAGGTGATCCAATTAACAAATCTCACCCATTCTATTTCGGATTTATTGCAACCATCGGTGCGTTATCTGCATTTGTCTTAATGCGCGCTCTTGCTAGCGCTTCGCAAATATTTGTTCTGATTTTAATCGCGCTCTTTTTGGCGATGGGTTTAAACCCAGCAGTTGAAGCACTTCGCCGTCGAGGTTTATCTCGCACAAATGCAGTTACCGCGATATTTATCTCAGTTATTTTATTTGTGATTTTCTTTGCATTGATCGTGATACCCCCAGTTGTGTCACAAGGTTCTAACTTAATTAGTCAAGCGCCAACCCTGATTCAAGATTTGAAATCGAATTCTTTGTTCACCCGTCTTAATGATCAATACGGGCTGTTAGATACTCTGCAACGTGAAATTACATCTCGCACCTCAGATGGAAAACTCCTACTGACTACTTTTGGTGGCGTAGTTGGTGTTGGCAAATCAGTTCTTTCTGGAACTTTCTCAGCTCTAACTATTTTAGTTCTAACTCTCTACTTCTTAACATCATTGCCGCAAATGATCAAGCTTGGATTGCGCCTTGCTCCAGCTTCACGCCGACCAAGAGTTGGCGCACTTACTGAAGCAATTATTTCGCGAGTTGGTTCATTTGTTAGCAGTCAAGTAACTATCGCTTTCATGGCTGGAATCTTCACATTCTTGCTATCGCTAGTTTTAGGGATTCCTTCCCCAATCGCACTTGGAATGACTGTGTTGGTATGTGGTTTGATCCCACTAATTGGCCACTTTATTGGCTGCACCGTTGTTACTTTAGTTGCGTTAACTCAATCAGTAACCATTGGGCTAGTAGCTTTCTTGGCTTATATTCTTTATGTCCAAATTGAAAACTACGTGATAACCCCGCGCATTATGAAGAAAACACTTTCTGTACCCGGTGCAGTAACAATTATTTCAGCTCTTATTGGATCTTCACTATTGGGCTTAGTTGGCGGTCTTTTAGCAGTGCCCGTAGCTGCTGCGATTATCTTGATTTTAGATGAAGTAGTTTTCCCAAGAACAGATAACGCTTAATTAGCGCTTTGGTTCAACCCGCTAATTCATAAGAGAGTTAAAACTCTGTTGGTAGTGGCAATCTATTTGGGGCAACGATCTGAGTTATTTCAGTGAGCACGCGATAAACAGAAGGTTCGCCCACCCACAAGTGTTTTGCTTCATCAACTGCAATCATGTGGTGATTCTTAATCACTGAAAAACGTTTCGCAGCCTCTGTTGGCCTCAGATAGTCATCTAGCTCGGGAACTATTGTAAAAACTGGTCGGCCATCGCTATTCCAATATTCCAGATCACTTAGTTCAGAAGTCCGAAGCGGTGGGCTCAATAAAATTAATCCTTTATGCCGAGAATCTTTAGCGTGATGCAAAGCTAAATCAGTTCCAAAAGACCATCCAACAACCCAAA
This sequence comes from Actinomycetota bacterium, assembly GCA_947463725.1. Classification (GTDB taxonomy): domain Bacteria; phylum Actinomycetota; class Actinomycetes; order Nanopelagicales; family Nanopelagicaceae; genus Planktophila. The sequence continues at coordinate 8,095 of CANHRM010000025.1, read as the reverse complement.
GATTTTCTAGCTTTAAGGTATCTAAACAGTAGGTAAGAGCTGCTTCAACATCGAATTTTTCAGCAACCCCATTATCAAAGCTGCCGGAGCTGGTGCCATTCACACTTGTAGTACCGCGGGTGTTAAAACGCACGACAGTTATGCCAGCCATGTCGGGTAATCGATTGGCTGCTTTCTTATAAATATGGCTATCCATCATGCCGCCAGCAGTTGGTAGCGGATGCAGGCAAAGAATTGCCCCTGTTGAATTACCGATTGGGCTAGCAACTTCACCCACCAGAGTTTCACCATCATGAGTTGTAAGGGTGAAAGGTGATCGATTAGCCGGCAATACCGTGCTGGGGCGAATTGGTTCGGCCATTAGGCAAGTGTATCTTTGCCGCTATGGCCACATCACGCAAAAAGACCTTTGATTCGATCAATCCAGTATCCGGTGAAGTATTAGCTACTTTTCCAGTAGATAGTAAAGACACCGTTTCATTAGTTGTAGAAACAGCCCACGAAGCGCTTTACCAATGGCAGCATCTAGGTTTTAAAGGTCGTAAAAAAGTATTGCTCAACTGGAGCCAATACATAATTAGCCATGTTGATGAGATCGCCGAATTAATTTCAGATGAAACAGGCAAGCCGATAAGCGATGCCAAGCTAGAAGCGGCCCTGGCTATCAATCACATTGGTTGGGCAGCACGTAATGCTGAATATGTGATGAGCCCAGAACATCGATCACCTGGTGCGATCATGGCAAATATGTCAGCCCGCGTTGAGCATTCACCAGTTGGTGTGGTTGGAGTTATCGGTCCCTGGAACTATCCGATCTTTACTCCCCTTGGTTCAATAACATACGCACTTGCAGCTGGTAACGCTGTGGTATTTAAACCAAGTGAATTAACTCCAGCAGTTGGCGTTTGGCTCGCAGATTCATTTGCCCAAGTTGCACCAAGTGAAGATATTTTCCAAGTTATCACTGGTTATGGCGATACTGGTAAATACTTATGCGAAAGTGAAATCAATAAATTAGCGTTCACTGGCTCGACCAAGACGGCTAAATTAGTTGCTGCCACATGTGCAGCAAATATGATTCCAGTAGTTCTCGAATGTGGTGGCAAAGACCCAGTAATTGTTGCTGAAGATGCCAACATTACGGCAGCTGTCGAAAACACTTTATGGTCGGCCATGTCTAACGCTGGCCAAACTTGTATCGGTGCCGAACGTGTTTACGTTGACGAAAAGATTGCTGATCGCTTTATTGAACTATTCGTTTCAGAGGCTGAAAAGATCACGGCAGGTGCGCCAGGGGCTGGTAATTACGGCCCTGCAACCATGCCAGAACAACTAGATGTAATTGCATCTCATATTGCTGATGCCCTAAAACGCGGCGGTAAAGCACTTTTGGGCGGAAAGAAATCAGTGCAGCCGCCTTATGTGCAACCGGTTGTTTTAGTAGATGTGCCAGAAGATGCAATCGCTATGACGGAAGAAACTTTTGGCCCTGTAATTATTATTAATCGTTTTCACTCTATCGATCACGCTATTCGGTTAGCTAATGCGAGCAAATATGGCTTAGGAGCATCAGTCTGGTCAAAGCGCCAAGGCAAGAAGATTGCTTCACAATTACATTGTGGAATGGTTGCGATTAACTCAACTATTTCTTTTGCTGCTATACCATCAGTGCCATTTGGTGGCGTGAAAGATAGCGGCTCTGGTCGAATTCATGGGCCTGAGGGAATTTTGGAATTCACATATCCGCGCACAGTTGTTCGTGCGCGATTCCAGTTGCCATTGGCATTCACTAGTTTTAAGCGTTCTTACTTCAGCGATAAGTTAATTGTTCGTGTGATTAAAATTCTTAAAGGTCGCTTGAGTTAATTTATAGCGGGTTAATAACTAGCGGGTTAATTTATATCTGCGATATTTAAAAGCGGGGAGCATTTCGCGTGCGTTCCGTGCGTGGGCCGCGATTATTTTTCTTACTCCAACATGGTGTATGCCAATGACGACGCGATTCTTCATCATGTTCCAACCACGCAACAATATGTGGCGTTGCCATTGGAATAACTTGATCACAACCTGGGCAGCGATAAGGTTTATTTGAAGAAGAACCAGTTAGTTTTCTAACTCGGTAAGTTCCATCGCTATGTTCTTCAATACTTTCATTGGAAGTATTAACTTCGCGCTCAGGATCCTGGGGTCGCTTCCCTTTGGGATAGTTACGGCGCGGGCTCATGGTTCATTTTCTCGCATTTTTCACCTTCATGTGACAGGCTGGAGTCATGACGGTGATTGAAGTTAAGGGCCTTACAAAGTCATATGGCGACTTCAAAGCCGTCGCTGGCATCGATTTAACGATTGAAGCTGGCGAGATTTTTGCTCTGCTTGGCCCAAATGGCGCCGGCAAGACCACAACCGTTGAGATTCTGGCGGGATTCCGTGATCGTGATGCTGGCTCTGTGAACGTCCTGGGGTTTGACCCAGCGACCAAGGGCGATGCTGGTCGTGCTTGGCGCAACCGTATCGGCATTGTTTTGCAGAGCGCGTCAGATGCTGGTTCATTTAAGGTCCGCGAGATTGTTAAACATTTCAGCGCTTTCTATGCCAACCCGCGCGATGTTGATCAAGTGATTGAAGCAGTGGGGTTAAGCGAAAAACGCGATTCTTTAGTACTTGAATTATCTGGTGGGCAACGACGCAGGCTAGATGTGGCTCTTGGAATTATTGGAAATCCTGAGCTACTTTTCTTAGATGAACCAACTACCGGTTTTGATCCTGAAGCTAGGCGAGCATTCTGGTCCTTGATTCGTGACTTAAAAGCAGGTGGCACCACGATTTTATTAACTACTCACTATCTCGATGAAGCTGAAGAATTGGCCGATCGCGTTGCGGTAATTACCGCCGGAAAAATTATTGAAGTTTCAACGCCCGCATTACTTGGTGGTCGCAGTACCGCTAAGGCAACTGTTTCGTGGATGGAACCAACTGGAATTCAAAGCGAAGCAAGCGATATCCCAACTGCAGTTGTTAATAAGTTAGCTGCCCAGTTCGGTGGCGAAGTTCCAGAATTAGCCATCACTCGTCCGTCGCTTGAAGATATTTACTTAAAGATGATTGGTGGACAAGATGAATAAAGTCCCGGGCACTTTAAAACTGGGCTTGCTACGTGGTCAAATGGAAATTATCCAATTTACCCGACAGAAAGAAGCAGTGGTATTTACCATCTTCTTCCCGGTAATTTTGTTAGCAATCTTTGGCAGCGTATTTAAAAACACAATTGCGCCTGGCGTAACTTTTAGCCAATATTTTGTAGCTGGCATGATCGCCTCAGGTCTAGTTAATAGTGGCTTTCAGAACATTGCGATAAACATTCCACTTGAACGCGATATGGGTGCGATCAAACGACTTCGTGGCACACCACTACCAATTACCAGTTACTTCATTGGTAAAGCGATTTCAGTCTTTGCCAGCATGGCAGTGCAGGTAGTTATTTTGCTCATTATCGGCACAGCTTTCTTTGGTTTAAACCTGCCAACTGAGCCAATTAAATGGCTGACCTTTACCTGGATTTTGATTCTAGGCACCGCGTGCGCAACTGCTTTGGGTGTTGCTTTCTCATCTGTGCCTAAAAATGGCCGTGGTGCATCTGCGATAGTTTCACCGGTGGTAATAGTTTTGCAGTTTTTCAGTGGAGTTTTCTTTGTCTTCACTCAATTGCCGGGCTGGATGCAACAAGTTGCGGCAATCTTCCCGCTTAAGTGGATGACCCAAGGAATGCGAAGCGTTTTCTTGCCGGATTCGTTTGCTTCACAAGAGGTAGCAAAGAGTTGGGAAAGTGGCCGCACAGCGCTAATTCTTTTTGCTTGGCTTATTGCAGGCCTGTTCTTGGCGGTTAAGACTTTCCGCTGGGAGAACAAGTGAAGCGTTTTGCACTTGTCTTTATTTTAATTTTTTCGCTTGGCATAAATGGCGCCGATGCTGCAAATAAAGTTAAACCATCACCATCACCAAAGTGGCCTCCCGTTGGCTTTACAGTCAAAGGTGAAATATATGCAAAAATTCCAAACGTTAAAGAGTTAGTTGGAATTGCATCAAACAGTAAAGTGATTACGGCTCAGTTAGCTGAAAAAGTTGATGGCGTATTAATTTGCCAGAAATATTCTTGTGGCGCTATTACGGTGGCCTCCACAAATGGCTGCTCATGGTGGGAAGTTAAATCGAAAGTTATTGGTCCTAAAAACTTAGAAGATAGAACCATTATTACTTTTGGGACAATTCGAACAACCACAACCGGAACAGCAAAAAAGGTCTATAAAACAATCCTTTTAATTAGTTCTGAAGATATTGAACGCGGAAACAAAATTGCGAATATAAATGTAATCTGCCATCACGCACCAGCTACAGAGACGTTAAAAACTAACGTCTACACACCAACTGCAATTTAGCGATTAGCTCCTGGTACCCAAAGTTCATCGCCACGCTCTTTATTTGAGATGCGAGCAAGCACAAAGAGTAAATCAGATAAGCGATTTAAATACTTTGCAGCAAGCGGGTTAACGCCACCACCAAATGCATGAATAGCAGCCCACGTGCAGCGTTCGGCGCGACGTGCAACAGTGCGCGCCACATGCAAATTAGCTGCGGCTAAAGTTCCAGATGGCAAAACGAAAGAGCGAAGTGGTTCAAGTTGATTGTTATATGCATCAATCTGTTCCTCTAGATAGGTAATCTGAGATTCCAGAACTCGTAGTGGTTCAACTTTTGGTTCATCGACTACTGGAGTGCAAAGATCGGCGCCAACATCGAAAAGATCATTTTGAATACGAATCAACAACGGTTTTAAATCATCGGGTAATGAGTCAGCGCATAGTGCAACACCAATTGCCGAGTTAGCTTCATCTACAGTGGCATATGCCTCAAGTCGTGGATCGTTCTTCGAGGTGCGGCTCATATCGCCCAATGAAGTAGTTCCGTCATCGCCAGTTTTTGTGTAAATCCGCGTCAAATTAACCATAGGGAGAGCCTAATCGGACAGATAAGATACGACCAGTCGAGAATTTACCTTCATCAAGATTTCTAGAAAGGAGTGCCGCCGTGGCTGCTGTAGACCGCTTTCGCGTAGTTGGTGGCGCTCGCTTAGTTGGTGAAGTTAGCGTTAGTGGAGCTAAGAATTCAGCGCTTAAATTGATGGCTGCTTCACTTTTAGCCGCAGGCAAAACCAGTATTAGCAACGTGCCCGATATTGCCGACGTTGAGATCATGGCTGATCTACTGACCCGCTTAGGTTGCACAGTTCATCGGGGTCAAGGAGTAGTAACTATTGATGTACCCGACGTTCCAGGTCATCGTGCTGATTACGATTTAGTGCGCAAGATGCGTGCCTCAATTAACGTTTTAGGACCCTTGGTCGCGCGAGTTGGCCAAGCTGAAGTTGCATTGCCCGGCGGAGATGCCATTGGTTCTCGTGGCTTAGATTTTCACATTCGCGGACTTGAATCACTTGGTGCAAAAGCACACAATGAGCACGGCTACGTAATTGCTGAAGCTCCTAATGGACTAATTGGCGCCGAAATTGTTTTAGATTTTCCTAGCGTTGGTGCAACTGAGAATTTGATGACTGCTGCAGTGTTAGCAAAAGGTGTTACTACGATTGATAACGCTGCGCGCGAACCAGATTTAGTTGATCTAGGTAATTTCTTGATTTCAATGGGTGCCAAAATCGAAGGTCTCGGCACACCGCTAATAACAATTACGGGTGTTGAGAAAATGTATCCAACTGATCATGCAACTATTGCAGATCGCATTGTCACTGGCACTTGGGCATTTGCTGCAGCTATGACCCAAGGTGATATCACTATAAATGGAGCACGCGCGCAAGATTTAGAAATTCCACTTGAGAAATTAACTGCCGCCGGCGCAATCGTAACTTCAAATGAAAACTCAATTCGGGTGCGTATGGATGCTCGGCCAAAAGCTATTGATGTTTCAACTCTTCCCTACCCTGGTTTTCCAACTGATCTACAACCAATGGTGATTACGTTAAATGCCATTGCTACAGGTGATGCCATAGTGACTGAAAACGTTTTCGAAGGTCGCTTCATGTTCGTTAATGAATTGATCCGATTAGGCGCACAAATCACTATCGATGGACACCATGCAGCTATAACGGGCGTCGAAAAGCTCTCTAGCGCACCTGTTGTGGCAACTGATATTCGGGCTGGCGCGGGCTTGGTTTTAGCTGGTTTGGTAAGCGATGGAATAACTTTTGTAGAAGATGGTTATCACATTGATCGTGGATACCCAGATTTTGCTGCACAACTACGCGCACTTGGCGCCGACGTAACTCGCGAACTTTAATTCATCTAATCTAACTAACTGTATTGCGACAGTAAAAAACTCCCGGTAGATGACCACCAGGAGTTTTTTAGTAACTACTTAATTTAATTAGCCAACTGACTCAGTCAAAATTGAAACTCGATCATTTGAAACTGATAAGAACCCACCATGAACATTGAATTCTTGGGTTGTTCCATCAGTACCTTTAATGCTGACCGCTCCGTCGACTAGAACACCAAACAAAGGTGCGTGACCTGGCAGAACGCCAAGATCACCTTCGGTCGTGCGAGCAGAAATAAACGCTGCTTCGCCTGACCAAACCTGTTGGGTTGGTGAAACTACTGCGACTTTAAGTGTCATGAGTTAGTTCTTCGCCAATTCAGCTGCGCGGCGCTCAACATCATCGAGGCCTCCACACATGAAGAATGCTTGTTCTGGAACGTGATCGTACTTTCCATCAGCAAGAGCTTCGAATGCTGCGATTGTGTCTACTAGTGGCACGAATGATCCTTCGATACCGGTGAAGACCTTTGCTACGAAGGTGTTCTGTGACAAGAAGCGCTGAATACGACGTGCGCGACCTACCAAGATACGGTCTTCTTCAGAAAGTTCATCGATACCAAGAATCGCAATGATGTCTTGTAGATCCTTGTAGCGCTGCAAGATCTGCTTGATGCGGTTAGCAACCTGGAAGTGGTGCTCACCGATGTAGCGTGGATCAAGGATGCGTGAAGTTGAGTCAAGTGGATCTACCGCTGGATAAATACCAAGCTCAGAGATCGGACGAGACAAAACAGTCGTTGCATCTAAGTGCGCGAAAGTAGTGTGTGGCGCTGGGTCTGTGATGTCATCTGCAGGAACATAAATTGCCTGCATCGATGTAATCGAGTGACCACGAGTTGAAGTAATACGCTCTTGTAGCTGACCCATTTCATCAGCGAGTGTTGGCTGGTAGCCCACAGCTGATGGCATACGGCCAAGCAGAGTTGATACTTCAGAACCTGCTTGTGTGAAGCGGAAGATATTGTCGATGAAGAGCAATACATCTTGCTTCTGCACATCGCGGAAATATTCCGCCATGGTTAGCGCTGAAAGAGCAACGCGAAGACGCGTGCCAGGTGGCTCATCCATTTGACCGAACACTAACGCGGTCTTATTGATAACACCGGTCTCGGTCATTTCAAGGAACAAGTCGTTACCTTCGCGAGTACGCTCACCAACGCCGGCGAATACAGATACACCACCGAAGTTTTCAGCTACGCGATAAATCATTTCCTGAATCAAAACTGTCTTACCAACACCTGCACCACCGAATAGACCGATCTTTCCACCCTTTACATAAGGTGTTAGTAGATCGATAACTTTGATACCGGTCTCGAACATTTCAGTCTTTGACTCAAGTTGATCGAATGCAGGTGCATTGCGGTGAATTGGCCAACGCTCTTTAATATCAAGCGAAGATGTTGGAACGTCGAGGGATTCGCCAAGTGTGTTAAACACGTGACCCTTCGTTACGTCACCAACTGGAACTGAGATCGCTGAACCGGTGTCGCTTACTTCGGCGCCACGGACCATGCCGTCAGTTGGCTGCATCGAAATCGCGCGCACCAAGTTGTCACCAATGTGTTGCGCTACTTCTAGAGTCAAGGTACGAGTAGTTCCACTCATGGTGGTCTCTACGTGAAGGGCGTTAAAGATCGAAGGCATTGAGTCGGCGGGGAATTCAATATCCACTACCGGACCAATAACTCGGGCTACGCGGCCTTTACCT
>CANHRM010000024.1 GCA_947463725.1 Actinomycetota bacterium | reverse complement strand
TGGCAAGATACGCAGTCTGCCGTGGTTATTTAAGCCGCGACTAGATCTAGATAAAGAGGACGAAAATGAACATTCTTGACGCCGTTGATGCAGCATCCCTGCGCAAAGACATCCCGCAATTCCGTGCCGGCGATGAGCTCAAGATTTCTGTTCGCGTTATCGAAGGTAACAAGAGCCGTCTTCAGGTTTTCCAAGGAATCGTAATCCGTCGCCAAGGCGATGGCGTTCGCGAAACTTTCACCATCCGCAAGGTTTCTTACGGTGTTGGTGTCGAACGTACTTTCCCAGTACACACTCCAGTTATTGAAAAGATCGAACTAGTAAAGAAGGGCGATGTACGTCGCGCCAAGCTTTATTACTTGCGCGATCTACGCGGCAAGGCTGCCAAGATTCGCGAAAAGCGCGATGGCGTTGAAGGTTACGGCGATGGAATTCTTTCAACTCCAGTGTCCGAACCAATAGCAGAGATTGCTGTGTCCGAGGCTCCAGCAGTGTCCGAGCCAGTAGCAGAGATTGCTGTGTCCGAGGTTCCAGTTGAAGTTGCGACTCCAGCAGCTGTGGTTGAAGCCGAAGCTGTGGCTGAAGAAGTAGTTGCAGAAGCAGCTGCTGAAGATAAGCCAGCCGAATAACTTCTAAAGTTAAACGCGGTTTGCGCACATGAGACGCAAGCGGACCTTCTTACAAGAATTTCCAGTTCTAGTAGTTGTTGCACTCGTCGTATCACTTTTCATTAAAACTTTTGTAGTTCAATTTTTCTTTATTCCATCAGGCTCGATGGAGAACACACTTCAAATCGATGATCGGGTAGCAGTTAATCGCATCCCGTTTATCTCAAATGATATTAGTCGCGGTGATGTAGTCGTTTTCCGTGATCCAGATAATTGGTTACCTTCTGCAGATGTGAGTGATTCACCATTTGTAATTGCTAAATTAAAGTCTGCTTTAGTTGCAGTTGGCGTGCTGCCAAACCCAGCTAAACAGTACTTAGTTAAGCGTGTTGTAGGTGTAGCTGGAGATCACGTAGTTTGCTGCACCAACACTGGAAAAATCACAGTTAACGGTAAAGAAATGGTCGAGCCATATATCTATGCTGGAAATGTTCCAAGTGATATGAACTTTGATGTTACTGTGCCAAAAGATAAAATTTGGGTAATGGGTGATCATCGCGGTGCAAGTGCTGATTCGCGGTATCACCAAGATGATATAAATAAGGGCTTTGTGCCGCTTAATCGAGTTACAGGTCGTGTACTTGCAGTGATCTGGCCAATTAAGAATATTTCATTTGTGCCGAACATTGATGCTTTGAATCAACCAGTCGTTAAAACAAAAACTAAGTAACTTTTATGAAAGTGATTGAACAGCTATTAATTGAAGCTGGCATTTCACCAATCGCTGGCGTTGATGAAGCTGGACGTGGCGCCTGTGCTGGCCCATTGGTAGTGGCAGCCGTAATCTTGAAAGATCCGTTTCATCCTGATTTAGCACCAGTACGCGACTCGAAAGAGATTAAAGAAAATAAACGTGAAGCGCTCTTTGATTTAGTAATCGAACATTCCTTGGCATATAGCATTATTGAAATTCCAGCAGCTGAAGTTGATTCTCGTGGTGTGCATGCTGCAAACCTTGATGGCATGCGTAGAGCGGTTCAAGCACTTAAAGTCTTGCCTGCCTATGTATTAACTGATGGATATGCAATTGCTGGATTAGCGCTACCAAACTTAGCGGTCTGGAAAGGCGATCAAGTAGTACATACAATTAGCGCCGCTTCAATTCTGGCTAAGGTTTACCGAGATCGCATCATGCGCCAACTCGATCAAAAATATCCGGCTTATGGTTTTGCTGGACACAAGGGCTATATCACCGCAAGCCACAGTCAATTGCTAACTGCAAATGGGCCGTGCATAGAACATCGACGCTCTTTTGCAAATGTGGCTGCGCTGCTTAAGTAGCCACAGCAGGTATTAAGCCACAAGGGTTTGCACGTTCATTAGTTAAGTCAGGCCCGATCTTTAGCCTCTGGCTTTATGAGAACAGTTGGTAATAAGAAGAATCTAAATAAAAGTACAGGTGCGGCCGGCGAAGAATTTGCAGCTCAATATCTGCTGAATCGTGGCGATGAAATATTGGCGCGCAATTGGCGAGTGCGCGAAGGCGAACTTGATCTAGTTTCCTTAGATCGCAATGGGTTAATACATATGATCGAAGTTAAGACTCGCTCCTCGTCGGCGTTCGGTCACCCGCTTGAAGCCATAGATAGCGCGAAAGCTCATCGAATTCAGCGGTTGGCGCTGGCTTGGTTAGCTACCAATGGTGCTCTGGGGTGTGATTATCAGATTGATACAGTTGCAGTTTTGATTTCAAGCGATGGCTCGCACACTATTGAATTACGCGCCAACATCCTTTGAACCGAGATATTTAATGACACTTGGAATGACTTTTGGGGTCGGCTTGCAAGGGCTAGCGGGAAACTTAGTAACTATCGAAGTTGATATAGCTGATGGATTGCCGGCATATACATTGTTGGGTCTGCCAGATGCATCATTATCAGAATCGCGTGACCGGGTTAGATCAGCGTTAACCAACAGCAATGAGATTTGGCCAAATCGCAAAGTTACTGTTTCGCTTTCACCTGCTTGGCTACCAAAGAGCGGACCAAGTTTTGACTTGGCAATTGCAGTTGCGTTGTTAATAGCTAATCAAACTTTGCCAAATTGCGAGGGCACTGTTTTCTTAGGAGAACTTTCACTCGACGGCAAAGTTCGGAGCGTGCGCGGTGTACTTCCAGCTTTACTAGCAGCAGCAAAAGCTGGCATTACTAGAGCTGTTGTTCCGACAGCTAACTTGGCAGAAGCAAAGTTAATGGTTGATTTAGATATTATTCCGATGCAATCGTTGGCCGAAGTTCTACGTTGGTTGCGTACTGGTGAGCGGGCTGAAGCAGAACCACTTGATATTCAGTGCGAAAGCGATGATAGCTTTCTTGATTTTTCAGATGTCGCAGGACAACCACGTGCTCGATTAGCGGCTGAAATTGCAGCTACAGGTGGACATCATTTACTTTTAATTGGTCCACCAGGTGCTGGTAAAACCATGATTGCTCAACGTTTACCGACGATCTTGCCGAAACTATCTATTGCCCAAGCTCTCGAAGTTACTGCTGTGCATTCAATTGCTGGCACTTTAGGAAATCGCGCGCCACAATCGCTATTAGCACCATTCGTCGCACCGCATCACACAACAACTCGAGTGGCTATGGTCGGCGGTGGCTCACATGTAATTAGACCAGGCGCTTCGTCGCTCGCGCATAACGGGGTGCTTTTCATTGACGAGGCGCCTGAATGTGCTGCCGGTATTTTGGATTCATTGCGACAACCTTTGGAATCAGGTGAAATCACGATTGCTCGCAGTATCGGCAACTTAACTTTCCCGGCACAGTTCTTACTCGTTCTAGCTGCAAACCCTTGTCCATGTGGCAAGTTCTCTGGCCGTGGGCGCAACTGCACTTGTACCTCGCAACAAGTGCGCCGTTACTTAGGAAAATTATCTGGACCATTACTTGATCGCATTGACCTCCGGGTAATTGTTGACCCGGTTAGTCGAATCGAGATGGCTCAAAATGAATTAGGTGAGTCCAGCGCCGTCATACGAGCACGAGTAATTGCAGCCCGCGAAATTGCAGCTAAACGCTTTGCTAGTGAGAGCTGGAAACTAAATAGTCAGATTCCATCGCGGGCACTTCGTACTACTTATCAACCAGAGAGAGCAGCTATGAATTTTTTGCATGATGAACTAGATCGCGAAACTATTACAGCACGCGGCTTACACAAAGTTATTCGAACCGCATGGACGCTAGCTGACTTGCATCGACACGAAATTGCAACTTTAGCTGACGTGAAACAGGCATATACATTGCGTGATGGGGTAGAGCTATGAGTGAATTGATTGCCCGAGCAAGGTTATTTACAGCTGTTGAAGGTGGATCTTCATTTTGGTCGCGCGAGATATTTGGCAATAGCGCCTGCTATGTTCTGGATCGAGCACTCAATGGGGGTTATGACCCAATCAAATATTCGCGAACTATCGAGAAATTGAAATCGAGTAACGCCGATGAACTGTTGCAATCGATAACGCAATTAGGCGCCACTTTCATAACACCTCAGGACTTAGCTTGGCCTCAGTCTGTAAATGATTTAGCAGCGCCACCAATTGCACTAGTAGTCAAAGGTGATCCCAAATTCCTCACCGGCGAATCATTGGCAATCGTCGGAACTCGCAACCCGACGCAATATGGCGTTCGTATTGCGCAAGATTTTGCCGCAGGATTTGTTGATCGTGATTGGGCAATAATTAGCGGCGGTGCTTACGGAATTGATGCCGCTGCACATAAAGGAGCCTTAATTGCTGAAGGTGTGACAGTGGCAGTAATTGCAGCTGGTATCGACATAAATTATCCAGCTGGAAATGCGCGGTTATTTGCCGAGATTGCAGAACTTGGTTGTTTAGTTAGTGAAGTTACGCCCGGAACGCCAGCAATTCCATCGCGCTTTCTAACTCGCAACCGACTAATTGCTGCGTTATCTAACGCGACCTTAGTTGTTGAAGCTGCATTTCGAAGCGGCTCTCTAAGAACTGCTCGTGATGCGGCTGAATTAATGCGTCCAGTTTTGGCGATACCTGGGCCAATAACATCGCCGGTTAGCGAAGGTTGCCATCGCTTAATCGGTGAACGAGCAGCTGAAATTGTGACTTCTGTTGCAGATGCGGTGGAATTTCTCTCGCCAATGTAATGAGATGATTAGCCAATGAGTACAGAGAATGAATTCCGATCGGGCTTCGTCGCCATTGTTGGCCGCCCAAATACCGGAAAATCAACTCTGGTTAACGCATTGGTAGGCAGCAAAGTAGTAATTACTTCGCCACATCCAAACACGACTCGTCACGCAATTCGTGGCATTGTTAACGAGCCAGATTTTCAGGCAATTTTGGTTGATACCCCCGGCGTGCATAAGCCAAAGACGTTATTGGGTAAGCGCTTAAACGCAGTAGTTGAAGAGAGTTTAGATTCTGTAGATGTAATCATGATTTGCTTGCCGGCCGATGAAGAATCAGGTGCTGGCGATCAATACATTATTGATGAAATTGCTAAGCATCCACGCAGCAAAAAGATTGCCCTAGTTACTAAGACGGATTTAATTAGCAAAGCAAACCTAGCAACGCGATTAGCTAGCATCATGGCAATGGCTAAAGGCTTTACTTGGGATGAAATCGTGCCGGTATCGGCTGCAACTCACGAGCAAATTGATTTACTAAAGAAGTTAATTGGCCAACAGCTAAAGCCTGGACCAGAGTTTTACCCAACCAACATGCGCAGTGATCAAAGCATTGAACAGTTGATCTGCGAATTAATTCGTGAGGCTGCACTTCGTGATGCGCGCCAAGAACTTCCACACTCAATTGTGGTGACTATTGATGAAATGTCTGAGCGCGAGAAGACCGGCAGCCGACCATTCTTTGATATTCACGCCACAATTCACGTTGAACGTGATTCACAACGTGCCATCTTGCTCGGACACCAAGGTTCACAATTAAAAGATATCGGCATGCGTGCTCGCGCCGATGTAGAGCGCGAACTTGAGGCCCGAATCTTCCTTGGTCTGCATATCAAGGTATCTAAAGAATGGCAGCGCGATTCTAAGATGCTCGATAAATTGGGCTTTGCGGAAAACTAAGTTCAAGAAAAACTAAGGCTTTAACACAATTCGAATTGGATTTCCGATCTTGTTGGCTAATTTATCAATTGCTTCGGCAGCTTGTGCCAGAGGAAGAATTTCAGAGATTGAATGCGATAGATCTAATTTACCTTGTCGAGCAAATTCAATTAACTCACTCACATGATGCGCTTCAGATCCATAGTGGCCCATAATCTGTGTTCGCATATAGGTAAATGCCATGTCGTTAGGAATAACAATTGGTTCGTTTGCTATTCCCACAATAATTAGACGACCTTGTTCGCCCAGCATTGAAAGTGCTTGTTTACGAACAGGCGTGACGCCAGCAAAATCAAAGGCGGCATGTAATCCGCGATGCTGCTTTAACTCTGGGTCATCTGGTGCGAATGCAAAATCTGCGCCACGAGCCAGAGCATTGACTCGCGCATCTTCGCGTGGGTCAATTGCAATAACTTTGTCACAGCCAATAGTTCGCAATAATTGAACTGCGTGAATTCCTAATCCGCCGACTCCAAATACTGCAACTGATTCGCCGGCCTGAATTTTGCCGGTTGAAGAAATTGCCGCCCAAGGAGTAGATACAGCGTCCGGAATGATGGCTGCTTGTTCAAAAGGTAATGAGTCGGGAATATTTATCACAAGCTCAGAGTTCATTACAACGTATTCTGCCCAACCACCATCGTAATCAAATCCCAAAGTTGTAATCTGATTTGAGTTATTACGTTCACCCGCAATGACAACAACCCGATCGCCGACGGAGAATGAATTAACTCCTTCGCCGATTTGATCAATAGTTCCAGCTACTTCATGTCCAAGTGTTACGTGATCACCAGTTAAATAGCCCGGGGATAAAATTCCTTCTAGGAAATGTACGTCTGATAAGCAGACGCCGGCTGCGGCTACTTTTATGCGAACTTGTCCAGCTCCAGCAGATGGGGTCGCAATTTCGACGACTTCAAATTTACGCGTCGAAACTGTGATGCGTCCGGCTTTCATGAAATTTTCCCATCTGCTCGATTAATTAAGGTATTTACCGCATCCCCAAACCCAGCAAATGCTGGGTTGGTTGTTTGTCCCAAACGAAAGCGCGCCCAAATCTGTTGAATAATCACAGCTAATCTAAATAATCCAAAAACTTCATAAAATGTAAAGTCATCACATTTGCGGCCACTTAACTCTAAATATCTCTGTACAAACTCATCACGAGTAGGCATCCCTTGCAAATGGCTTGGCTGCCTACGAAGCGAGGCAAAAGCCACTTCGTCATCTCGATCAACCCAATAAGCAAGTGCTGAACCTAAATCCATTAACGGGTCGCCAACAGTTGCAAGCTCCCAATCCAGCACTCCTTTGATCCGGGCATTTTCTAAATCAAATACCACATTATCAATACGCCAATCACCATGAATAATGCAGGAATCAACATCGTTAGGTTGATTAACTGAAAGCCAAGACATTAACTTCTCACCATTAGGAACATCATCAGTTAGAGCATTGCGATATCGCTTGGACCAGCCTTCAACTTGGCGCTGCACGTATCCAGCTCCTTTATTTAGCTCTTGCAAAATCGCAGAATCAACAGCGTGAAGTTGGACTAAACCATTGATCAAAGAATCAGCCATTACAGAAATATCAGTTGAGGTTATTCCTTCTGGAATATCACGGCGAAAGATTTGCCCAGCTACATATTCCATGACATAAAAATCTGAACCCATTACCGATTGATCTTCACACAAGGCAATCATGTTTGGCACAAGTTGATACACAGACTTCAGCCTGGATTGAATCAAATACTCACGTTTCATGTCATGAGCCGATGCTGCTTTCGTACCAACTGGTGGTTTACGCAATACCAATTCGCGACCTGGATAGTGAAGTAAATAAGTCAGATTTGATGCGCCGCTTCGAAACTGCTCGACTTCAGGCAGTTGTTCCTCATTGATAAATGGTCGCAACCAGACATGCATCTTTGCCACATCGAAGCGATCCTCTTCACGGACCGCAGTTAAATCTTTCATGACAAATAGGGTTTTATTTCTAACCGCGCAATGTCTCTAATATGAACTTCATCTGGCCCATCAACAATGCGCAGAGTTCGCACTCCGGCATACATAGCGGCAAGTGGTGAATCCTGGCTTACGCCTGCGCCACCAAAACTTTGAATGGCATGATCAATGATGCGCTCTGCCATCTGAGGGACGGCAACCTTAATTGCAGCAATCTCTTTGCGAGCACCTTTTGCACCAACGGAATCGATCATCCAGGCGGCCTTTAGAACCAATAAGCGAGCTTGCTCAATGTCAATGCGTGCTTGCGCTATCCATTCCTGAATCACACCTTGTTTTACCAATTCTTTTCCAAAAGCTTCCCGAGCGACTGTCCGTTTAATCATAAGTGATAGTGCTCGCTCTGCCATGCCTATTGCACGCATGCAATGGTGAATGCGCCCTGGTCCAAGTCGTGCTTGCGCTAATGCAAAGCCTTCACCTTCAGCACCCAAAAGATTTGAAACCGGCACGCGCACATTTGTAAATGAGACTTCAGCATGCCCATGTTGATCTACATAACCAAAGACAGTTAAGTTTCTAACTACTTTTACCCCAGGTGTATTAATCGGAACTAAAACCATTGATTGTTGGTGGTGGTCATCGGCAGCAGGATTTGTCTTACCCATCACGATTAATATCTCACAGCGCTCATCCATCGCACCAGTCGTCCACCATTTAGTTCCATTAATTACATAGTGATCGCCATCTTTAACAATTTGGGTCTGAATATTACGAGCATCACTTGATGCAACAGCGGGCTCGGTCATCGCAAAACCAGATCGAATTTGACCATCCAGTAGTGGTTGGAGCCAACTTTTCTTCTGCTCATCTGTTCCAAACATATCTAGTAATTCCATATTGCCGGTATCAGGTGCTGAGCAATTGATTGCTTCAGGTGCGATATCTGGAGACCAGCCAGTTATTTCTGCCAATGTTGCATAATCAGTTACTGATAGGCCATGACCGTAATGTGGTAAGAAAAGATTCCATAAGCCAAGCGCTCTAGCCTTTATCTTTAACTCTTCGACAACGGCTGGCAATGTATGTGGCTTGCCATCAGCCAGCAACTGTTCACGTTGCTGGTGGTAGATCACCTCAGCTGGAAAAACTTCAGATTCCATGAAGGCTTGAAGTTTCGTGGCATATTCGGTTGTCTTAGGGCTGAGGTTGAAGTCCATGCCTTAACCTTACGCAAAGAAGGCCAAATTGAGGAGTGAGTATGAGTGTTCTTGACCGCTTTAAGTTAGATGGAAAGGTCGCAGTGGTCACTGGTGCATCATCTGGCCTTGGGGTTGCATTTGCT
The DNA here is from genome assembly GCA_947463725.1 of Actinomycetota bacterium. GTDB lineage: Bacteria > Actinomycetota > Actinomycetes > Nanopelagicales > Nanopelagicaceae > Planktophila. The sequence continues at coordinate 11,695 of CANHRM010000024.1, read as the reverse complement.
AAAGCACTTGCTGAAGCTGGGGCCGATGTTGTTCTTGGTGCCCGTCGCTTTGATCGGCTTGCTGAAACTGGCGCTCTAGTTGAAGAAGCTGGCCGAAAATTTGCCGCTCTACAAACTGATGTAACTCAGCCAGAACAATGTGACGCACTAATTGCATTTGCGATGGAGAAATTTGGCCGCGTCGATATTTTGGTCAATAACGCAGGTGTTGGCACGGCTGTACCTGCAACACATGAAACGCCAGATCAATTTAGATCAGTATTAGATGTAAATCTATTTGGTGCCTATTGGATGGCGCAAGCATTCGCTAAGGCTAATAAAAATGGCGGTGCGATTGTAAATATTTCAAGTATTCTTGGCTTAAAGCCGCAAGGCTTACCGCAAGCTGCATATGCATCTAGCAAGGCCGGCCTCATAGGTTTAACTCGTGATTTAGCAGCACAATGGACTGGGCGAAAAAATATTCGAGTGAATGCTCTTGCCCCAGGTTTCTTTCCATCTGAGATGAGCGATGAACTTCCAAAAGACATGGTCAACATGATCAAGATGTTCGCGCCTGCTGGACGCTTAGGCGAGCCTGAAGAATTGGCAGCAACTTTAATCTGGTTAGTAAGCGATGCATCTAGTTATGTAACTGGTATTACTGTGCCAGTCGATGGTGGATTGGTAATGCCTTAATTAAGGCGGCTGTATTGGTAACTCAAGGTTGCAGCCGTTGCCACCCATGCTTGATAAGGAATTAGCGCAAGAGCAATAGGGGTTGAAGTTCTAAAGGCAATTATCATCATTGGAATTGTAAATAATGCAGTGCCGATTAATGCGATTGAAGCCAGTTGAAGATTATGTGGTCGATAGAACTGGAAAGCCCAAGTAAGGGCACATGCCACTGTTATGGCAAAAAATGTCAGATAAATAAAACTCATTACAGTTGAAGCTTTTTGCACAATTGTTACAGCTGCTATCCCCAGAATAATGAAGTTGTATGGCCAGATAATTCCAAAAATAAAGCCAGGTGGTTGCCATGAAGGTTGATTTAGGCTGCGATACCAGTTATCGCCAGTATTAACCCAGAGTCCGGAGCCAATTACGTATAGAGCGAGTATTACTAGACCAGTGACCGCCCCAAATATTTTCATGACTTAATGATAAAGGTTAATCGTTTACTGTCGTCTTACGGCTAGCCAAGAAAGAGCCAATCAGTACCAAGGGCAAGCCAAGTTTGATTCCTAAAGTGAGTTCCTCGTTGAGAATTAATACGCCCAAGACCACAGCCACTGCGGTGTTTACGTAAGTGATAACTGAAGCTCTGGCTGGCCCAATTTCTTTCAGAATAATAAAGTATGAAATGAAAGCAAGTGATGTGCTAAATATACCTAGAGCGATGAGTGAAATGGCCGCTTCTTTTGAGACAGTGCTGGCTTCAGGAAATTGCACAATCATCAACGGTGCGTATGCGATAGCAGTGAATATCATGGCTACACCATTGATTGCTATGCCGGATACATCGGGCAACTTCTGCGAAATCATATTCACAGCATAGGAATAACTAATAGCAGTTACTAGCATCATGGCAATTGAAATTGGATCAGAGCTGCCAATAATACTTTCGTAGCCAACTAAACCGATTAAGCCAATGAAGCCAACCAGAATGCCAACTAATCTCCTGCTATGCCAAACTGATTTATCGCCGGTCATGGAAGCAAATATGGTTGACCAAATTGGGACTGTTGCGATTAATAATCCAGCTAACCCGCTGCTGATCTTCTTCTCAGCATTGGTAATCAGAATCCAAGGGATCATCATTTCGAATATTGCATAAGGCAGCACATAGCGCCAGCCACGTATTGCATCCATCAAAACTTTCTGATGGAGTGCAATCGGAATCAAGATTGCAGCACCAATAAGTACTCGGCCACAAACGATTACGGCAGGTGGAAAATCACGAACAGCCACTTTCATCAGGAGATAAGGAATACCCCAAAAAAGACCTGATACTGCGAAGTGAAAATACGCGCGACGGGACATGGTTTCCTCTAGTAAATCAAAGCTACTTGATGAGCGATTGATAGAGCGCAAGGGTAGCGCGCGCAACCGCTGGCCAGCCAAATTCGGCAGCTGCGCGTTTGCGACCTGCCTCACCATATTGCTTTAGCAATACTGGTTGGTTCATTAATTCAATAATCGCTTTCGATAAATCTGCTTCAAGAGTTGCACCATCACCTGAGTAATTAACCAGTTTTCCGGTATTGCCATCTGCAACTACTTCTGGAATTCCGCCGACACGAGTTGCTAGGACTGCTGTTTCACAACCCATTGCTTCGAGATTAACAATGCCCAGCGGCTCATAGATAGAAGGGCAAATAAATAGATCTGCCGAAGTTAATAATGCGCAGAGTTTTTCGTGTGGCAACATGTCTGGAATCCAAATTACATTTGAGCGAGTTTTCTGAAGTTCTTCGATTAGCGCTTTAACTTCATTGCCAATCGTTTCTTCATCAGGACTACCAGCTGCAAGAACTAAGCCATATTCAGCAGGCACGTTCTGCCAAGCGCGTAGCAAATGCGCTAAGCCCTTTTGACGAGTAATGCGACCGACGAAGATTGCATATCGGCCATTAATTCCTAGCTCAGTTAATAGCGCTGGGTCGGTAGTTGGTTTAAAGCGATCTACATCTACGCCATTTCGAATCGTGACAACTTTGGTTGGATCTACGTTTGGATAAGCGGCAAGGACATCAGCACGCATTCCATCGCTAACTGCAATGATCGCATCGGCAGATTCATAAGCGCTCTTTTCGGCCCAAGATGAAATTTGATATCCGCCGCCCAATTGTTCGGCTTTCCAAGGACGAAGAGGCTCGAGCGAATGCGCAGTAATTACATGGGGGACACCGTGGAGCAATGAACCAAAGTGTCCAGCCATATTGGCATACCAAGTGTGACTATGAATTACATCGACGTTTTGCAAGTTATTTGCAATGTCTAAATCTGTTGCAATGGCTTGTACAGCTGGGTTAGCGCTTTCAAATGAGGCTGGCGTTGAATAACCAAAAGCACCATCAGTGCGAGTTCCGCCAAAACAATGAACATCTACCGAAACGTCAGCAAGATCGCGAAGTGCTTCAGTTAGTTGCACAGCATGAACGCCAGCACCACCATAAACCTGCGGTGGCCACTCTTTGGTAACTAATCCAACTCTGGTCGTTTTCACTTGGTAAGGGTATCGTTAGGACATGGCACGCTTTGAACAACCACTCGGTATCGTCTTAGCAGGCGGCGAAGGCAAGCGCTTAATGCCGCTAACTGCAGATCGAGCTAAACCAGCAGTTCCATTTGGTGGTTCATATCGCCTCGTAGATTTCGTACTTTCCAATTTAGTAAATGCCGAGATGCGCAAGATTGCAGTTTTAACGCAATACAAGTCGCACTCACTCGATCGTCACATAACCACAACATGGCGCATGTCTACATTGCTAGGAAACTATGTAACTCCAGTTCCGGCGCAACAACGCCTTGGTCCACGTTGGTATACGGGTAGTGCCGATGCGATTTTGCAGAACTTCAATTTAATCCACGATGAGAATCCAAAGCACATTGTGGTTTTTGGTGCTGATCACGTTTATCGTATGGATTCCAGTCAAATGTTTGATTTCCATTTAAGTACTGGCGCTGGCGTAACTGTTGCGGCAATTCGAATGAAGCGCTCTGAAGCTCATGACTTTGGTGTCATTGAATTAGCTGAAGATGGCGTAACCATTAAAGCTTTCCACGAGAAGCCAAGTGATCCACCTGCGATGCCAGGACACCCAGATCTTTGCTTAGTTTCAATGGGTAATTACATTTTCAAGCGTGATGTAATGGAAGAAGCGCTGATCCTTGATTCTGAAGATCTGGAAAGTCGACATGATTTGGGGGGAAATATAATTCCAATGATGACGGCTAATGGTTTAGCAAAAGTTTATGACTTTGCAACTAATCAAGTTCCAGGTGAAACTGAGCGCGATAAAGGCTATTGGCGCGATGTGGGTTCAATAGATGCTTATTACGATGCGCATATGGATTTAGTTTCCATTCACCCAATCTTTAATCTTTATAATCGTGAGTGGCCGCTACTTACTAACCCACCATCACTTCCACCAGCTAAGTTTAGTGAAGGTGGAATCGCACAAGATTCCATAGTTGGTGCAGGTTCGATCATCGTGGGCGGCCATGTAAACCGTACTGTTGCTTCATACGATGTATTAGTTGAAAAAGGCGCGTTCGTTGATGGTTCGGTATTAATGCCAAGTGTTCGAATTGGCGATCGCGCTGTAATTCGTAATGCAATCCTTGATAAGAACGTGATTGTTGATCCCGGTGCTCAAATTGGCGTAGATCTAGATCGCGATCGCGAACGTTTTACATTATCGCCAGGCGGAATTGTGGTTGTTGGTAAAGGCGTACGCGTTACCGTTTAATCCCACTATTTATTACTTAGCTAATTCCAATCGGCAGTGCGATCGCGCAACTCTTGATAATTAGTAAACACATCAGGTGATGCTTTAGCGCTAACCTTTTCTACTTCACCAAAATTCCAGATTGGCGCATCAGTATTTCCAGATAAGGCCCAAGCTGCTTGGCGAGCAGCGCCGTCTGCCACATATTCACCCGCTGGTGGAATCAATACTTCTCGACCAAAAAGCGAGCTAGCAATTTGTGCAACTGCTGGATTTTTAGCAGCTCCACCAATTAATAAAATCCGATTTACTGCAACACCTTGTGATTCAAGTGCACCAACTGCATCGACTAAGCCACAAAGCATTCCTTCGATCATGGCACGGGCTATATCTGCTGGGTTTGAGTTATTTAAGTTCATGCCAGCAAAGATTCCGGTTGCCGCAGGTCGATTAGGGGTGCGCTCACCTTCGAAATAAGGCAGCAGAGTTAGGCCATTAGCGCCCGCGTTTGCTGAGAGCGCAAGCGCAGCAACTTCATCATGGCTCTTACCTAAAATTTTGCAAGCAGCATCAAGAATGCGAGCAGCATTTAGCGTGCAAACTAAAGGTAAGTAACGACCGGTTGCATCAGCAAAGCCAGCTACTAAACCGGCTGCATCATGAGTTGGCGTATTAGAAACTGAGAACGCAGTGCCGCTAGTTCCAAGTGAGACGATGACATCGCCTGGTTGCGCGTTTAAACCGAGCGCAGCACCTGCGTTATCGCCAGCACCGGCGGCTATTGGAATTCCGGAAAGCGAAGTGCCACCAAAAGCACTCGGCGCAATTATTTTCGGCAAGTAAATTTCCGAGTCGTGCTTTAGTGCGAGACTTAATATTTCATAACGGTAGTGCGAAGTTGTGGGGTCAAAGTAACCAGTGCCCGATGCATCACTTCGGTCAGTAAATAATTTTTCGAAATCTTTGCCACCTTGTAATTGCCAAGAAAGCCAATCATGGGGGAGAGCAACTGCTGCAACACGTTTGGCATTTTCGGGTTCGTTATCTGCCAACCAACGCAATTTGCTAGCGGTAAATGACGCCACTAAAACTGAGCCAACTTTTCGAGCAGTTTCGGCATCGCCACCAAGTTCATGATTTAAATCTTTTGCAGCTTGGGCAGAGCGAGTGTCATTCCAAAGAAGAGCATCACGAATTACTTTGCCATCGCTATCCAGGGCAACCATGCCGTGTTGTTGGCCACCAATTGCTATTGCCGAAACATCAGAAATTCCACCAGCTGCCTCAATTGCCTGGTCTAGTGCAGTTGCCCAAAGTGTGGGATTTACTTCGGTGCCATCTGGGTGACTGGCACGGCCACTGCGCACTAACTCACCGGTAATGGCGTTTCGAATAACCAATTTCACAGATTGGGTCGAGGAATCTACGCCGGCAACTAGGTTTTGTTCGCTTTGGCTCATGGGGCAAGGCTAGACTGTGATCGTCAACGTTGACCATATGAATATTTAGATTTCTCAACTTAAATTTTACGAATCTAATTGACGGCGATATTGGAGTTTACGAAAATGCGTATTGGAATCCTTACTGGTGGCGGAGATTGCCCAGGCTTAAATGCAGTGATTCGCGGTGTAGTTCAAAAGGGCATCAAAGAATATGGTCATGAGTTCGTAGGTTTTCGCGATGGCTGGAAAGGCCCACTAGAGGGTTTGACTATGCCGCTAACGCTTGAGAACACTCGCGATATCTTGCCTTTGGGTGGAACCATTCTTGGTTCATCACGCACCAATCCATTTAAAATTGAAAATGGCGTTGAACGAATTAAAGAGAATCTGGCAGCTGCCGGTCTTGATGCCTTGATCGCAATTGGTGGCGAAGACACACTAGGTGTTGCGACCAAGTTAGACGCACTTGGCGTAAAAGTTATAGGTGTGCCAAAGACGATCGATAACGATCTAAATAACACCGACTACACATTTGGTTTTGATACTTCAGTAAATATTGCAGTCGAAGCAATTGATCGCTTGCATACAACAGCGCAATCACATCACCGCGCTTTGATCGTTGAAGTAATGGGCCGCCATGCTGGCTGGATTGCACTTCATTCAGGTATGGCAAGTAGCGCAGCTTGTGTATTGATTCCAGAAGTTAAGTTCTCGCTCGACAAAGTTTGCGCATATGTAAATTCTTGCTTTGAAAAAGGACAAGCCCCAATCATCGTTATTGCTGAAGGCGCGATCCCACAAGATGGCGACATGGTTATCAAGGATCAAACTCTTGATGCTTTCGGTCACGTAAAGCTTTCTGGTATCGGTGAATGGTTGGCCCAATCTGTTGAGGCCAAGACTGGTCACGAATCTCGCACCGTAGTTCTCGGCCACGTACAGCGCGGCGGAACTCCAAGTGCTTTCGATCGCGTGTTGGCTACTCGCTTTGGTTTGATGGCAATTACTGCTGCCAGCGAAGGCGACTGGGGCAAGATGGTTGCATTACACGGAACCTCGATCGCTCGAGTTCCGCTGGCTTCAGCAACAGACAAGCTAAAGACCGTTGATCCTTCACTTTACGCAGAGGCCGAGGTTTTCTTCGGATAATTGGTCAACACCATTACCTTAGATTCTCTATTCTTAAGCCATGACTTCTTCCCTGGATAATCTATTCACGCCTGGACTCGTTGCGGCCCAACAACCGCAGTGGCCAGGTGGCTTAGATGGCGAGCCGGTAACTAAGGCCGTTAATCAGTTAAAAGCTTTTCCGCCACTAGTTTTCGCGGGTGAATGCGATAACTTAAAAGCCAAGATTGCCTTAGCTGCTGAAGGAAAAGCATTCTGGTTACAAGGTGGCGACTGCGCCGAAACTTTCGTGGCTGCAACTGCTGATTCGATTCGCAATCGCATCAAGACAATCTTGCAGATGGCAGCTGTTCTGCAGTACTACTCAAGTTTGCCAGTTGTAAAAGTTGGTCGCATGGCCGGGCAATTTGCTAAGCCAAGATCAAATGACAATGAAACTCGCGGCGACGTAACACTGCCTGCCTACCGAGGAGATGCGGTTAATGATCTTGAGTTCACCCTTGAGTCCCGCACACCAAATCCAGATCGTTTAGTTCGTGTTTACAACACTTCATCTGCAACTCTGAACTTGGTGCGCGCATTTACCCAAGGTGGTTTTGCAGATCTGCGCCAAGTGCACGAATGGAATAAAGGGTTTATTCGCGATAGCTCAGTAGGCGAGCGTTACGAAGCGATGGCTCAAGAGATTGGTCGCGCACTTGCGTTTATGACTTCAGCTGGCGTTAGCCCCGAAGAATTTAAGACAGTTGATTTCTACTCCAGCCACGAAGCGTTAATCCTCGAATACGAAAAGGCGCTAACTCGAATAGATTCACGTACCGATCTTCCGTACGATGTTTCAGCGCACTTCCTCTGGATCGGTGAACGCACTCGTCAACTAGATGGCGCGCATATTGATTTCGCTTCAAAAATTCGCAATCCAATCGGTGTGAAGCTAGGACCAAAGTCCACAGTTGAAGATGCCTTAACTTTGATCGATCGGCTTGATCCAGATCGTGAACCAGGCCGCTTAACATTTATTACCCGTATGGGTGCAGGAAAGATTCGCGAAGTTCTGCCAGCTCTTGTCGATGGCGTAACAAAGTCAGGGGCTAAAGTTCTTTGGGTCTGCGATCCAATGCATGGCAATACATACGAAGCACCAAGTGGCTACAAGACTCGTAAATTTGATGATGTTCTCGATGAAGTTAAAGGCTTCTTCGAAGTACATAAGGCGCTGGGCACACACCCAGGCGGCATACATATTGAGCTAACTGGTGATGATGTCACCGAGTGCGTAGGCGGCGGTGAGCAGATTTCACACGAAGATCTAGCTTCCCGCTATGAAAGCGCCTGCGATCCACGCCTAAATCATTCCCAATCACTTGAGTTAGCATTTTTAGTAGCGGAGATGTTGCGCGACCGTTAAGTTTCACCTGTGACGCTTTTAATTACCACTAGCAAGACCCCGATCGGCAATTTAAATTTAATTGCCGATGAACATGTCTTGCTTGGCGCAAATCTTTCAAATATTTCTGCGCTCAAAGCTGGTTTGGATATTGCAGACCAGATCCGCGAAATTAAAGTTGTAAAAAGCATTCCGATTATTAGCGATTTAATTGCTGATTACTTCGACGGTGATATCTCTGCGATTAATGGAATTTCAGTCAGACAACCAGGTGCGACATTTTCTCAATCAGCTTGGAAAGCAATGCGCAAAGTACGTGCCGGCGCGGTTATAACTTATGCAGATTTAGCAGATCGTGCTGGTTCAGCAGCGGCAGTTCGAGCAGCCGGAACTGCATGCGCCAAAAATGCGATCATGTTAGTTGTGCCGTGTCACCGTATTGTTAAAAGTGGTGGAGCTCTAGGAAACTACGCGTACGGTGTTAACAAAAAAGAATGGCTATTAAGCCATGAGGGCGCGCTTTAAAACTTCGATCGCATAAGCAGTACTCGCATCATCAATATCTAAATGGGTAACTAAGCGCGCATACTTTGGGCCAAGCGCGCCAATCAATAAACCTTCAGCTTTGCAACGAGTAGCTAATTCAGCCGCTGTAATACTTAAACCAGCTAAATCAAGGCCAACGATATTTGTCTGAACAGTTGCCGGATCAATTACTGATGGCACTACTGAATTTAAAGCAACTGCAATCTCTTTGGCGCGTCGATGATCTTCAACTAACACCGCAATATTGTGATCAAGTGCGTAATGGCCAGCAGCTGCAAGTATTCCGATTTGGCGCATGCCTGCGCCGTAACGTTTGCGCCATACGCGAGCTTTAGTAACACGTTCTTTAGTCGAAAGCATTACTGAACCAACTGGTGCGCCTAAACCTTTAGATAAACAGACGCTGATGGTGTCGAAATACTTTCCATATTCCAAAAATGAAACCCCACTAGAAACATGGGCATTCCAGATGCGGGCACCATCTAAATGCATCGCTAATCCAAGCTTTTGTGCACCCGCATGAAGAGCAGCAATCTCAGAAATTGGCTGAACAGTGCCACCGCCAAAGTTATGGGTATTTTCAACTGCAATAGCTGTGGTTGAAACTAGGTATGGGCCAGAATCTGGACGCGCGATATCAAGTGCATCTGATGCATTTAATAAACCATTTATAGCCGGCCAAGTACGAGTTGTGATGCCAGAGAAAGTTGCCGCAGCCCCAAGTTCGGCGCGAACGATATGTGAATTAGTTTCAGCTAAAAGTTCTTCACCTGGTGCTACCAACATGCGAATTGCAAGTTGGTTAGCTAATGAACCTGTTGGCGTAAACACGCCAGCTTCTTTGCCAAACATTGCAGCAACACGTTCTTCAAGTGAATTAACGGTTGGGTCATCGCCATAAACATCATCGCCAACTGGTGCACTAGCAATTGCTTCGCGCATTGCAGCCGATGGCGCAGTGACGGTATCTGAACGTAGGTCAACTCTCATGGCGGTAGTCTCTCACGCTTCCTTTAGAACAATTAGATACATGGCAGCCACTACCAAAATTCCACCGATAGCTGACTGTGGGGTTAAGCGTTCGCCACCGAAAATTATGGCAAAGATTGCCGCGAAAACTACTTCCATGGTCAAAATTACCGCCACCTTGGTGGCCGACATATGAGCTTGCGACCAAGTCTGCACGATGAAAGCGATCACAGTACAAAAGACAGCGGTGAAGATAACTACTGCCCAGACACCAAAATCAGGTGGTGGTGCGTAACCTTCAATTGATGAAGCAATACCCGTCAAGATTGCGCACATTATTAATTGAGTTATGGTCATGGCATAAACATCACGACCAGCCGACCACTTGCTAAGAGCGGTTATGTGAGCAGCAAATGCGATTGCACTTAAGAAGACTAGGAATTCACCGTAACCAACAGACCAACCGTGAAGCGAAAGAAGCCCTAACCCAATGGTTGCCACAAAAACATAGAGCCAAGTGGTAAACGAAATGCGTTCTTTGAAGATAACGGCTGCGAATAATGGCGTCAGGATTACATACAACCCAGTTACAAATCCCGTTATAGCAGCGCCGGTATTGGCCAGCCCAACTGTCTGCAAGATGTAGCCGCCGCCTAGAAATAGACCTGCGCCAAATCCACGAAGCATCAGATCTTTAGTAAATAATTTAATCACTTGCGGACGAATCAAGAACATTACTAATACGGCAAGGACGAACCGGGTAAAAAGAAAGTTATTTACGCTTTGTCGCTCAATTGCGGGCTTCATAACAACGAAAGCTAATCCCCAAGCAACTGAAACTGTAAGCAATGCCCAAGGTGCCAGTTTTAATTGCAGATTATGACGCGCGCTCATCCACGCATTTTCTTAAGCATCGCAATCTCTTTACCGTGCTCGGGTTCCATTCCAGGAGTTTCTAGAACCATTGGCACATTTTTCATTACCGGGTGATCAAGCATCTCTTGGAAAGCAGCTAATCCGATATGGCCCTCGCCGATATTTTGGTGGCGATCTTTAAGCGCACCGCAAACGTCCATTGAATCATTGGCGTGTACGAGCTGGAATCGTTCAGCTCCAGCAATTTCAATCAGGAGATCAATAGTTTCAGTCATGCCACCTTTTTTGGCAATGTCATGGCCAGCTGCAAATACGTGACATGTGTCAAGACAGATGCCCACTTTTGGATGATATTCCAAAGCTTTCAAATAATTAGTTAGATCATCTAGTTTCTTAACTAGCGATTGACCTTGGCCTGCAGTTGGTTCAAGCAGAAGCATTGGCGCATCGTCACCTAAAGCATTAAGGACCGGCATCATGCCTTCGTGAATCTGTTTCCACGCATTCTCAACATTATTAACATCAACAGCTGAACCAGTATGGATAACTACACCGAGTGCGCCAATATCTGCGCCACGTTTTAAAGAGTAAGCAGTTGAGGCAACTGAATTTTCATATGTTCCAACTGTTGGTGAACCTAAGTTAATTAAAAATGGAGCGTGAACGTAGGTGAGAATGTCTAGCGCTGCAGCTTTACTACGAAATTCTTCGTCAGCTACTGGGTTGGCTTCAGGCATTGCCCATCCGCGTGGGTTAGAGGCAAAAACTTGAATAACTTCAGCGCCAGTTAGTTCGGCATAAGCGATCGAACGCTTGGCCATTCCACCTGAAGTAGGGGTGTGAGCACCAAGCCGCGGGCCATTAATTTTCGCTTTAGACATTTGGCTAGCCTACTGTGATGGTCACAGTGC